>NZ_JANLOA010000070.1:0-187741 GCF_025466035.1 Pseudomonas sp. 20P_3.2_Bac5 | reverse complement strand
CGGGGGGGGGGGGGGGGGGGGGGGGGGGGGGGGCGGGCCCCCCCCCCCCCCCCGCTCCTACAGGGTTTGTGTCCGCCATCCTCAAGGCAGATCGGGCACTGGCGCAGCCCGACCGGCATCTTCTTCATCGCGCCTGATCTTGTTGCGCCATAGCCGATATGCCCGGATCCCCGCGCGTACCGAGCCATACAGCAGATGGTTGTCCATCTCCCGGGCCAGGCCCGAGCGCACCAGCATCCTGAGGAAATTCCCGCGCGCCCGGGCAATGCCCATCTCGATGCCCTGGGCCTTCAAGGTATCCCGCACTTCGCGCAGCGCCGCGATGCCGCTGACATCGATGGAACTCACCGCCTCGGCATCGAACAGCACGGCCTTCGGCTCGGGCTCGCGCTGCACCGCGTCGAGCAGGCGCATCTTGAAGTAGTCGGCGTTGAAGAACAGGATCGCGTCGTCGAAGCGGTACACCACCAGGCCCGGCACGGTGCGGGCGTCCTTGTGGCGGCTGATGTCCACCTGGCCTTCGATGCCGGGTGCCCAGCCGAGCACCGCGTCGGTGGGCTGATAGATGCTGTAGAGCAGGCGCAGGATCGCCAGGGTCACGGCAATGATGATCCCCGGCAACACGCCAACGCCGAGCACGCCGATGGTGGTGAGCACGCAGAGAAAGAGTTCGAAGCGGCTCAGCGCCCAGATCTTGCGCAGCGACTGCACGTCGATCAGGCCCCAGCCGGCCATCAGCAGCACCGCGCCCAGTGCCGCCTGCGGAATCCAGGCCATGGGCGTGGTGAAGAACATCAGGATCACGGCGATCACCAGCGCGGCGATGATCCCCACCAACTGGCTCTTGCCGCCGACCATGTCGTTGACCGCGGTGCGCGAGTCGGCGCCGCTGATGGCGAAGCCCTGCGATACCCCGGCGGCCAGGTTCGAGACGCCCAGCGCGACGAACTCATGGTTGGCGTTGATCGCGTAGCCGTGCCGAGCGGCGAAGCTGCGGGCGGTGAGCATGGCGCTACAGAAGCTCACGGTGGCGATACCCAGGGCGTCGCGCAGCAGGCTTTTCATTTCTTCCAGCGAGGTCTGCGGCCAGGCCAGTTCCGGCATGCCGCCGGGCACATGGCCGAGCACCGCGACGCCGTACTGGTCGAGGCCGAACACCCCGGCGATCAGGGTGAACACCGCCACCGTCACCAGCGCCGAGGGCAGTTTGGGGTAGCGTCGCGGCAGCCAGATCAACATCGCCAGACCGGCGAGGCCGATGGTCAGGGTCAGCCAGTGGATCTCGCCGACCCGCTCGAAGAAGTTGATCAGGCTGAGGATGAAGCCGTTGCCCTCGATCTTGAAGCCCACCACCTTGCCCAGTTGCCCGGCCAACAGGCTCAGGCCGATCCCGTTGAGGTAGCCGATCAGAATGGGTCGCGAGAAGAAGCTGGCGATAAACCCGGCCCGTGCCACACCCGCGGCGATCAGCATCAGCCCCACCAGCACCGTGACCACCACCGACAACTGCATCAGCCGCTGCGGATCGCCCATGGCCAGCGGCGCGATCGCCCCGGCGACCATGGCGCAGGTGGCCGCATCCGGGCCGACCATCAACTGCCGCGAACTGCCCACCAGCGCGTAGACGATCATCGGCAGGATGCATGCATACAGGCCCACCTGCGGCGGCAGGCCGGCGATCTGCGCGTAGGCGATGGCGATGGGAATCTGGATGGCGGCGACCGAAAGGCCAGCCTGCACGTCCGGGCGGAACCACTCGCGACGGTAATGCAGCAGGTTGGCCAGGCCCGGGAGCCAGCGGGAAAGAAACATGATCAGGTCCTTTTGATGTATCGGGCAGACGCTAGCGCAATACCTCGACGCCCGGCGCGTCCTCGGGGGGACGGTCGGGGTCGTGGACAGCATTTGGCCAGCATCCTATACCCTGAGCAGTTGTGAGGCCAATATGAAGCGGTTGTTGTGGTTTTTAGAGCCTCATCACTCCGCCCACTCCGGATCCCCGGTAAACACCACCGTCAACCACCGGTCCGGCCCTTCACCGCCAATGGCATTGCCGATCTCATCCCGCCACGCGTCCCACTCGGCGATGTTTCGGGCGGGCATGGTCCGGGGCACGATGAAGTACAGCTCGATTTCCCGCGACCGCCCGACCTTCGCCACATAAGCCCGATACGACAGCATGCTGTGCCGCTCGACAAAAGCCTGGGCGACTTCATCGACGTGTTGTTTCAGATCGGCCGGGGTCACCAGGAACATGTCCGCCAGCGCCTGGCGCACCACCGAGATCGGCATCGGGATGATCACCACGCAGACCAGCGCCAGCACCGCCGGGTCGATGTACGGCGACAGCCATTCCCAGCGCGTGCCCTGGACCGCAAGGCCGAAGCAGAACGCAATCAGCAGCGCGGCGGTGATGCTTGCCGACATGATCCAGCCCTTGACGTCCATGGCGACGAAGTCCGAGCGGATCTTGCGGTTGGCGCGGGCTTCGAGGATGGCGATGGTCAGGCAGGCGCTGACCGTGACCACGGCGTACACCAGTGCCACGCCGAACTCCAGGTCCCGACCGCCTTCGAGCAGGCTGCTGGCGGCGTTGATCAGTGCATACAGCGCCACGCCGGTGAGGAGGATGCCATTGAGCGCCAGGACCATCGGTTCCAGGTGCCAGAAGCCCATGGTGAAGCGCTCGCGCAGCTTGCGCGACATGCGTTCGGTGCGGGTGTGGGCGGTGATCAGCTTGACCACCACGAGGGACAAGCCGCTCATGCTGGCATCGACCATCGAGTAGACGCCATCGAAGACGATGGAGAACGAGCCCGAAGCCAGGCCGAAGCCAATGCCGATCAGGGCGATGAACAAAGTGACGACGATGGACGTGCGCAGCACGCCCTGTTCGCTCGTCAGGTCAAAAAAACGCGTACCCATCTAATCGGGGCTCCCATGATTTCCGGGCGTCCACTACGGCACGCCCGTCTTTTGCTGGTCATATCCTAGACCTTGAATTGCTCCATCAAGGCTTGCTGTTGATTGGCCAGGCGATTCAAGGCCTGACTGATGCGCGCCGATTCGTCCGCCTGCCCGGACAGCGACTCGGTCACGTCGCGAATCCCGGCGACGTTGCGGTTGACTTCCTCGGCCACGGCGCTCTGCTCTTCCGCGGCCGAGGCGATCTGCAGGTTCATGTCGCTGATCACCGTCACCGCGTCGCCGACCCGTTGCAGCGCGGGCACCGCCTGTTCCATCCGGGTCGCGCTGTCCTTGGCCTGGCGCTGGCCTTCGTGCATGGCGTCGACCACGTCCTGGGTGCCGAGCTGCAACGCCTCGATCACATGGCGAATCTCTTCCACCGAAACCTGGGTGCGCTGGGCGAGGTTGCGCACTTCGTCGGCGACCACGGCAAAACCGCGACCCGCCTCGCCGGCGCGGGCGGCCTCGATGGCGGCATTGAGGGCCAGCAGGTTGGTCTGTTCGGCGATGGCGCGGATCACGTCGAGCACCGAGCCGATTTCCTCGCTGCGTCCGGCCAGGGCGCGGACCCGGTCCATGGCCAGGTCCATGTCGGTGGCGAGCCGATCGATTGATTCGCGGGTGACCGCCACCAGTTCCAGGCCCTCGCGGGTCGCCTGGTCGGCGCCGCGCGCGGCATGAGCCGCCTGTGATGCGTTGTGGGCGACGTCATGGGCGGTGGCGCTCATTTCGTTGGCGGCTGTCGCCACCTGTTCGATTTCCCGTTGCTGTAGCTGCATGCCGCCGCTGGTCTGACTGGCGATGGCGGCGGACTGGTCCGCGGTGCCGCGAGCCTCGTGCAGTGATTCCTTGACCTGGATGATCACCGGCTGGAGTTTGTCGAGGAAGCGGTTGAACCAGCCGCTCAACTGGCCCAGTTCGTCCTCGCGGGTGTAGTTCAGGCGCTGGGTCAGGTCGCCGTCGCCGCTGGCGATGTCGCGCAGGCGCTCGGACACCGCGAGGATCGGCCGGGTCACGCTGCGCGCGGTCAGCCAGACCAGCAGCAGGCCGACCACCGCGGCGGCGATGGCGATCAACAGGCTGGTGAGGTTGGCCGCCTGGTTGTGCGCGTCGAGGCGCTCATTGAGGGCGATGGCGGGTGCTTGCAGCACCGCTTCCGGCACTTCCAGCAACACCTGCCATGGCGCAGCGCCAGGAATGGGCGCGAAGGGGCGGGTGATGTGCATCTCGCCACCTTCCAGACGCTCGACTGCCTTGCCGGAACGGATCGCCGTGACCAGTTCGCCAGCCTGCGTGCCGAAGGCCTGTTCCAGGGTCTTGCTCAGTTGCGTGGCGTCGCGGCTGTAGCCGGCCAGCAGCCCGGCGGGGCTGACGATGCTGACCTGGCCCTGGCCGTCGAACAGCTCCTTGCGGCTGTCGAGGCTCAGTTGCTGCAGATTGTCGAGGCCGATATCCAGGCCGATCACGCCGATGACCTTGCCGTCTTCCAGCAGCGGCAGGGCGATGCTGGTCATCAAGACCTGACGGCCGTTGACCTCGTCGAAATAGGGATCGAGCACGCAGGCCCGGGCGGTGTCCAGCGGGCAGGTGAGCCAGCGGTTGTAGGGCGAACCGTTGGCGGCGGTGCTGGTGTCGGCCAGCATCGACTCGGGCATCGCTTCCGATTCCAGTGTGCCCGGCTTGGGCTGCGACCAATACAGCGAGAAGCGGCCACTGTCGTTGCTGCCCAGGCTGTCCTGGCCGGCGAAGCGGGCATCCTGATGGTCCAGCGCGCCGGGCTGGAACACCAGGTACAGGCCGATCAGGTCGGGATTGCCGGCCAGCGCGGTGCGCGCCTGGCTGACCAACTCGCCGCGCAGGTCGGCGTCGCCGCGGGACCTGAGGACCTGGACCACGCGGGCGAATCCATTGCCGTACTGCCAGGCATCCATGAAATAACGCTGGATCCGCAGCGCCTGGGTTTCGCCGTGGGCCTGCAGGCGCAGGCGGGCGTTTTGGTCGAGCAGCTCGGTGTTGGCCGCGAACACCTGCTCCGCGCTGCGCCGGGCCTGGGTCAGCGAGGTGAGCATCAGGAACACGATGATGGCCGAAACGCACAGGCCGGTAAGGAGAATGATCTTCCACTGAATGGAGAGGCGGCGCGGGAGCATGGGGGTGATTTCCTTCTCGATCATGAGCAACGCCCGCTCAGGAGCGGGCGTTGTCGACGGGCTGGCTCATTCGGCGATGTAGGTGGGCGGCGCGACCCGGAAAGACTTGGTCAGCCAGGTCAGGTAGAGCACGCCGAACAACGCCCAGGCGCCGCCGAACAGCAGCGAATGTTCGTCGAGGTCGAGCCAGAGCATGGCGATGATGCAAAAACCGATGGTGGGCAGGACCAGGTACTTGAGCTTGTTGGCCAGCCCCTGGTTGCGACCTTCGCGCAGGTAGCAGTGATTGATCACCGACAGGTTGACGAAGCTGAAGGCCACCAGCGCGCCGAAGTTGATCACCGACGTGGCGGTCACCAGGTCGAAGAAGATCGCCGACAGGGCGATGAAACCGACGACGGCGATGTTCAGCACGGGCGTCTTGAACCGTGGGTGCAGGCGCGCGAAGACGTTGTGCGGGATCACTTTGTCGCGGCCCATGACAAACAGCAGGCGCGACACGCTGGCTTGGGAGGCCAGCCCCGAGGCGATGGTGTTGATCACCGTGCAAGCGATGAAGATCGACTGGAACAGCTTGCCGCCGACATACAGGGCGATTTCCGGCAGCGCGGCTTCGTGGTCATGGAAGCGGTCCATGGTCGGGAAGTAGGACTGGATGAAGAACGACATGAGGATGAACACCACGCCGCCGATCAGGGCGATCAGGAAGATCGCGCGTGGGATGACTTTCTCCGGCTGGTGGGTTTCTTCCGAGAGCGTGGTGACCGCATCGAAGCCCAGGAACGAGAAACAGAGAATCGTCGCCCCTGCCATCAGCGCGCTGAACTGGGTTTTCTCGTCGGCGAACGGGGTCAGCGACCAGGCCGTACCCAGGCCTTCACCCTGGTGCAGGCCGCGCAGGCAGAGGTAAACGAACACCGCCATGATCAGAATCTGCACGGCGACGAACAGCGTGTTGAAGTTCGCCACCAGATTGATGCTGCGCATGTTGACCAGGCTGATCAGCGTGACGAAGCCCGCCACCCAGATCCACTCCGGCACTTCCGGGAACATCGCCGACAGGTAGAGCTTGGCGAGGAGCGCGTTGACCATCGGCAGCAGCAGGTAATCCAGCAGCGACGACCAGCCGACAAGGAAGCCGACATAGGGATTGATTGCCCGTTGGGTGTAGGTGTACGCCGAGCCGGACTGCGGGAAGCGTCGTACCAGCGTGCCGTAGCTCACCGCCGTGAAGAGGATGCCGAGCAGGGCCAGGACATAGGCGCTGGGCACGTGGCCGGCAGTGATGCCGGAGACAATGCCGAAGGTGTCGAACACCGTCATCGGTGCGATATACGCCAGGCCTATGACCACCACCTGCCAGAGGCGAAGGGATTTGCGCAGTTGGACGTTGCCGGCGCTGCTGTGTTCAGGCTGCATGGGGGCGATGCTCCTGAAGCAGGACGGCGGATACGGCGCGCGGCGGGCACGGTAAGGTTGAGCGGATCAGCTCCATGTTGTTTACCTTTTATGGCGGAGCGGAAATGGGCGCGGGCAAGGCGCCGGTGTCAGGTTTTGCAGGACCGGAACGACGAAGGCGGTGCGTGTGGGCAAGGGCGGACGGGCGTCATGATGGCGGCGGCGCTGTTCTTCTTCGTTTATCGGGCGCAGGGCAAGGTGTGAAAAATAAGAAACGAAGGGGCGGTAGCGTGTCAAGTAAAACGCTACATTATTTTTATTTCATGAATATTTATCGAGATTTTTTGTATTTTTGCGGCGTATTTTTGCAATCGACAGCTATTAGTCGATTTAAATGTCCGTAAAAATTGACGGTATTTACGGTGCTATTGGTCAGTTGATCTGGCAACTGGCTAATTGGGGAACGGCACATGTCAGGCCTCTTGCAGCACCTTTAGCGCGGCGGAGGCCAGAAAGCCGGAGCGGCTGCGTTGTTCGGGGTGGTGTCTCACATACTCGTCGATCCGGGTCAGCAGATGACGGGGCAGGGTGATATTGAGCTTCTCGGCTTTGCCCAGGTATTTGGAGACATCGATTTCGATCAAGGCCCAGATGCAGCCGTCGAATTCAGGGTTGGTGGAGTGAAATGTTACTTTTCGCGCAGCAGGAATTGGCGTTCCATCTTCAGCCAGCAACTCCAGATGCCCTTCGATCGCTTCCCGGGCCATTGCCATGGCGTCATCCAGATCATCGCCTGCCGAGAAGCATCCCGGGATGTCGGGCACTTCCACCCCCCAGGCATGGCTGTCATCTCCAGGACGAATCGCGATTGGATAGAGCATTGCTGTGTCCTCCTCGGACGGCCTGACGAAAAGCTTGGGCTCCTTGATCGGAGTCATTCAGAGCTGGGCTTGCTTCAGAATGCTGGCAATCGTTTTTGCCAGAAGATCCTTCTTGGGATGTGGAATGGTGACGAGTCCCGGTTTCTCCGGGTGCTTGAAGTGATGGTGGCTACCTCTGGTGCGCACGAGGAACCAACCGTCTGACTCAATCTTCGCTATCAGCTCCCGGCTATTCACCCTACCTCCTGGTGGTTAGTATACCTACCGACTTCATGCGATCAACACTATACCTACCCGCCCGATTACGAGTGCAGGGGAGGTGTGTCAGGGTGCGATAGAGGAAATCGAAGCACGCCAAACGTAAACCGGCCCCCTGGAAAGGGTCGATGGAGGCATATTCAGGATGGGAGTTGAAGCGAGGGGGAATCTGGAGCGGGTGAAGGGAATCGAACCCTCGTTATCAGCTTGGGAAGCTGGAGTAATGCCATTATACGACACCCGCGCAGGCCGACTTTTTACCAGAACCGTGAAACGATTTGAAGCTTTATCCGTTAATCGTGCGTGCGACCTGTAGCGACAGGGCGGTGATCTTCATTTTGCCCGGCAGGGCGATCGATACCGCTGGCTGTGCTACAGGCGCCCGTTTCCCTCAGATGGCCAGTGCATGCTGGCCCTGTACAGGCTGGTAACGCAGACGTTGTTCGCGTTGCGTCGGCTTGAGGAAGTTCAGCAGCACATCGCGGGTGTCGCGGCAGGCCGACTTGTTTTCCATGTCGAGGAAGTGCCCGGCACTGCGGATCTCGCTGAAGTGCGAGTTGCGCACGTGACGGCCGAACTGCCGCGCATCGGTGGCGGTGGTGTATTCATCCCACTCACCGTTGACGAACAGCACCGGGATGTCGATGGCCCGGGCCGAACTCAGCGCCTTTTCCAGGTCGTGGTCCAGCACCTGGTGGATGTGGAAGTGCATCTGCGCGTATTCGTGGTTGTCCAGGCTGCTGACGTGCCGGTAGTTGAAGCGCTTGAACAGCGGCGGCAGGTACTTGCCGATGGTGTCGTTGACCAGATTGCCGACCTGATAGCGGTCGCAATCCTTGAGGAACCTCGACCCGCGCTGCAGGTAGTCGCGCATCGGCTCGTTGATCACCGGTGAGAACGAGCTGACCACGGCACGCTCGATGCGCCGTGGCTTGTGCGCCAGGGCCATCAGGGTGCAGGCGCCGCCCCATGAGAAGGACATGACCTGGTCGGCGGCAAAGTGGTCGATCAATTCCAGCAGGATCTGCCCTTCGGTTTCCTTGGTCAGCAGTCTTTCGTTGCTGTTGTGCGGCTTGGACTTGCCGGCATACGGCTGGTCGTAGAGCACAACGTTGAATTGCGGGAGCAAGTTGCGCACGGTCTGCGAAAAAGAAGCCGTGGTAGCCAGCGAGCCGTTGACCAGGATGATCGTTTTCTCGGCCTCTTGCGAACGGTGGAACTCCGTGTAAACCCGGTACTGCCCCTGTATATCCAGCACAGCGATTTCTGGCCTCATGTCATCGACTCCTGGCGCAAAAAAGGGTATCCGTCCAAGCAAGCTTGCACGTTCTTTATGACAGGTAGGCATACGCCTGGAAGTGAAGCGAGGGGCCCTTGTCGATCCGATACCGGCTTGGTCGACGGGTGTTGTTCTTGGTGGGCAATCTGCCGGTCTCCTGCGCATCGAGGCATGGGTAGCCAGCAAAAAGGTGTCTTGGACTACGACTGTGACCGGCAAGTCACATGAAGACCGACGATTCGATTCAAGCAGCCCATGGACGATGCCGCAAGTGCCGTTCGGGCAATTAATGAATTTTTCTGTCGGGTGCGGGCGGTTCAGATCGCCAGGATTTCGTCCGCCCGCAGCGCCCGGTAGTGCCCGGGGGCAAGCGCCGGGTCCAGTTCCAGCGGGCCCATGCGCTCGCGATGCAGGCGCACCACCTTGTTGTCGTAGTGGCCGAACATGCGTTTCACCTGGTGGTAGCGGCCCTCGATGATGCTCAGGCGTGCGCTGTGGCTGCTGAGCGGCTCCAGGTCGGCGGGCTGGGTGGTGAGGTCTTCGAAGGCGAAGTAGAACCCCTCGCGAAAGCGCGCGACGTAGTGCTCCTCGATCGGCTGCTCGGTCTCCACGTAATAGACCTTGGGCAGTTTGGTCTGCGGCTGGGTCAGGCGTCGCGACCATTGCCCGTCGTTGGTCAGCAGCATCAGGCCGGTGGTGTTGAAGTCCAGGCGCCCGGCAATGTGCAGGTCGTCCTTGTCCGGCTCGTCGAGCAGGTCCAGTACCGTCGGGTGAACCGGGTCCGTGGTGGCGCTGACGCAGCCGGCCGGTTTGTGCAGCATGAAGTAACGGGCCGGATGGCCGGCCTGCAACATTTGCTCGTCCACTTCGACGCGGCTGAACACCCGCACTTCATGCCGCGGATCATTCACCACCTGGCCATCGACCCGCACGCGGCGCTCCACCAGCAGCAAGCGCACTTGCTGGTGATTGAAGCAGGGCAGGTTGGTGAGGAAACGATCGAGGCGCATGGGTAAGGACGGGCGATAAAAGGGCGCGCAGTTTAGCCGTTTGGTGAAACGTCGGCAGCTTTCAGTTGGGCATCGACCTGCGCACAGGACGGGCACAGGCAGGCGACGTTGCGCAGCTCGGCGGGCAGCGCCTCGATCAGCGCCGGATCGATCTGCACGCTGTAGCACCAGCAGGCCCGGTCCGCGGTGCGCGGATCGGCGAGGCTGCACTGATTAAGGGCGCCGCAGGCGGGGCAGCGGTCGGGATCAGCCATGGTCGGGCGCTGAAGGTTCGCAGCAGACGCGATTGCGCCCGCTCTGTTTGGCCCGGTATAGCGCCAGGTCGGCGCGGGCGATAAGGCTGTGCAGGGTGTCGTTGGCGTGGAGGCTGCTCAAACCGATGCTGGTGGTCAGTTCGATGGCGGTTTCACCGAACATGAATGTCCGCTCTTCGGTGCGCTGGCGGATCTTCTCGGCTACGGCGAGCCCTTTTGTCGCATCGGTGTCCTTGAGCAGGACGACAAATTCCTCGCCGCCCCAGCGGCAGAGGATGTCGGCCTGGCGCAGGCTGCCTTCAAGCACCCGGGCGAACTGGCGCAGCACTTCGTCGCCGGCCAGGTGGCCATAGGTGTCGTTGAGTTCCTTGAAGTGGTCGAGGTCGATCAGCAAGGCGGTCAACGGCGCTGGCGTGCGCTCTGCCTCCAGCAGCGCCTGGGCCGCCAGCAGGTCGAAGGCGCGGCGGTTGTGCAGGTGGGTCAGGCTGTCGAGGGTCGCCAGTTCCTGAATACCGTCCTGATGCCGGCGGATCATGCCGTTGATCATCGCCAGGACAATCAGCGAGATGACCCCGCAGATCGCCAGGTTCAGGTACAGCGACTGCTTCGCGCTGTCGAGGCTGTCGCCGATGGGCTTGTCGACGAACAGGTACCAGTCCAGTTCGGGAATGAAGCGCACATTGAGGTAGTGGCTCTGGCCGTTGCGCTCGTAGTCGCGGCTGCCGGTGGTCGGCGTCGGCATGCGCGCCAGCAGCGGGCTCAGCGCTGGAATGCTGTCCAGCGAAATCCCGGCGCGGGCGCCTTCCGGGCCGCCGGACGAGCCGGTGAGGACAATCTTGCCGCGGGCATCGACGAAGTACACCGCCCGCTGGTAGCGCAACTGGTAGGCATCGATCAGCCTGACCACCGCATCGACCGTTAGCCCGACCCCGGCTGCGCCGATGAAATTGTGGTTGTAGTCGAACACCTTGTAGTTGATGAACACCGTCATGCGGTCCTGGTTGGCCATGTCCAGGTCGACGTTGATTTCGTAGGGCGCCGTCATCTGCTTGACCCGCGCGTACCAGCGGTCGCGCTCGGTGCTCGGGTCGATTTTCTTGAGGATGCCCTTGGCCTGGTAATAGGTGCCGCTCGCCTCGGACACGAAGAACGCGGTGTAGGCGCGCTGCTGGCGCTCGACCTCACTGAGGTAGCGGGTGACCTGCTCCGGGTTGGTTTCGCCAGCGAGAGTCCAGTCGCGCAGGAAGGTGTCCTGCGCCATCATCGAGGACACCACGATGGGCCGGATCAGGTCTTTCTGGATTTCCGAATAGACCGTGTCGGACGTCAGCGGCAGTTCGGTATTGACGATGTTGTCGCGGATCGAACTGCGCGAGGCGTAGTAGCTGACCAGCGAAGTCGAGATGAAGCCGCAGCCAAGTAACAGCAGTAATGCCAGCAGCAGGGACCGTTGCGAAAACAGGGCGGAACGAAGGGGCATGGGAATCCCGGGAGCAGCTACCAATGCCTCCTATTCTAGAGGTGTAACAAAAAAATAACCGGAGGATTTTTGTCGGCTTCAACCTATTTCAAATTATTGCTGAAATCGCACGGCACGGACTTTTCGCGGTCTGATTCAATGTCGATGAACGTTTGCCGATCGACGCCGACCAGCGCCGCTGGGATGGGCAGTTCCGCGGTCCAGGAGGCCGCCATGTATCGCCAACTCTCTCTGCTTGCCGTATTGGGTTTGTTGCTCACCGCTTGTGCGCCTTATGGGGGCGGTGGCTACTATCGAACCGATGTCTATTCGGTCGATCGCTATGACTATCCGGGTTACTACCGGCCGGCTTATCCCTACAACCGCGGTTACTACGTAGTACCCCAGCAACCGCGTTACTACGCTCCGGCGCCGCGCTACTACCAACCGGCGCCAGGCCCGTCCCACCGCCCGTATCCCGGCCCTGGTCGCTATGACGGTCATGGCCCTGGTCGTCCAGAAGGCGGTTGGAACCGCGGGCCTGACCGCAATGATCACGGCTGGAACCGTGGTCCTGATCGCAACGACCATAACTGGAGCCGCGGACCAGGTCGTGACGACCGGGGTGGCGGTTGGCGTGGCAATCGCGGTGACGGCCGCGGCGATGGACGCAATGGCGACCGCAACGGCGACCGTGGCCGGGACCACTGATCGCTAAATCCGACACCCCCTGACGCCTGGCCTCACGCCAGATCCGCCAGGGGGTGTCGTCCTTCCCAGGCCTTGTTGAAATGCGCTTCGACCACCGCCTCCGGCACCTGGGCAATGTCCGGCCAGTGCCAGTGGGGCGTGTTGTCCTTGTCCAGTAAACGCGCCCGCACGCCCTCGCTGAATTCCGGGTGCCGGCAGCAATTCAGGCTCATGGCGTATTCCATCTGGAACACCTGCGCCAGTGACAGATAACGCGCCCGGCGGATCTGCTCCCAGACCAGATGCGCGGTCAATGGACAGCCCTTGAGCAACGTCCGCGCGGCATTGGCCAACACCACGTCGTCCTGCTGCGCCAGTTGAGCGATGCCCTTCCAGGCGCAGGCCGGATCACTGACATCCAGCACCTTGTCGATCTTCTCCCGGCGCGGCAGCCATTGCGCCGCGGGCAGCGCTTCGTGCGCCTCCTGCTCCAGCGCCTTGAGCAGGCTGTTGAGTTGCATCGCGGTCTGTTCCTGCCAGTTCAGTTGCAGCAGACCGTCGATCAGTTGCTCCTGTTGTTCGTCTTTCATGAAGCGGTCGGCCAGGCCCAGGTCAATGGCGTCGCGGCCATTGATCGGCGCACCGGTCAGGCCAAGAAACAGGCCGAGACGGCCGGGCAGGCGGGCGAGAAACCAACTGGCGCCGACGTCCGGATAAAGCCCGATACTGATCTCCGGCATGGCCAGGCGGCTGGACGGGGTGACGATGCGTACCCCGGCGCCCTGCAGCAGCCCCATGCCACCACCGAGCACATGGCCGTGGCCCCAGCACAGCAGCGGTTTGGGATAGTGATGCAGCGAATGGTCTAGACGGTATTCGGCGGCGAAAAAGTGCGCGGCCAGCGGCGGCACTTCGCCGGGGTGGGCGCGACACGCCTCCACCAGGCTGCGCACGTCGCCGCCGGCGCAGAACGCCTTGGCGCCGTTGCCGCGCAGCAGCACGCAGACGATCGCCGGATCCTGGGCCCAGGCACGCAGGTGCAGGCTCAACTGCTCGATCATCGGCAGCGACAGGGCGTTGAGGCTCGACGGCGCATCGAGGGTGGCAATGCCGAGACGCGCGCCGTCGACACCGGTGAGTACTTCGAACTGCACAGCCATGGGCGACCTCACTCAAGTAGACCCGACAAGTATGGTCGCTGAGGCTGATCGTGCAGGTCGCCGGTCGGATCGATTGACAAGCGCGGACAGCTTTCCTAGTGTCCGCCCCATTGTTCAACGGATACCCCCATGACCGACGACGACCGTATCAAGCTCGAACCCAGTTGGAAGGAGGCCTTGCGCGCCGAATTCGAACAGCCCTACATGCACGAACTGCGCGAATTCCTGCGTCAGGAAAAGGCCGCCGGCAAAGAGGTCTATCCGCCTGGCCCGCTGATTTTCAACGCCCTCAACTCCACGCCGCTGGACCAGGTGAAAGTGGTGATCCTCGGCCAGGACCCGTACCACGGCCCGGGCCAGGCCCACGGCCTGTGCTTCTCGGTGCAGCCGGGCGTGGCCACGCCGCCATCGCTGGTCAACATCTATAAAGAGCTGCACCGCGACCTGAACATCGAGATCCCCCGCCACGGCTACCTGCAATCCTGGGCCGACCAGGGTGTGCTGCTGCTCAACACCACCATGACCGTGGAGCGCGCCAACGCCGCGTCCCACGCCAACAAGGGCTGGCAGTTCTTCACTGACCGGATCATCCAGGTGGTCAGCGAGCGGCAGTCCAATGTGGTGTTCCTGCTGTGGGGCGCGCATGCGCAGAGCAAGAGCAAGCTGATCGATGGCAGCAAGCACCTGGTACAGAAATCCGTGCACCCGTCGCCGCTGTCTGCCTATCGCGGATTCCTCGGCTGCGGGCATTTCAGCCGTACCAACAAGTTCCTCGAAGAGCGTGGACTGACGCCGATCGACTGGCAGGTTCCGCCGCTGTAATCAACTCAGGGCCCGCGCCTTGCAGGTGCGGGCCTAGGGTTCTGGCGGTGGCTCGCTGGCCGCCCAATGCCGGAACAAGGGTTCCGCCAAAAACAACACGAACAACAACCGCATCATCTGCAGCGCCGTCACCAGCGGTACCGACAGTTGCAGGGTTTCCGCGGTCAGGCTCATCTCGGCGATACCGCCGGGCATCATGCCCAGGGTCAGCGAACGCAGGTCGAGGTTGGTTGCAGCACTGAGCACCAGGGCTGCGATGGCGGCAATCAGCATGGTCAATACGGTGGCCGCCAGGGTGCGGGCGAGGAACGAAGGCGCGCGCCGGAAGAACGCGCGGTTGAAGTGACAGCCCAGACCGCTGCCGATCAGCCACTGGCCGATCTGGCTGGCGCCGTCCGGAAGACCCAGGTGCAGGTTCCAGCCGATACTGGCGACACCCGCCACCAGCAGTGGCCCGAACAGCCACGGATTGGGCTGCTTCAGGCGTTGCCAGGTCCACGCCACCAGCGCGCCGAGCGGGAACAGCAGCGCCAGCCAGGCCCAATTGACCGCACCGGCATGGGCGATCGGCACACCGTCTCCCAGCAGGTACTTGAACGCCGCTGGCACGCACAGCACCACCGCCAAAACCCGCAGACTTTGCCCGGCCGCCACGCGACTGAGGTTGGCGCCATTGCGCGCGCCAAGGTTTACCATCTCGCCCGAGCCGCCCGGCATGCTGGAGAAGAACGCCGTGGCGCGGTCCTCACCGGTGCGCCGCAGCAGCCAGACGCCGACCACACTGGAAAAACTGGTGATCAGCGCGCCGAAGAAGATCAGGCCGAAATGGCTGGCAACCTGTTCAGCGACATGCGGCGTGAAGTGCAGACCGATGCCGATCCCGACCACCCATTGCCCGCACTTGCGCCCACCCGGGATCTCCGCCAATTGCCACGGCGTAAGGCAGCGCACCAGGATGATCGCCAGCAACGAACCGACCATGAACGGCAACGGCCAGCCGATGGCGCTGGCCGCGAACCCGCCGGCCAGGCCGACCAGCGGGGTTGCCCACCATTGTCTGAAAGACGACTCAGACATCGGCCAGGGCGCGACGCTGCAGTACCCGGCGACGCCAGATGCGGATCAGCGGCAGGGTCATCATCAGCACGGTCAGGGTCCACACCGCGACACTGATCGGGCTCGACCAGAGGATGTCCAGAGCGCCATTGGAGATCGACAGCGCGCGGCGCAGGTTCTGTTCCATCAGCCCGCCGAGGATGAAGCCGAGCAGAATCGGCGACAGCGGGAAGTCCAGCTTGCGCAGGATGTAACCCATGATGCCGATGCCGACCATCAGGAACAGGTCGAAGGTGGTGGCGTGCACGGCGTAGACGCCGATCGCGGTGATGATCGCGATCACCGGCACCAGCGCCCAGTTCGGTACGGCGAGGATGCGGGTGAAGATGCGGATCATCGGGATGTTCAGGATCACCAGCATGATGTTGGCGATGAACAGCGAAGCGATCAGGCCCCAGACGATGTCCGGTTGTTGTTCGAACAGCATCGGCCCGGGGGTGATGTTGTACAGGGTCAGTGCGCCGATCATCACGGCGGTGGTGCCGGAACCTGGAACGCCGAGGGTCAGCATCGGCACCAGGGCGCCGCAGCAGGACGCACCGATGGCGGTTTCAGGGGCCGCGAGACCACGGGCGTCACCTTTGCCGAACTTGCCGCTGGTACCGGCGATGCGCTTCTCGGTCATGTAAGCCACCGCGCTGGCGAGGGTCGCGCCGGCGCCGGGCAGCACGCCCATGATGAAGCCGAGCAGGCCGCAGCGGATATTCACCACGAACACCGAGGCCGCTTCCTTGAAGTTGAACAGCATGCGCCCGGTGGCCTTCACCGCCTCGTGACCGTGGTGGGTCTTCTCCAGCAACAGCAGGATTTCGCTGATGGAGAACAGGCCCAGCACCAGCACGACGAACTGGATGCCGTCGGCCAGGTGCACGCTGTCACCGGTGAAGCGGTACACGCCGCTGTTGGCGTCGATGCCGACGCTGGACAGGAACAGGCCGATCAACGCGGCGATAAAGGTTTTCAGCGGTCGGTCGCCGGCCATCCCGCCGAGACAGACGATGGCGAACACCATCAGCACGAAGTACTCCGCCGGTCCGAAGGCGATCGCCCATTTCGCCAGCAGCGGGGCGAACAGTACCATGCCGCAGGTGGCGATGAAGGCACCGATGAACGAACTCCACGCCGACAGCGACAGCGCCACACCGGCCAGGCCCTGGCGGGCCATCGGGTAACCGTCGAGGGTGGTCATCACGGTGGAGGCTTCGCCCGGGATGTTGAGCAGGATCGAGCTGATCCGGCCGCCGTATTCGCAGCCCAGGTAGACCGCTGCCAGCAGGATCAGCGCCGACTCCGGCGGCAGGCCGAGGGCGAACGCGATGGGGATCAGCAGCGCAACGCCGTTGATCGGGCCGAGGCCCGGCAGCAGGCCGACTACGGTGCCGATCAGGGTGCCGCAGAGTGCGGTGACGAGGTTGTACGGGCTGAGGGCCACGCCGAAGCCCTGGCCCAGATAACTCAAGGTATCCATGTCAATTCTCCAGAACGTCGAGCAGGCCAAGCGGCAGTGGAACGTCCATCACCCGGTCGAACAGCACATACAGGGCGATGCTCATGAGGCCGACGATGATCACGCTGTGCAGCCAGCGACCACCGTACAGGCGGGCCATCGGCACGCCGATGAGGATGCTGCTGATGATGAAGCCGAGGGATTCGAAGGTGGCGGCAAAAACCACCAGCAGGCCGACGCAGAGGCCGATTTTGTTCAGGGTTTCGCGGTCCAGTTCCGGTTCGTCCTCACTGCGGACAATCGGGGTGGGGCGAAAGGCCAGGTAGAGCAGGGCCAGGCCCATCAGGCCAAGCATCAACAGCGGGTAGGCGCGGGGGCCGACCGGTTCGTAGGAAAATGCGGCCTGGTAGGGCCAGGCCATGACGGCCAGGGCGGCACACACCGCCAGCAGGATCAGGGCGAAGACACGTTGCAGGATCATCAAGAAATCCTCGGTGAGGGCAGGGGGCCGCGTTGCGGCCTTCGCGAGCAAGCTCGCTCCCACAGGGTTCGGTATTCAGGATTGGCTCGCCCCGGCGGGAGCGAGCCTGGCGGGTTGCCGCACGGTCGCGAAGGACTGCGCAGCAGCCCCGGGGAACTACTGAATCAGCCCGAATTCCCGAGCCAGCGCCTTGTAGTCGGCGACCTGTTTCTTGACGTAGGTGTCCAGCTCTTCACCGGTCATGGCGAACGGGAACAGCTCGCGTTGGTCACGCAGTTTGGCGAACTCTTCGGAGGCCAGCAGCGTGTCGAAAGACGCTTTCCACCAGGCGTAGTCTTCGTCACTCACCTTCGGCCCGAGGTAGAACCCGCGCACCACTGGCCAGACGATGTCGTAGCCTTGTTCCTTCGCGGTAGGAATGTCCTTCATCTCCGGCTCGTCCAGGCGCTTGTCGGAGAACACTGCGAGCAGGCGCATGTCGCCGCTCTGGATATGCGGCATGGAGTCGGAAATGTCGGTACTGCCGACCTGGATATGGCCGCCGAGCAGCGCGGTAGCAATTTCGCCACCGCCTTCCAGGGCAACGTAGCGCAGGTCGCGCGGGTTGATACCGGCGGCCTTGGCGATCAGCGCGGTCTGCATCCAGTCCTGGCTGCCTACGGTGCCACCGGAACCAATGACCACTTTGCTCGGATCTTTCTTCAAGGCCGCGACCAGATCGTCGAGGGTCTTGTAGGGCGAATCGTTTTTCACTGCGATGGCACCGTAGCTGGTGCCCACCGCCGCCAGCCAGCGCACGGCGTTCTCGTCGAACCGACCGAACTTGCCCTGGGCCAGGTTCAACAGCGAACCGCTGGACCAGGCCACCAGCGTCCCGGCGTCGCCCGGACGCTGGGCGACCACGGCGTTGTAGGCCACCGCGCCGACACCGCCGGGCATGTAGGTCACACGCATCGGCTTGCTGAGAATTTTCTCGTTGACCAGTGCGCTCTGCACCAGTTTGCACGTCAGGTCGAAGCCACCGCCCGGCGAGGCCGGGGCGATGCATTCAGGGCGTTTCGGTTCGGCAGCCAGCACCTGGCCGGCCAGCAACAGGCAACCGGTGGCGAGGGCGATTCGGCGTAGTGAAAAGGTCATCGTCAGTCTCCGTAGCTTTAATTGTTATAGGCGGATTACCACAGGGCCACGCTGTAGCTCACCAGCAGCCGCACCTCG
This sequence comes from Pseudomonas sp. 20P_3.2_Bac5, assembly GCF_025466035.1. Lineage (NCBI taxonomy): Bacteria > Pseudomonadati > Pseudomonadota > Gammaproteobacteria > Pseudomonadales > Pseudomonadaceae > Pseudomonas > Pseudomonas sp. 20P_3.2_Bac5. Next base: position 169,154 of record NZ_JANLOA010000070.1, on the reverse strand, counting down.
TCCGCGTCGCGGGCGAAGTTGGAGCGGTAGGTGGCGTTGCGCAGGCGTACGGCGACGTTTTTCAGCGTCCCGCTCTGCACCACGTACTTGAGCTCGGTGTTGCGTTCCCATTCTTTGCCTTCGCTGCCGTTCGCCAGGCTGACGTTGTCCCCGTTGACGTAACGGGTCATGAAGCTCAGCCCTGGAATGCCGATTTTGGCGAAGTCGTAGTCGTAACGCACTTGCCAGGAGCGCTCGTCGGCCCCGGCGAAGTCGTTGATCTGGACGAAGTTGACGAGGTACGGGTCGGAGCCATCCACGTAGGGGAAGGCGCTGTCGCCGGACATGCTCTGGTAGGCAGCGCTCAACTTGTGGCCGTTGAGGCCGTAGCTGAGCATGCCGTTGAGCGAGGTGTTGTCGATCTTGCCGCCGCGGGCCTGGCCCTGGTCATCGCTGATCGCCAGGCGCAGGTCGGCGCCGAAGGTACCCGGGCCGAACGGCTGGGTGGCGACCAGGCCGGCGAAGTGCTGGCGATACACATCGTCGAGCTGGGCGAAGTGATAGCTGCCGGTGATGCGGTCGGTGAATTTGTAGTCCAGGCCGGCGAGGTCGAAGTGATTGCCGGCGACGGTGCCGAGGAAGCGACCGTTCTTGTTGTTCAGTGCGATGTCTTCCTTGTTGGTGTCATCGCGATCCTTGGCCTTCTCCAGGCGCCCGCCGGTGAAGGTCAGGTTCTTCAATTCTTTGGAGGTCAGCAATCCGCCTTCGAAGGTCTGCGGCAGGATCCGCCCGTCGTTGGGCTTGAGGGTTGGCAGTTCCGGGATCAGCGTGCCGATCTTCAGCTCGGTGGCGGAGATCTTCACCTTGCCGGTCAGGCCAAGCTTGGAATATTCGTCGGCGGCGCGGCCGTCGTCATGGGTCGGCAACAGGCCGGTGCCGGTGCGGTCGGGGCTGGAGTCGAGCTTGATGCCGAGCATGCCCAGCGCATCGACGCCAAAACCGACGGTGCCTTCGGTGTAGCCGGACTGGAGGTTGAGCATGAAACCCTGGGCCCATTCGTCGCGCTTGGATTGCTGCGCGCTGGTGCCGTCGCGAAAGTCGCGGTTGAAGTACATGTTGCGGGTTTCGAAAGTGGCGCTGCTGTCTTCGATGAAGGCGGCCTGGCTCAGCGGGGCGACGCTGCAAAGGGCAATGGCGCTGGCGAGGGAAGTTGGACGAGCGGAAGGACGACGAGTAGGCGCGAACGCCTGCGGCTGTGATGACAGCATCGTGGAGTAACCCCGTTTATTGTTCTTATCGGTTCGAACACTGCGGTTCGTTCTACGGCTCCCGGAAAGGGCCGTGAACGGATGCTAGGGGCTCAACCTTTCGCTAACCTTTCAATCGACTTTCATCCGCGCGGTGGCTTCACAGGCCATGCTTCCTCTGTAAACTCCGCGCCACTGAACGCGATGCGACCGGGAGAAATCGATGCGAGTGCTGCTCGTCGAAGACCATCTGCAACTGGCCGAAAGCGTGGCCCAGGCGCTGAAAAGCACCGGCTTGACCGTGGACGTGCTGCACGATGGCGTGGCCGCCGACCTGGCCCTGGCCAGCGAGGAATACGCCGTGGTGGTGCTCGATGTGGGCCTGCCGCGGATGGACGGTTTCGAAGTGCTGGCGCGCCTGCGTGCCCGTGGCAAGACCGTCCCGGTGCTGATGCTCACCGCGCGCAGCGACGTCAAGGACCGGGTCCACGGCCTCAACCTCGGTGCTGACGATTACCTGGCCAAGCCGTTCGAACTGACCGAGCTGGAAGCGCGGGTCAAGGCCCTGCTACGGCGCAGCGTGCTCGGCGGCGAGCGCCAGCAGCGCTGCGGTCCGCTGGTCTACGACCTCGATACCCGGCGCTTCACCCTCAGCGATGAACTGCTGACCCTGACCTCCCGCGAACAGGCAGTGCTGGAGGCGTTGATCGCCCGTCCTGGCCGGGTGATGAGCAAGGAGCAACTGGCCTCCCAGGTCTTCGGCCTGGACGAGGAAGCCAGCGCCGACGCCATCGAAATCTATGTCCATCGGCTGCGCAAGAAACTCGATGGCCACGCTGTCGCCATCGTCACCTTCCGTGGCCTCGGCTACCTCCTTGAGCACCGTGATGCGTAGCGCCGGCAGCCTGCGCGGCCGCCTGCTGTGGAACCTGGCGCTGCTGCTGGTGGTGTTGATGATCGCCAGTGGCCTGAGTGCCTACTGGAACGGTCGCGAAGCTGCCGACACCGCCTACGACCGGACCCTGCTGGCCTCGGCGCGGACCATCGCCGCCGGGTTGTCGCAGCGCGACGGCACCCTCAGCGCCGACGTGCCCTACGTGGCGCTCGACACCTTTGCCTACGACAGCGCCGGACGCATCTACTACCAGGTCAACGACATCCACCAGAAGCTGATTTCCGGCTACGAAAACCTGCCGGCGCCGCCGCCCGGCACCCCACGCACCGACGATTACCCGGCGCTGGCGCGGTTCTACGATGCGCGCTACCTGGGCCAGGATGTGCGCGTGGTCAGCCTGCTCAAGGCGGTCAGCGAACCGAACATGAACGGCATGGCCGAGATTCGCGTGGCCGAGACCGAGGAAGCGCGGGTCCGCATGGCCCGCAGCCTGATGGCCGATACCTTGCTGCGCCTCGGCATGCTGGCGCTGGGGGCATTGTTGCTGGTGTGGTTTGCCGTCAGTGCGGCGCTGCGACCACTGGAACGGTTGCGCGGCGCCGTGGAAGAGCGCCAGCCGGACGACCTGCGGCCCTTGCCTTCGGTCGAGGTGCAGCACGAACTGGGGCCGCTGGTGCGGGCCTTGAACCACTTCACCGAACGCTTGCGCGAGCAGTTCGAGCGTCAGGCGCAATTCATCGCCGATGCCGCTCACGAGTTGCGCACGCCGTTGGCGGCGCTCAAGGCTCGAGTCGAGTTGGGGCTGCGCTCGAAAGAGCCGCAGGTGTGGCATGAAACCCTGCAGGCCACGGCGCAGAGCACTGACAAGCTGACCCACCTGGCCAATCAGTTGCTGTCCATGGCCCGGGTGGAAAACGGCGCCCGGGCGATTGCCGAGGGCGGCGCACAATTGCTCGATCTCAGTCAGTTGGCGCGGGAACTGGGCATGGCCATGGCGCCGCTGGCCCATGCCCGCGGGATCGCCCTGGCGCTGGAGGCCGAGGCGCCGGTGTGGGTGCGTGGCGAGCCGACGCTGCTCAACGAGTTGCTCAGTAATCTGGTAGACAACGCTTTGGCGCACACGCCCAAGGGCGGCAACGTGATCTTGCGGGTCACGGCACCGGGCGAGCTGGAAGTCGAGGATGACGGGCCGGGTATACCGGAGCAGGAGCGGGAGAAAGTCTTCGAACGCTTTTACCGGGGCAGTGCCCAGGGCACCGGGTTGGGTCTGGCGATTGTCGGTGAGATCTGCCGCGCGCACCTTGCCGCCATCAGCTTGCATGATGGCGAGAAGGGCGGGTTGAAGGTTCGGGTGAGTTTCAATCCGGCGGTGTGATGGTTTCAGGCCTCAATGTCAGCGGAACATCCGCTTCGCATCCATCAGCTCTTCCGACAGCACCGGACTGCTCGCCGACAACCGCAGATGCCTGAACGCCGGCAACGCCGCCAGCGGCCGTTCCCACTCGTTGCTATCGCACAGCACCCGGGCGATCTGGACGATGTCGATGTAGTCCACTTTGGCGGATTCCCGGTCCAGGTTCTGCACCTCTCCCGGTAACCCGGCCAGTTGCTCGGGGAACTCCCAGACGCTGAGGATCTTGTCGCCCAGCACCGGTTGGATCTGCTCGATCACATGGTTCAGGCAAACCGGGTCCGACAGCAGTTCGTTGTGCTCCTCGGCATAGGTCAGGATCGGCAGCACGCCGATCTGATGGACCAGCCCCGCGAGGGCGGCCTGATCGGGCTTCAGCTCGGTGAAGCGTTGGCACAGTTCATAGCTTATCCCCGCAACCTCAAGGCTTTTCGCCCAGATTTCCCGCATTTTTTGCTCGATCACTTCCGAGCGGGCATGGAAGATCTGCTCGATCACCAGGCCAATCGCGAGGTTGCAGCTGTAGTTGACCCCCAGTCGGGTGATCGCGGTCTGCAGGTCGGTGACTTCAGTAATAGCGCGCAGCAGCGGGCTGTTGACCACTTTGATCAGGCGAGCGGCGAGGGCGGCGTCGCTGCCGATCACCTTGCTCAGGGTGCTGACACTGATCTCGCTGTCTTCCGCCGCTTCGCGGATGCTCAAGGCAACCTCGGGCAGGGTCGGCAAGACCAGATCGTCATTGTCGATGGCGGCCAGTAACTGCGTTTGGACCATCTCGGCCAGCGTGTTCATCGTGATTCTCTCCCGCGTTCAGGGATGGCCCCGTCGGTATGCGCGGTGGGGCGTGGCGGGTTCAGCGCTGGATCTCGCGGTCGCGGTCCAGTTCGTAAGGTAACGGCAGCAGGCTCAGGCGTGGACCTTCGAGACTGCCCAGGTGCAAGTTGTCGTCTTCGACGGCGTCGGCCGTCAGCACCGCGAGCAGTTCGCCGCGGGCGGCAATCACCACTTCACCGACGGATGAACCGTGGGTCGGCGAGAAAATTTCGCTGCCGGGGGCCGGCATCTCGCCCTCGCTCAGGGCCAGCCGGTACAGGCGGCGCTTGAGCTTGCCGAGGTATTGCATGCGGGCGACGATTTCCTGGCCGGTGTAGCAGCCTTTCTTGAAGCTGACGCCACCCACCGCCTGCAGGTTGATCATCTGTGGAATGAACAACTCGCGGGTCTGTTCCATGACCTGTCCGATACCGGCGCGGATTTGTCCGAGCAGCCAGTCGTCCAGCTCGCCTTCCGACAGATGGTCGCTCACTTTCGCACGCACCGAGTCGGCCTGGGCGGCAGGCACCCACAGTTCGACACGGTCAGGAGAAACATTGATCGCGATCAGACTGTCATGGCGCACGGTGGCGCCAGCCTGATCCGGCACTTCCAGGCCCAGGGAGGCGAGGGCAGCTTCACCGTGGCTCAGGCCGAAACGGACCCAGGCAGCGCTTTCGTCGGTGAGCTTGGCCTTGGAGAACACGGCGTACTTCTTCAGGTCGGCCAGTTGCGGCTCCAGCAGCTCGCGGGTCATGGCCAGAAGGAAGCCATCGCCTTCGGGAAGGATGCGGAAGCTCGATTGCATCCGGCCTTTCTGCATGCAGCGCGAGCCGAGGCTGGAGGTGTTTTCGCTGAGATAACCGATATGGCAGGTCAGTTGACCTTGAAGGAACTTGCCAGCGTCCGAACCGCGTACAGCGAGGACGCCTTCATGGGAGAGGGTGCAGAAAAAAGCGGAGTCGGCCATGGTTCATCGCAGGTGAAATAAGACTGGGGGCCATCATAGAGTGCCATTGGCAAAATAGGTAGCGGACCTAGACCAATGCCGTGTGCCCTTGTGGGGTCCGGTCTGTATACTGGCCGCCTATTCGAGGAGGGCCCCATGGTCGAACAAACTGAACTCAATCGACTGTTCTGGCACAGCCGCCGCGGCATGCTGGAACTGGACGTACTGCTGGTACCTTTCACCCAGGAGGTTTACTCGACCCTGAGCGAGACGGATCGCGAGCTGTATGTTCGTCTGCTGAGCTGTGAAGACCAGGACATGTTCGGCTGGTTCATGGAACGCTCCGAGTCCGAAGACCCGGAACTGCAACGCATGGTTCGCATCATCCTGGACCGTGTCCAGCCCAAGTAACAGTTTCGAGTGCCGCTGGCAGGGCTCGAAGCTACTGCTGGCGGCTTATCTCGCCTGTCTCGCGCTGGCCATCACGGCGCTTGCGCTCCTGGCGATCCCGCCACTGCTTGCCTTCGCGGGCCTGGCCCTTTGCCTGGGGCATGCCTTCTGGGTCATTCCCCGCCAGATCCTCCTTTCCCACCCCGACGCCATCACCCGACTGCGCCGCGATGCCCATGGCTGGCAGCTATGGAGTGCCGTTCGTGGCTGGCACGCGGTGCAATTGCGCCGCGACAGCATGGCGCTGCCGGGGTTGGTGATCCTGCGTTTCCGCAGGCCCGGGCAATTCTTCGCCCGCAGCCAGTGCATCGGTCATGACGCGCTGGAGCCGGTGCAGCACCGGCGCCTGCGCTTGCGGCTGAAGTTCAGTCGGAAAAGGTGGGCGGCTGCAGAATAGTGTCCCTGGCATCCGGCAGCAGGTTCGGATAGTCCAGGGTGTAATGCAGGCCGCGGGACTCCTTGCGCTGCATGGCTGACTTGATCATCAGCTCGGCAACCTGGGCCAGGTTGCGCAGCTCGATCAGGTCGCGGCTGACTTTGTAGTTGCTGTAGAACTCGTCGATTTCATCCAGCAGCAGGCGCACGCGGTGCTCGGCCCGTTGCAGGCGCTTGTTGGTGCGCACGATGCCGACGTAGTCCCACATGAACCGCCGCAACTCGTCCCAGTTGTGCGCGATGATCACGTCCTCGTCCGAGTCGGTCACCTGGCTGGCGTCCCAGCAGGGCAGGGCGTTGGGCATGCCGACCTGTTCCAGTTGCGCGACGATGTCGGCAGCCGCCGAACGACCATAGACGAAACACTCCAGCAGCGAGTTGCTGGCCATGCGGTTGGCGCCGTGCAGGCCGGTGAAACTGGTTTCGCCGATGGCGTAGAGGCCCGGCACATCGGTGCGACCGTCCTGGTCGATCATCACGCCGCCACAGGTGTAGTGGGCGGCCGGGACCACCGGGATCGCCTGGCGGGTAATGTCGATGCCGAAGGTCAGGCAGCGTTCGTAGACGGTCGGGAAGTGGCTTTTGACGAAATCGGCGGGCTTGTGGCTGATGTCCAGATAGACGCAGTCCACGCCCAGTCGCTTCATTTCATGGTCGATGGCGCGGGCGACGATATCCCGTGGCGCCAGTTCGGCGCGCGGGTCGAAGCGGGGCATGAAGCGTTCGCCGTTGGGCAGCTTGAGCAATCCGCCTTCGCCACGCAGGGCCTCGGTGATCAGGAAACTTTTGGCCTGCGGGTGATACAGGCAGGTCGGGTGGAACTGGTTGAATTCCAGGTTGGCCACCCGGCAACCGGCGCGCCAGGCCATGGCGATGCCGTCGCCACAGGCGCCGTCCGGGTTGCTGGTATAGAGGTAGACCTTGGCTGCGCCGCCGGTGGCCAGCACCGTGAAGCGAGCGCCGAAGGTGTCGACCTCGCCGGTCGCGCGATTGAGCACGTAGGCGCCGAGGCAGCGTTCGCCGTCCAGGCCGAGGCGGCGTTCGGTGATCAGGTCCACCGCTACGCGCTGCTCCAGCAGTTCGATATTCGGCCGCTGCCGGGCCTGGTCCAGCAAGGTTTTGAAGATTGCCGCCCCCGTGGCATCGGCGGCATGGATGATGCGCCGGTGGCTGTGACCGCCTTCGCGGGTCAGGTGGAACTCGAAACCACCGTCGTCGACGCTGGCATGTTCATCGCGGGTGAAGGGCACGCCCTGGTCGATCAGCCACTGGATCGACTCGCGGCTGTGCTCGACGGTGAAGCGCACCGCGTCTTCGTGGCACAGGCCGCCGCCGGCATTGAGGGTGTCTTCGACGTGGGATTGCACGGTGTCGGTATCGTCCAGCACCGCGGCGACGCCGCCCTGCGCCCAAAAGGTCGAGCCGTTGGCGAGATCGCCCTTGCTCAGTACCGCGATGCGCAGATGGGAGGGCAGGTTCAGTGCCAGGCTCAGGCCCGCGGCACCGCTGCCGATCACGAGGACGTCATGTTGTAATTGTTGGCTCATGTCTGGATTTTCCGCGCGGGGCGACCACGAAGGACACTGGTATAAGGACGGTGGTATCGGCACAATGGTCAAGCGTTTATGGCATTGTGAAACTATCGTGAATCTGGGTGGGGTGCCTTTATAGCAGCCTCAATGCCCTGATTTCCATGTCACTGACGCGCTTCTGGCAGCCACGCGTGGAACTTTACTGGAAACGTACCTATCCATAGAGGGTTGCCTGTACGCCAGCAGCCGCAGCGGCAGGAGGCGACGGTCGTTTTGATCGTTGCCCATGTATAGAAGACTGATTTATTGACGCAGCCGGCAGCGACCGCGCTGCGTTTTTCGTGCGAGCCGATCAAGGGCCGCCGGAAACTTGTCTGGAGGGGGAGAACTTTTGCAAAAAGCCCGAGTCTATGGTTGCAAGCCTGAACGATGGCCAATGCAGCACCCCTCCAGGTTCACCGAGGAGTGTTCATGCTAACCCAGGAAGAGGATCAGCAGCTTGTCGAGCGCGTGCAGCGCGGCGACAGGCGAGCGTTCGATCTGTTGGTGCTGAAGTATCAGCACAAGATTCTCGGGTTGATCGTGCGATTCGTGCACGACACCCATGAGGCCCAGGATGTAGCGCAGGAAGCGTTCATCAAGGCCTACCGTGCTCTTGGCAATTTTCGTGGTGACAGCGCTTTCTATACCTGGCTGTACCGCATTGCGATCAACACGGCGAAAAACTATCTGGTGTCCCGCGGTCGGCGGCCACCGGACAGCGATGTCAGTTCCGAGGATGCAGAGTTTTACGATGGCGATCATGGCCTCAAGGACCTCGAATCCCCAGAACGGGCGCTGTTGCGGGATGAGATCGAAGGCACCGTCCATCGAACCATCCAGCAACTGCCAGAAGATTTGCGTACGGCGTTAACTTTACGTGAATTCGATGGTCTGAGTTACGAGGACATTGCGAGCGTCATGCAGTGTCCGGTGGGTACCGTGCGCTCTCGTATTTTCCGCGCTCGGGAGGCCATAGACAAAGCCCTGCAGCCGTTGTTGCAGGAAACCTGAGACAGCGGCGACAGCCAAGAGAGGAACCGCCATGAGTCGTGAAGCTTTGCAGGAATCGCTGTCCGCGGTGATGGATAACGAAGCGGACGAACTGGAATTACGTCGGGTATTGAGTGCCATGGACGATTCCGACACCCGAGCCACCTGGTCGCGTTACCAGGTCGCCCGTGCAGCGATGCACAAGGAACTGCTGCTGCCGAAACTGGATATCGCCTCCGCGGTCTCCGCCGCGCTGGCCGATGAAGCTACGCCGGCCAAGGTTGCTCGCGGCCCATGGCGTACTGTTGGTCGCCTGGCGGTAGCCGCCTCGGTGACACTGGCAGTGCTGGTCGGTGTACGCCTGTACAACCAGGACGAAATCACGGGTGCCCAACTGGCTGCCCAGCAACCGGTTCAACAAGGCCTGGTTGCACCACAGGTCCAGGGTCCGGCGGTTCTGGCAGGCTATAGTGAAAGTGCTGAACAGCCTACAGGGCCGATGGCCAATGGCGTGCTGCAAGGCCAAAGCGGCTGGCAAGACCAGCGTCTGCCAGGCTATATGCGCCAACACGCTCAGGAAGCAGCAGTGAAGGGTACTGAAAGCGCACTGCCTTACGCTCGTGCCGCCAGCCTGGATAATCGCTAGGAACACCAAGGAGGATCATGCGCGCGCTACCTCTCATACCGCTCTTGCTCAGCGGCTGTCTGACGCTGCCGGCCTTGGCCGCCAACTCGTCGACAGATGCCGCTGACTGGCTCAACCGTCTGGCCAAGGCCGAGCAAGAGCAAAGTTATCAGGGCACTTTCGTTTACGAGCGCAATGGTAGTTTCTCCACCCACGATATCTGGCATCGGGTCCAGGACGGTAAAGTCAGCGAGCGGCTGTTGCAGCTCGATGGTCCGGCCCAGGAAGTCGTGCGTGTCGATGGGCAGACCCAATGCGTGAGCGGGGCCCTGGTTCCGGGTGTGGGCAATGCGACGCAGTCGTCGGCGCGAGTCCTCGATCCTCTGAAACTGATGAACTGGTACGACTTGAGCGTCGCGGGTCAATCCCGCGTCGCCGGGCGCGATGTGGTGATTCTTACCCTGCGCCCGCGTGACCAGCATCGTTATGCATTCGAGTTGTACCTGGATCGTAAAACAGCGCTCCCGCTGAAGTCCCTGTTGATCAACGACAAGGAGCAACTGCTGGAGCGCTTCCAGTTCACCAGCCTGGAGACCAGGGTCCCCAGCGACGGTGAGCTCAAGTCCAGTGCCAATTGCCAGCAGGTTGCCCCGGCGTCAGGTCAGGTCAATGAGGCAGTGGTGGGCTGGCGTTCGGATTGGCTGCCGCCCGGTTTCGAGCTGGTCAACAGCAGTGTGCGCAAGGACCCGGACGGCAAGCACAGTATCAGCAGCATGATGTATGACGATGGTCTGGCGCGGTTTTCGGTGTTCCTCGAGACGATCGACAGTGGTGCCGGCTCTGACGCTCGCACCCAGTTGGGCCCGACTGCCGCTGTCTCGCGTCAACTGACCACGCCAAAGGGCGAAATGATGGTCACGGTCGTGGGAGAAATCCCGATTGGCACCGCTGAGCGTGTGGCGTTGTCGATGCGCCTGCAGGACGCTCAAGCCAGCCAGTGATAAACCCTGGAGTTGTTTTAGTACATGGATGACAAGGATGAAAAGCATGTCCCAGAGCCGCTGACATGATTGGTAAGCCTTCAAGTTTGCAAAAACATCCAGATTTTTCTATAGGTCAGCCCCTTCGGGGTCTGGCCTTTCCTGCTGTTGCAGCATCAAGAATGCCAATGTTTCTGGCCTGGTCGCAGCCCTTGGGTTTGTCACCAGGCCTTTTTCGTTGGCAGGTCCCTACTGCTTAACCACGCTCGTTGTGACGGGAGCCGTATGTCAATACCACGCTTGAAATCCTATCTATCGCTGTTTGCGGCCGTGCTGATGCTCGGCCAGATGGCTGCTGCCCAGGCTGAAGCCCTGCCGGACTTCACCACCCTGGTCGAGCAGGCTTCGCCGGCCGTCGTTAACATCAGTACCAAGCAGAAACTGCCGGATCGCCGCGTCGCTGCCGGTCAGATGCCGGACCTCGAAGGCCTGCCACCGATGTTCCGTGAGTTCTTCGAGCGCAGCATTCCGCAGCAACCTCGCGGTGGTGATCGCCAGCGTGAAGCGCAGTCGCTGGGTTCGGGTTTCATCATTTCCGATGATGGCTACGTGCTGACCAACAACCACGTGGTCGCCGATGCCGACGAAATCATCGTCCGCCTGTCCGACCGCAGTGAGCTGCAAGCCAAGCTGGTCGGCACCGACCCGCGCACCGACGTGGCGCTGCTCAAGGTCGAAGGCAAGAACCTGCCGACCGTGAAGCTGGGCGACTCGTCCAAGCTGAAAGTGGGTGAGTGGGTACTGGCGATCGGCTCGCCGTTCGGTTTCGACCATTCGGTGACCAAAGGTATCGTCAGCGCCAAGGGCCGTACCCTGCCGAACGACACCTATGTGCCGTTCATCCAGACCGACGTGGCGATCAACCCGGGTAACTCCGGTGGCCCGCTGTTCAACATGAATGGCGAAGTCGTGGGTATCAACTCGCAGATCTTCACCCGTTCCGGCGGCTTCATGGGCCTGTCGTTCGCGATCCCGATCGATGTGGCAATCGACGTTTCCAATCAGTTGAAGAAAGACGGCAAGGTCAGCCGTGGCTGGCTGGGCGTAGTGATCCAGGAAGTCAACAAGGACCTCGCTGAATCCTTCGGTCTGGACAAGCCGGCCGGTGCCCTGGTAGCCCAGGTGCTGGAAAACGGTCCGGCCGCCAAAGGTGGTCTGCAGGTGGGGGACGTGATCCTCAACCTGAACGGCCAGCCGATCGTCATGTCCGCCGACCTGCCGCACCTGGTGGGTGGTCTGAAAGACGGTGCCAAGGCCAAGCTGGAAATCATCCGCAACGGCAAGCGCCAGAACCTCGACGTGACCATCGGCGCGCTGCCGGATGACGATCAGGAAGTCAGCGCCAGTGCTGGCGGCGGGCTCGAGCGCAACAGCAACCGCCTGGGCGTTACGGTCTCCGACCTGACCGCCGAGCAGAAAAAGTCCCTGGAACTCAATGGTGGCGTCGTCATCAAGGAAGTCCAGGACGGTCCGGCGGCCTTGATTGGCCTGCGTCCAGGTGACGTCATCAGCCACCTGAACAACCAGGCGATCGCTTCGGCCAAGGAGTTCACCGAAATCGCCAAGGAACTGCCGAAGAACCGTTCGGTGTCCATGCGCGTACTGCGTCAGGGTCGTGCCAGCTTCATCACCTTCAAGCTGGCTGAATAAGCCGGTCTGACCAGAAAGGGCAGCCTCGGGGCTGCCCTTTTTTGTGCCTGCCACTTGATGAAATCGGCAGTGTCGGGCGTTTGCCCGGCGAATGGAATCTCCCACAACCCATCGGCATCAGGTACAATTCCCGGCTATTTTTCGGCGGGCGTCCGGCCTGCAGCCTTTTTGAGTGTTGATCCGTGAGTGATTTGAGTCATATCCGCAATTTCTCCATCATCGCCCACATTGACCATGGCAAGTCGACGCTGGCCGACCGCTTCATCCAGATGTGCGGTGGCCTCAGTGCCCGCGAGATGGAAGCGCAGGTTCTCGACTCCATGGACCTCGAGCGCGAGCGCGGGATCACCATCAAGGCCCACAGCGTCACCCTGCATTACAAAGCCAATGACGGCGTTACCTACCAGCTGAACTTCATTGACACCCCCGGCCACGTTGACTTCACCTATGAAGTCAGCCGTTCGCTGGCGGCCTGTGAAGGTGCGCTGCTGGTGGTCGACGCGGGTCAAGGCGTGGAGGCCCAGTCGGTCGCCAACTGTTACACCGCCATCGAGCAGGGCCTGGAAGTCATGCCGGTCCTGAACAAGATGGACCTGCCCCAGGCTGACCCGGACCGCGTCAAGGACGAAATCGAGAAGATCATCGGCATCGATGCCACCGACGCCGTTGCCTGCTCGGCCAAGAGCGGCATGGGCGTCGATGAAGTGCTGGAGCGTCTGGTACAGACCATTCCAGCACCGACCGGCGACATCGAAGCACCGCTTCAGGCGCTGATCATCGACTCCTGGTTCGACAACTACCTGGGCGTCGTCTCCCTGGTGCGCGTGCGTCATGGCCGCGTGAAGAAGGGCGACAAGATCCTGGTCAAGTCCACCGGCAAGATCCACCTGGTGGACAGCGTCGGTGTCTTCACCCCGAAACACACTGCCACCGCCGACCTCAAGGCAGGTGAAGTGGGCTTCATCATTGCCAGCATCAAGGACATTCACGGCGCGCCAGTGGGCGACACCCTGACCTTGAGCTCGACTCCTGATGTCGATGTGCTGCCAGGTTTCAAACGTATTCAGCCGCAGGTTTATGCCGGCTTGTTCCCGGTCAGTTCCGACGATTTCGAAGATTTTCGTGATGCGTTGCAGAAACTGACCCTGAACGACTCCTCGCTGCAGTACCTGCCGGAAAGCTCCGACGCCTTGGGCTTCGGCTTCCGTTGCGGCTTCCTCGGCATGCTGCACATGGAGATCATCCAGGAGCGCCTGGAGCGCGAATACAACCTGGACCTGATCACCACCGCGCCGAGCGTGATCTTCGAGGTCAAGCTCAAGACCGGCGAAACCATTCACGTCGACAACCCGTCCAAGCTGCCGGACGTGTCGTCGGTCGAGGATTTCCGCGAGCCGATCGTCGCCGCGACCATCCTCGTGCCCCAGGAGCACCTGGGCAACGTCATCACCCTGTGCATCGAGAAGCGTGGCGTTCAACGCGACATGCAGTTCCTCGGTTCGCAGGTACAGGTACGCTACGACCTGCCGATGAACGAAGTGGTGCTGGACTTCTTTGATCGCCTGAAGTCCACCAGCCGCGGCTACGCCTCGCTGGACTACCATTTCGATCGCTACCAGTCGGCCAACCTGGTCAAGCTCGACGTGCTGATCAACGGCGACAAGGTCGACGCCCTGGCACTGATCGTGCACCGTGACAACGCGCACTACAAAGGTCGCGCGTTGACCGAGAAGATGAAGGAGCTGATCCCTCGGCAGATGTTCGACGTGGCAATCCAGGCCGCCATTGGCGGGCAGATTGTGGCGCGGACCACGGTCAAGGCACTCAGAAAGAACGTACTGGCCAAATGTTACGGTGGCGACGTGAGCCGTAAGCGCAAGCTGCTCGAGAAACAGAAGGCCGGTAAGAAACGCATGAAACAGGTCGGCAACGTGGAAATCCCACAGGAAGCCTTCCTCGCCGTGCTCAGGTTGGATAGTTAGGTCCTATGTCACTAAATTTCCCGCTGTTGCTCGTCATCGCTGTCGCTGTGTGTGGGCTGCTGGCCCTGATCGATCTGCTGTTCCTGGCACCTCGCCGGCGTGCGGCGATCGCCAACTATCAGGGCAGCGTCACCCAGCCCGAGATGGCGGTGGTCGAGCAGTTGAACAAGGAACCGTTGCTGGTCGAGTACGGCAAATCGTTCTTCCCGGTGCTGTTCATCGTGCTGGTGCTGCGCTCGTTCCTGGTTGAACCGTTCCAGATCCCGTCGGGCTCGATGAAGCCGACCCTGGAAGTGGGCGATTTCATCCTGGTGAACAAGTTCTCCTATGGCATCCGCCTGCCGGTGATCGACAAGAAGGTCATCGAGGTGGGCGATCCACAGCGTGGCGATGTGATGGTGTTCCGCTACCCAAGCGACCCGAACGTCAACTACATCAAGCGTGTGGTGGGTCTGCCGGGCGACCAGGTGCGCTACACCAGCGACAAGCGCCTGTACGTCAACGGCGAGCTTATCGCCGAGCAACTGGTTGGCGCCGAGCCGGGCACTTTGGGCAGCGCCGAGCTGTACAAGGAAAAACTCGGTGAGGCCGAGCACCTGATCCGCAAGGAGATGAGTCGCTACCGCATGCCGCCGGACCAGCAGTGGGTGGTGCCCGCCGGGCACTATTTCATGATGGGCGACAACCGCGACAACTCCAACGACAGCCGCTACTGGGATGATCCTTCGATTCCCAAGGAACTGCTGGGCATGGTCCCGGACCAGAACATCGTCGGCAAGGCCTTTGCCGTCTGGATGAGCTGGCCGGAACCGAAACTGAGCCACTTCCCGAGTCTGTCGCGGGTAGGGCTGATCAAGTAGCACCTTCACGGCGCTGTCCTTCGGGACGGCGCCGAGTGCTTTTCTGGCATAGGCTGTATCGAGGGACTGCGCAAGTGGTTCCCAGCCATCCAGGCCAGCAGGCATGAATCCACACCGTCTTTCAGGATCTGCATTTGAACAACGCTTTATTTTCGACGGCCCCCGGCCGGATTGAACCGTGCGGCACCGGCGCCCAGGCGTCGCCGCTGACCATCGACCACGAACTTCGCGTGGGTACACCGTGAGCGTTTCCTTGAGCCGCCTCGAGCATCAGCTCGGCTACACCTTCAAGAACCAGGAGCTGATGCTGCTGGCCCTGACACACCGCAGCTTCGCCGGTCGCAACAACGAGCGGCTGGAGTTCCTGGGTGATGCCATCCTCAACTTCGTCGCCGGCGAAGCCCTGTTCGAACGCTTCCCTCAGGCCCGCGAAGGCCAGTTGTCGCGTCTGCGTGCCCGCCTGGTGAAGGGCGAGACCCTGGCCGTGCTGGCCCGTGGCTTCGACCTTGGCGAGTACCTGCGCCTGGGCTCGGGTGAACTGAAAAGCGGCGGTTTCCGCCGCGAGTCGATTCTGGCCGATGCCCTTGAGGCACTGATCGGTGCGATCTACCTCGATTCCGACATGCAGATCGCCCGTGAGCGCGTCCTGGCATGGCTGGCCGGCGAGTTCGAGAGCCTGACCCTGGTCGACACCAACAAAGACCCGAAAACCCGTTTGCAGGAGTTCCTGCAGTCGCGGGCCTGCGACCTGCCGCGCTATGAAGTGGTGGATATCCAGGGCGAGCCGCATTGCCGGACGTTCTTCGTCGAGTGCGAAGTGACCCTGTTGACCGAAAAAAGCCGGGGGCAAGGTGTCAGCCGGCGTATCGCCGAGCAGGTTGCAGCCGCAGCGGCACTGATCGCCCTGGGCGTGGAGAATGGCAATGACTGATACGAACACTACCCGTTGCGGCTATGTCGCCATCGTCGGCCGCCCCAACGTGGGCAAGTCGACGTTGCTCAACCATATCCTCGGGCAAAAGCTGGCGATCACCTCGCGCAAGCCGCAGACCACCCGTCACAACATGCTCGGGATCAAGACCGAGGGTGATATCCAGGCGATCTACGTCGATACCCCCGGCATGCACAAGAGCAACGAAAAGGCGCTCAACCGCTACATGAACAAGACCGCTTCGGCGGCGTTGAAAGACGTCGACGTGGTGATCTTCGTGGTCGACCGTACCCGCTGGACCGACGAAGACCAGCTTGTTCTGGAGCGCGTGCAGTATGTGCAGGGCCCGGTGATCCTGGCGATCAACAAGACCGACCGGATCGAGGAAAAGGCCGACCTGATTCCGCACCTGCAATGGCTGCAGGAACAACTGCCGAATGCCGAAATCGTGCCGATTTCCGCCCAGCAGGGACACAACCTCGAATCGCTGGAAGGCCTGATCGCCAAGCACCTGCCGGAAAACGATCATTTCTTCCCGGAAGATCAGATCACCGACCGCAGCAGCCGCTTCCTGGCCGCCGAACTGGTCCGCGAAAAGATCATGCGCCAGCTCGGTGCCGAGCTGCCGTACCAGATCACCGTCGAGATCGAAGAGTTCAAGCAGCAGGGTGCTGTGCTGCACATCCATGCCCTGATCCTGGTCGAGCGTGATGGCCAGAAGAAAATCATCATTGGCGACAAGGGCGAGCGCATCAAGCGCATCGGTACCGAGGCGCGCAAGGATATGGAAGTGCTGTTCGACGCCAAGGTGATGCTCAACCTCTGGGTCAAGGTCAAAGGCGGCTGGTCCGACGATGAGCGCGCGCTGCGCTCGCTGGGCTACGGCGACCTGTAATCCCCCAAGGCCCGATACCGTCCGGTATCGGGCCGACTTTTCCCGAAGCCGATCATGGAACAACCAGAGGCCCGACCGGCCTACGTTCTGCACAACCGCGCCTACCGGGAAACCAGTGCGCTGGTGGACTTCCTCACCCCCGAAGGGCGCGTGCGCGCGGTGCTGCGCCGTGCCCGTGGCAAGGGCGGCAGCCTGGCGCGGCCATTTTTGCCATTGGAAGTCGAACTGCGCGGGCGTGGCGAGCTGAAGAACGTCGGACGGCTGGACAGCGTCGGTGTGGCCGCCTGGCTGCATGGCGATGCGTTGTTCAGCGGGCTCTACCTCAATGAACTGCTGATCCGCCTGTTGCCGGCGGAAGATCCTCATCCCGCCTTGTTCGAGCACTACGCCGCGACCCTGCAGGCGCTCGGTGCCGGGCGTCCGCTGGAGCCGTTGTTGCGTTCGTTCGAATGGCGACTGCTGGATGAGCTGGGCTACGCCTTCGCCCTGGACCAGGACATCAACGGCGATCCACTCGCGCCAGATGGTTGGTACCGCCTGCAAGTGGATGCCGGACTGGAGCGGGTCTACCTGCTGCAACCCGGCCTGTTCACCGGCGCTGACCTCGCCGCCATGGCCGAAGCCGACTGGGAGGCGCCGGGCGCTCTCGCCGCGGCGAAACGCCTGATGCGCCAGGCGCTGGCGGTTCACCTGGGCGGTCGTCCGCTGGTCAGCCGCGAACTGTTTCGCAAGCGCTGAGCTCGTCGTATGCTGTCGGGCTCAATTTCCAGGAGAGTTTCTTCGTGACCCACAGCAACCGCATCCTTCTCGGCGTCAACATCGACCACGTGGCGACCCTGCGCCAAGCCCGTGGCACCCGATACCCCGACCCGGTCAAGGCCGCGCTGGATGCCGAAGAGGCCGGTGCCGACGGGATCACCGTGCACCTGCGCGAAGACCGCCGGCACATCCAGGAGCGCGACGTGTTGCTGCTCAAGGACGTGCTGCAGACGCGCATGAACTTCGAAATGGGCGTTACCGAGGAAATGATGGTGTTCGCCGAACACATCCGCCCGGCGCACATCTGCCTGGTCCCGGAAACCCGTCAGGAACTGACCACCGAAGGCGGCCTCGACGTGGCCGGCCAGGAAGCGCGGATCAAGGCGGCGGTGGAGCGCTTGTCGCGGATCGGTGCGGAAGTCTCGCTGTTCATCGACGCCGATGAGCGCCAGATCGAAGCCTCGCGCCGTGTCGGCGCGCCAGCGATCGAGTTGCACACCGGTCGTTATGCCGATGCCCACACCCCTGCTGAAGAAGCCGATGAGCTGAAGCGCATTGCCGATGGCGTGGCCTTTGGTCTGGGCCAGGGCCTGATCGTCAATGCCGGGCATGGTCTGCATTACCACAACGTCGAGGCGGTCGCGGCGATCAAAGGGATCAACGAGCTGAACATTGGTCATGCGCTGGTGGCGCATGCGTTGTTCGTCGGGTTCAAGGGAGCTGTGGCTGAGATGAAGGCGTTGATTCTGGCGGCTAGCCGGGGTTGATCGTTGTCGGGGCCGCTTTGCGGCCCATCGCCGGCAAGTCTGTCATTCACCCCGGAAACACCAGACTGAACCGCGTCGGCCCCTCCACCGCGCTGCTCACTTCGACCCGCCCGCCATGCACTTGCATGATCGACCTGACGATCGCCAGCCCGAGTCCCGTCCCGCCATCCTGCCGCGAACGCCCGCAGCCCACTCGATAGAACCGCTCGAACAGATGGGGCAAATGCTCCGCTGCGATCCCCGGTCCGCCGTTCTGCACCCAGCAGTGCATTCCGTCATTCTTTGCTTCGATGCCGATTTCAATCTGTTGCCCCGCCGGGCCATGGCGAATGGCATTGCTCAGTAAATTCGACAGCGCCCGTTGCAGCATCAGGCGGTCGGCCTGCACCGTGCCCCAGCCGCGTACCTTCAGCTCGATATCCTTGCTTTCGGCACTCAGGTCGAACAGCTCGGCGACCCGCCGCGCTTCGTCGCCCAGCGCCACCGTTGTCAGTTGCACATGCGTCAGCGGTTGGTCGACCTGGGCGAGAAACAGCATGTCGGTGATGATCCGGCTCAGCCGGGTCAGTTCCTCGATGCTGTCTTCCAGCGCCACCCGATAGTCCTCGGCCGGGCGCTCGCGGCTCAGGGTCACCTGGGCCTTGCCCATCAGGTTGCTGATGGGCGTGCGCAACTCGTGGGCCAGGTCATCGGAGAACTGCGCCAGTTGCTGAACGCCGCTGTCCAGCCGGTCGAGCATGATGTTGATGCTGTGTGCCAGTTCGCGCAGTTCCCGGGGCAGTTTCTCTTCCGGCAGACGGTGACTGAGGTCCTGCGCCGAGACTTGCGCGGCGATATGGCCGAAGCGGCGCAAGGGCGCCAGTCCGCCCTGCACCAGTTTCCAGGCGCACACGCCGATCAGCAGCAGCAACAGCGGCAACGCCAACACGGTGGAGCGCAGGTAGGCCTGCAGCAGGTCGAGGTCGTCGCTGCGGTTGACCGTCAGCAGTACCTGCACCGCCGTGCCGTCCTGCAGGCGCATGGCGCGGGCGGCGGAGAGCAGCGGATTGTCCTGGCTATCACGCCACTGGGTGAAGGACAGCGCGGGCCCGACGACGACGGTGTCCGGCGGCGCCTCCAGCGGCGGGCCGAGGCTGAGCAGTTCCGGATGGCGACCATGGCGTGCGGCCACGCTCAGGCTCAGGTTGTCGTGGCCCATCACCACATCCAGCAGGGGATGGGCGCGGGCGCGCAGGTCGGCGACCCTGAGGTCGACATTCAGGCTGTGCTCGATCTGATCCATCTTGCGCGTCAACTGCGCGCGTGCGCGGTTGTCCAGTTCGTGCTCCAGCGCCACCACTGCCAGCGCTGCCAGCAGCAGCACCAGCGCCGCGCCCATGACAATCACGCTAAGGCCCAGGCGCAGCGACAGCCGCGTCGTTCTCATTCGCGGGCTTCCAGCACGTAGCCGACGCCGCGCAGGGTGTGGATCAGTTTGTCCTCGAACGGGTCGTCGATCTTCGCTCGCAGGCGCCGAATCGAGACTTCGACGACATTGGTGTCGCAATCGAAATTCATGTCCCAGACCAGCGAAATGATCTGCGTGCGCGACAGCACGTCACCGCTCTGGCGCATCAGCAGGTGCAGCAGGGAGAACTCCTTGGCGGTCAGGTCGATGCGTTGGCCGCCGCGCCAGGCGCGGTGGCGGCTGGGGTCCAGTTCCAGGTCGGCGACTTTCAGGGTGGCCGGTTGCAAAGAGTGCTCGCTGCGCCGCAGCAAGGTGCGGATACGCGCCAGCAACTCGGGAAATTCGAAGGGTTTGAGCAGATAGTCGTCGGCCCCCAGGTCCAGGCCCTTGACCCGGTCGGACAGTCGGCCATGGGCGGTGAGCATCATGATTCGCGTGGCGGAATGGGCGCGCAGGCGCTGTAGCACGCTCCAGCCATCAAGCTCCGGCAAATTGACGTCGAGAATGATCAGGTCATAAGCCTGCTGCCGGGCCAGGTGCAGGCCATCCGGGCCGGTGCGGGCGCAGTCGACCACGTAGCCGTTTTCGGAGAGACCCTGTTGCAGATAGTCGGCGGTGCGGACTTCGTCCTCGATGATGAGCAGGCGCATGAGGTTCTCGGCATGGCGGAAAGAGGGGGGCGATTCTCGACCCTGAAGTCACTTCAGGGTCAAGCGGCGCTCGGCATGGTAAGCCAGGCGGCGGTGGTCGAAGGCGGAAATGACAGATTTGTAATATTTCAGTCACCTTGCCGATAAAGCCCGCTCCCTAGAGTGGCTCGCTCCGAAAAGTCAGCCGCCCTGCCGGCCTGCGACAGGGCGCAGGGGAGTACAGCCATGCGTTGCACAATCACCACCGGACGTGTCGGCCGCGGTCCGCGAAAAGCGCGGGCCTGGCCGCTGTCATTGAGCCTGGCGCTGTGGGTGCTGGCCCCGGCCAGCCTGGCCTCGACCCTAACGCTGGATGACGCCTTGCGCAGCGCCCGCGAACTCAACCCGGAACTGGCGGCCGCGCGCTGGGGCACCGACATCGCCGCTGGCGAGCGCATCCAGGCCGGTGTGCTGCCCAACCCGGAGTTGAGCTGGGAAGTCGAAGACACCCGTCGCCGCAGCCAGACCACCACCGTCACCCTCAGCCAACAGATCGAGCTGGGCGGTAAGCGCGGCGCGCGGATCGCCCTGTCCGAGCGCGACCAGGCTGTCGCCGCGCTGGAGCTGGAGCGCCGGCAAAACGCCCTGCACGCTGACGTCACCGCGGCCTTTCATGACGCCGCCCGGGCCCAGGAGCGACTGGAACTGGCCGGGCAGTCGCTGCGCCTGACCGAGCGTGGGTTGCAAGTGGTTCAAGGCCGGGTTCGGGCCGGGACGGCATCGCCCATCGAAGCGACGCGGGCGCAGGTGCAGGTGTCGCAGATGCGCCTGGAGCAGCAGCGGGCGGAGCAGGCCGTCGCGGTTGCCCATCAGCAACTGACGGCTGTCATCGGTATCGCCCAGGCCGGTTTTGACCGGGTCGAGCCGGTGACGAGCGGCCTGTCGCCGGTGCCGGCGTCCGAGCCGCTGCTCGATCGCCTCCCACAGACCGCCGATGTGCGCCTCGCCAGCCTGCAGATCGACCAGAGCGAAGCGGCCCTGGGCGTGGCCCGCAGCCAACGGATTCCCGACCTGACCCTGAGTGTCGGCAGCCAATACGACCGCACTGAGCGCGAGCGGGTCAACGTGCTCGGGGTGTCGGTCCCGCTGCCGTTGTTCGACCGCAACCAGGGCAATGTGCTGGCCGCCGCGCGCCGCGCCGACCAGGCGCGCGACCTGCGCAACGGCACGGAGCTGCGGGTGCGTAGCGAAGTGATCCAGGCCCTGGCCCAGTGGCGAACCGCCGGGCACGAAGTGCGCTCGTTCGAGACCTCGATCCTGCCGGCCGCGCAACAGGCGGTGGACGTCGCCACCCGCGGTTTCGAACGCGGCAAGTTTGGCTTCCTCGATGTGCTCGACGCCCAGCGCACGCTGGTCGAGGCACGCACCCAATACCTCGCGGCGCAGGCGTCGGGTACCGACGCCCAGGCCCGCATCCAGCGGATCTTCGGTGACCTGACCGGCACCCCGCTCTGATTCCCCCACGTTTCGAATCTGACTGCGCGCGGCCGGCCCCGGCCCGTCGCGCCTTTGCCGAGGAATTTGCATGAACAGGAAAACCATCACGCTGCTGTCCGTGACGCTGGTGCTCGGGCTCGGCCTGGGCACCGTGCTCGGGCAACGGATCGCCGCTCCGCATGCCGAGCAACCGGCCCGCGCCGCAGGGCACGATGAACATGGCGAAGAAGGCCATGGTGACGAGAAGCATGAAGAAAAGGGCCATGGCGACGAGGCTGAAGCCGGCCATGGGCACGGCGAAGAAGGCGCCGAAGGCGAGGGCGAGGAAGGTCATGTACGGCTGAGCGACGAGCAGATTGCCGTGGCCGGAATCGAACTGGCCACGGTGGAGGCGCGGACCCTGAGCCGCAGCCTGCACTTGCCGGGCGAGGTCCGTTTCGACGAAGACCGCACTGCCCATCTGGTGCCGCGCGCGGCTGGCGTTGTCGAGTCGGTGGCGGTCAGCCTCGGTCAGCAGGTCAAGGCCGGCGAGCTGTTGGCGGTGATCGCCAGCCCGCAGGTGTCCGAGCAGCGCAGTGAACTGGCGGCCAGCCAGCGCCGGCTGGAGATGGCGCGCAGCACCCTGGCGCGGGAAAAGGACCTGTGGGAGGAAGGTATCTCCGCCGAGCAGGATTACCTGCAAGCCCGGCAGGCCTTGCAGGAAGCCGAGATCGCCGCGGCCAATGCCCGGCAGAAAATCAGCGCCCTCAGCGGCAGCGTGGTGCTGGCCGGCGGCAATCGCTACGAACTGCGCGCGCCATTCGCCGGACAGGTAGTGGAAAAGCATCTGGTGCCCGGCGAAGTGGTCAGCGAAAACAGTGCCGCCTTCACCCTGTCGGACCTGTCGAAAGTCTGGGCGACCTTCGGCGTGGCCCCGCGTGACCTGGCCTCGGTGCGGGTCGGCATGCCGGTCACGGTGGTGGCGAGCGACCTCGGCGAGCAGGTCAGCGGCACCATCAGCCATGTCGGCAGCCTGCTGGGCGAGCAGACGCGCACCGCCACGGTCCGGGTGACCCTGGACAACCCGCGTGGCGCCTGGCGTCCGGGGTTGTTCGTGGCGGTGCAGGTGCCGACCGAGCGCCTGGCCGATGCCCTCGCCGTCCCCGAGCAAGCGGTGCAGACCGTCGAGGATAAAACCGTGGTGTTCGTCCGCAACGCCGAAGGCTTCGTCGCCCAGCCGGTGCAGCCGGGCGTGGCCGCCGAGGGCTTTGTCCAGGTGAGCGGCCTGCAGGCCGGCCAGCAAGTGGCCGCGCAGGGCAGCTTCATTCTCAAGTCGGAACTGGGCAAGGCCAGCGCCGAGCATTCTCACTGAGCCGCCACGGGTAATCGTCATGTTCGAACGCATCATTCAATTCGCCATCGAGCAGCGCCTGATCGTGCTGCTCGGTGTGCTGCTGATGGCCGGGCTGGGATTGGCCAGCTACCAGAAACTGCCCATTGACGCGGTACCTGACATCACCAACGTCCAGGTGCAGATCAACACCGCGGCGGACGGTTTCTCGCCGCTGGAAACCGAACAGCGCATCACCTTCGCCATCGAAACCGCCATGGCCGGTTTGCCCGGCCTGGAACAGACCCGTTCGCTGTCGCGCTCGGGGTTGTCTCAGGTGACGGTGATCTTCGAGGACGGCACCGACCTGTTCTTCGCCCGGCAACTGGTCAATGAGCGCCTGCAACTGGCTCGCGAGCAATTGCCCGAAGGCGTCGAGACGGCCATGGGGCCGATTTCCACCGGCCTGGGGGAGATTTTCCTGTGGACGGTGGAGGCCGAGGAGGGCGCGCGCAAGGCGGATGGCAGCCTCTACACCCCTACCGACCTGCGCGAGATCCAGGACTGGATCATCAAGCCGCAACTGCGCAACGTGCGTGGCGTGGCCGAGATCAACAGCATCGGCGGCTTCGCCAAGGAGTTCCAGATTGCGCCTGATCTCAAGCGCCTGGCCGCCTACAAGCTGACGCTCAATGACCTGCTCACCGCGCTGGAGCGCAACAACGCCAACGTCGGCGCCGGCTACATCGAGCGCCAGGGCGAGCAGTTGCTGATTCGCGCGCCGGGGCAACTGGCAGGCATCGAGGACATCGCCAACATCGTCCTGGCCAATATCGACGGCACGCCGATCCGCGTGCGCTCGGTGGCCGAGGTCGGCATTGGCCGCGAACTGCGCAGCGGCGCGGCCACCGAGAATGGCCGTGAAGTGGTGCTCGGTACGGTGTTCATGCTGATCGGCGAAAACAGCCGCAGCGTGTCGCAAGCCGTGGCGCAGAAGCTCGAGCAGATCAACAAGACACTCCCGGCCGGGGTCAAGGCGGTGACGGTGTACGACCGCACCGACCTGGTGGACAAGGCCATCGCCACGGTGAAGAAGAACCTGGTGGAAGGCGCGATCCTGGTCATCGCGGTGTTGTTCCTGTTCCTTGGCAATATCCGCGCGGCGCTGATCACTGCGATGGTGATCCCGCTGTCGATGCTGTTCACCTTCACCGGGATGTTCAGCAACAAGGTCAGCGCCAACCTGATGAGCCTGGGCGCGCTGGACTTCGGCATCATCGTCGACGGCGCGGTGGTGATCGTCGAGAACGCCATTCGCCGCCTGGCCCACGCCCAGCAGCATCATGGCCGCCTGCTGACCCGCGCCGAGCGCCTGCGGGAAGTGTTCGCCGCTTCCCGCGAAGCGCGCCGGCCGCTGATCTACGGGCAACTGATCATCATGGTGGTGTACCTGCCGATCTTTGCCCTGAGTGGTGTCGAGGGCAAGATGTTCCACCCCATGGCCTTTACCGTGGTCATCGCCTTGCTTGGCGCCATGCTGCTGTCGGTAACCTTCGTGCCGGCGGCCCTGGCGCTGTTTGTCACCGGCAAGGTCAAGGAAGAGGAAAACGCCCTGATGCGCGGCGCCAAGCGTGGCTACGCGCCGCTGCTGCGCTGGGTGATGGGGCATCGACCGCTGGCGTTCAGCCTGGCCGCGGTGATGGTGTTGTTGTCCGGCGTGCTGGCCGGGCGCATGGGCAGTGAGTTCGTGCCGAGCCTGAGCGAAGGCGACTTCGCCTTGCAGGCCCTGCGTGTGCCGGGCACCAGCCTGAGCCAGTCGGTGCAGATGCAGCAGCAACTGGAGCGCAGCGTGCTGGAACAGGTGCCGGAAGTGCAGCGGGTATTTGCCCGCACCGGCACCGCCGAGATCGCCGCCGACCCGATGCCGCCGAACATTTCCGACAGCTACGTGATGCTCAAGCCGAAGGCGCAGTGGCCGGATCCCGGCAAGTCCCGTGAACAATTGATCGCCGATATCCAGCGCGCGGCGGCACGGGTGCCTGGCAGCAACTACGAGCTGTCGCAGCCGATCCAGTTACGGTTCAACGAGCTGATTTCCGGGGTGCGCAGTGATGTCGCGGTGAAGTTGTTCGGCGACGACATGAGCGTGCTCAACCGCACCGCCGCCCAGATCGCCAGCACCCTGCAAGGTGTGCCGGGTGCTTCTGAAGTGAAGGTCGAGCAGACCAGCGGCCTGCCGGTGCTGACCATCGATGTCGATCGCGACAAGGCTGCCCGCTACGGGCTGAACGTTGGTGATGTGCAGGACAGCATCGCGGTGGCGGTGGGCGGGCGAAAGGCCGGCATTCTCTATGAAGGCGACCGCCGCTTCGATCTGGTGGTGCGCCTGCCGGATGAGTTGCGTACCGATATTCAGGGCATTTCGCGGATGTTGATTCCGGTGCCGGCCAGCGGCGGCAATGCGCAGATCGGCTTCATCAGCCTGGCCGACGTGGCGCGAGTGGAACTGGTGCAGGGCCCCAACCAGATCAGCCGCGAGGACGGCAAGCGTCTGGTGGTGGTCAGCGCCAACGTGCGTGGCCGGGATATCGGCTCGTTCGTCGCCGACGCGCAGGAACGGATCGATGCTCAGGTGCAGATTCCTGCGGGCTACTGGGCCAACTGGGGCGGTCAGTTCGAGCAGTTGCAGTCGGCGGCGCAGCGCTTGCAGGTGGTGGTGCCGGTGGCGCTGCTGCTGGTCTTCGCCCTGTTGTTCATGATGTTCAACAACCTCAAGGACGGTCTGCTGGTGTTCACCGGCATTCCCTTCGCCCTGACGGGCGGGGTGGTGGCGCTGTGGTTGCGGGACATTCCGCTGTCGATTTCCGCAGGCGTCGGTTTTATCGCCCTGTCGGGTGTGGCGGTGCTCAACGGGCTGGTGATGATCGCCTTCATCCGCAGCCTGCGCGAGCAGGGCATGCCGTTGCGCCAGGCAATCGATGAAGGTGCGCTGACTCGCCTGCGGCCGGTGTTGATGACGGCGCTGGTGGCGTCGCTGGGCTTTATCCCGATGGCCCTGGCTACCGGCACCGGCGCCGAGGTGCAGCGACCATTGGCGACGGTGGTGATCGGCGGGATTCTCTCGTCCACGGCGCTGACCTTGCTGGTGCTGCCGGCGCTGTATTACCGCGCCCATCGCAAGGATGAAGCGCTGGAGGATGCAGAACGGGAGGAGGCCAGAGCCTGATCGATGACGCCCGCTGGCGAGCCTTGCAGCACTGTAATGTGCGGCTCACCTTGTCGTTAGGCGGGCGTCCTTATGATCGCGGTGAATTCATTCACGAGGTCAGATCCATGAACTTCAGCAAATACGCACTGATCGCCGCGCTCACCCTGGGCAGCACCAGCGTCATGGCCGAAGGCGGCGCCGAGCGGGCCCGGTTGTTCGTCCAGCAATTCAAGGAAAGCCAGCAGCAGCTTTGGGGCGACAAGGGCGTCAAGGCGCAGAAGACCGAGCAGGTTGTCCAGAGCGATCAGCGCACGCCGAAAGGCAGCAACAAGTAACAGCCATTCACCGCTCCACAACTCCTTTGCGAGGTGAATGTTTTGGGCGCCCCTTGGGGTGCCCTTTTTTTTGGTTCTTCACGGAATCGCGGGGACGATGGGCTTTGGTCCTGGTTTTGGCTTTGGCTTTGCGAACTTATCCATTCGATGCGGCGAGGCTGCCGGCCCCTTCCGCCCTTACGGCGGCCTACTTTTTTCTTGGAAAAAGTAGGCAAAACCGCTCGCTCCCACATCCGGCCCTACGCTGCGCTCCGGGTCCCCTCGCTCCGGCGCCTTTCGGGGCCACGCGGTCTACGACTTGCTTCGCAAGTCTTCAACTCGCGTCTTCGGCTAACGCCGAAGGTGCTGCGCACTGCCCCTACAGGCACCTCCGCTCGGCCTCCTGAAGTCGCGAAGTTACGGGCGGCGCCTGGACTGGCGCATCTTCGAAAGCAAAGTCTGGTGCTGGTTTGCCAGATGAGGTCAGGTGGTTTGCGAGCAAGGAACAGCTTACTCGGCGGCGGACGCTATCGCCGGCAAGCCGGCTCCCACAGGGGGCGCGGTGTGAGCAGTTTTTGTGGGCCACTGATTTGCTTTTGCTGTTGCTCTTGATGCGCGCAAGTTCAGACGCCACAGATTGCGACGTCAGAAGGCCGAGCGGAGGTGTCTGTAGGGGGCAGGTGCGCAGCACCCTTCGGCGTAGCCGAAGACGCGAGGTGAAGACTTGCGAAGCAAGTCGTAGGCCGCGTGGCCCCCGAAAGGCGCCGGAGGGAGGGGACCCGGAGCGCAGCGTAGGGCCGGATGCAGGAGCCAGCGGTTTTCGTCTATTTTGCCAAGACAAAATGGACTCGCCGTAAAGGCGAAAGGGGCCGGCAGCCTCGCCGCATCGAACGGATAAGCTCAGATCTCCCAAGCCCAAAGCCCCCAGTATTCCGTGAAGAACCCTTACTTGCGCGCCACCAACACCGCCCGCCGTGGCGCCGGCAGGCCTTCGATGGTCAGGCTGTGATCATTCGGGTCGAGAAAATCGCTGAGCGACTGATAGCGCATCCAGTCGGTGCTGCGCTGTTCTTCCACGCTGGTCACGCTGACATCCACGCAGCGCACATCCTGGAATCCGGCGCGGCGCAGCCAGCGTTCCAGCGCCGGCACCGACGGGAGATACCAGACGTTGCGCATCTGCGCGTAGCGGTCTTCCGGCACCAGCACCTGGTTTTCATCGCCTTCGATCACCAGGGTTTCCAGCACCAGTTCGCCGCCTTTGACCAGGCAATCCTTGAGCGCCAGCAGGTGCTCGATGGGCGAACGGCGATGGTAGAACACGCCCATGGAGAACACGGTGTCGAAGCCTTCCAGTGCTGCGGGCAGGTCTTCTAGGGCGAAGGGCAGGTGCCAGGCCGGCAGTTCCGGCAGGTAGCGCTGCACCGCCTGGAACTGGCAGAAGAACAGCCAGTTGGGGTCGACGCCGATCACGCTGTCGGCGCCGGCGCCGAGCATGCGCCACTGGTAGTAGCCATTGCCGCAGCCGACATCCAGTACGCGCTTGCCGCGCAGATCGAGGTGCGGCGACACCCGCGACCATTTCCAGTCCGAACGCCATTCGGTATCGACGTGCACGCCGAACAGGTCGAACGGACCCTTGCGCCACGGCGACAGGCCCATCAGCGCGCTGCGCGCCTGTTCGCGGGTGGCGTCGTCGCAGTCGAAGTCCAGGCGCAGGCCGTTGACCAGGTCGATGTCGCGCGGGGTCAGGGCCGGCAGGGCATCCAGCGCGCTTTGCCAGCGCTCCAGGTCGCCATGGCCTTTTTCCAGTTTGCTGTCGAGTTGCGCTTGCAGGCCCTGGGACCATTGCGCCAGGGGCGTGCCCGCCAGGCGGCGGACGAGGGGAGAAAGATCGATCATGGCAAGGCAATCAGAGAGGCGAAGTTCAGGCACTGGAACCACGGCACCACCTTGGAGAAGCCCGCGGCCAGCAGGCGTTCGCGGTGTTCTTCGAGGCTGTCGGGTTTCATCACGTTTTCGATGGCGCTGCGTTTCTGGGCAATTTCCAGTTCGCTGTAGCCATTGGCGCGCTTGAAGGCGATATGCAGGTCGGTGAGCAGCGCGTGCTCCTCGGCGTCTTCGAAGCGCAGTTTTTCCGAGAGGATCAGCGCACCGCCCGGCACCAGCGCCTGGCGGATCTTGCCGAGCAGGGCCAGGCGCGCGGCCGGCTCGACGAATTGCAGGGTGAAGTTCATCGCCACCACCGACGCCGGGTGCAGCTCAAGGGCGGTGATGTCGGCCTCGATCACCTGTACCGGCAGCAACTCCTGGTACATGGCGTCCTGCGCCTTGAGGTACTCGGTGCAGCGCTCGACCATGGCTGGCGAGTTGTCCACCGCCAGTACCCGGCAGCCTTCGCTGCGCACATGCCGGCGCAGCGCCTGGGTGACGGCGCCGAGGGAGCTGCCGAGGTCATAGAGCAGAGTGTCCGGGCGGGCGAACTGCGCGGCGAGCACGCCGATGTTCTCGACGATGGTCGGGTAGCCGGGCACCGAGCGCTTGATCATGTCGGGGAAGACCCGCACGACATCTTCGTTGAAGGTGAAGTCGGGCACCTGATCCAGCGCTGCGGAGAATAGACGGTCGGGTTCTTGGCTCACGGTATGTACACGGGATGGTCGAAACGGGGCGACATTCTAGCCAAGTGGGGAAGGGATGCCTATGAGTTACCGGACCAGCGCCCGTCTTCAGCCGCTTCTACAGGATGTTTCCGCCCTTCAGGACGGAACCCGGCGGCTCCCATCGCGCGAGCAGGTCCTTAGGGTAGTCCTCCTGTCATGTCGTCCATGACAGCAATCAGGTCCGGGAAGGACTTTTTGATGAGGACACACCAATGATCATTCATGAACAGAATGAGTCGCTGCAGGCGCTGGATAGCCAGCAGCGAGCCGAGTTCGTTCCGAAGCAGTATTTCGATGTCATTTCCAGACGTACTGAAAAAAACAGGATGCAACCGGCGCTGATTTTTACCGCCGACAACCTGAGATCCATCAAGCGGTATGTGGAGTACGTCTATCGCTTGCCGAAAAGTGCTGACGAAATCAGCGAAGGCCACAACTTCGCGCTGCTGGGGCTCGATGCCAATCTCGTTCTCAGGCACTACGCCAGCCTGCGCAAGCATGCCGAGGCGTGGGACATCATCGAGCGTGAGTCCAAGCGCCTGGGCACCCAGCTTGAACAATTCGCCAAAGAGTTCCTCGCACAGGGCGACCACCTGCTCTCCGCGCTGAAAAGCACGGCTGCCTATGGCCGGCTCAGTGAACGCCTGGTTGACGTGATGGATGACGTCACGCTCCAGCACCTGCCGTACCGGGTGCTGGACAGCAAGGATCAGGCGCAGATCGTCAATGTCGGGGTCTACCTTTCGTTCATCAGGGAAGACATCGACGAGGCCAAACAGGACATTGCGACGATCAAGGAGCGGGCAATCTGGTTCACCGATGCGGTCGTGAAGCAGTTGCGCCCGGAAATCGATTGGTTGATGCAACGGCTCAACAATGTCGAGGCCGAGAAAATAATCAGTACGCTGCGTGCGGAAATCGAGCCGATGGATGGCTTGATTGCGCAGAAGAGTGCCGAGTATCAGGCGCTGGTGGGCTATGCGTTTTCCGGGCTGGCATTCGGCTTGATCGGGGTGGCGATTACTGGCGGTATTTATGGCGCGCAGGCCGAGCAAGTTCGCGCCGAAAAAAACGAGTTGATATGCCGCCGGGATGCGTTGGCACAGAAAATCGCTGCCATCAGCCCGATGATCGGGAGCTTCGAAAAGACCTCGTTGCAGATCGCCGACCTGAAGTTTCGCCTGACCGAGGTGCAGACGGCCGCGAAGAACCTCGAGGATGTCTGGAGCATGCTGGGCGTGTACGTCGAGGAGTCGGAGGAGGAAATGCGCCGGATCGATACCGACATCAAGCTGGCGACGTTCATCCACCGCTTCGAGCGTGTTGTGCGGCCGTGGGAAAGCATTCGCGGCCTCTCCGCGCAACTGTCGCGGATCTTCAACGAAACGCTGGATGAAATCAGCCGCAAAGGAGCCCTTCGATGAACAATCCCATGACACCCGTGGATGATTACCCGCTTCCCGCAGTGGCGAAAATGACCGTCTTGAGAGAGCGGATTCTGGAGGTTATCTACAACGACACTCAGGGGCTGTTGCCCGTGTTCGTTGAAAGCGCGCAGAACCTTGCCAGTGCGGTACTGAAAACCGACCGGATGCTCAACGATCAGGTACTGAGTACGTTGGTCCTGCTGCGCAACCATATGTGGGACGACCTGTGCACATCCCTGGAGGAGGCCCGCCGCCTGCCGGCTCAGGGTGAGCAGCGAGACATGGCTGTGCGCAATCGCGAGCGGGACCTGGAACAGGATGCGCAGCGCGATGTTGAGCGCCTGGAGAGCAAGGAAATGGAGATCGAGGAGCAGTTGCGCGCACTGGAAGCGCTCAGGCTACCGGCGACGGGGCAGCGTTCCGCCAGCCTCATCGAACAGCGCGATAACTTGCTGAAGCTCATCGCCAGCGAGCGAGGGCGTATGAGTAGCCTGGATGCTCGGATTGCCGACACGACGTTGGTGATCGACGCCTTCGATGCGCCGAGCGTATCCAAAGTGTTCAAGGGCTTGATTCCTACGGAACAGGAGGTAGAGCAGGTGACCAAGGCGCTTGCCGGCAAGGGGGTGAGTTCCGACCTGTTGATAAGTGCGTCGAAGAGGTTCGTGGACAATCTGTCGGGCGTCATGGAAGGGCGAAAACTGCTCGACCTGACCCGCGCGCGGAACCGGCTGGTGAGCGAACGCGATGCCATCCGCAGGGAACTGTTCGATTGGGACGCGAAACAGGCGGGGCTGGAGCGCGAACTCGGGCAGTTGCCCAACGTGACAGTGTTGAGCGATCTGCGCAGTCAATGGCTGGAGCAAGGGCGGGTGCTGACGCGCAGTTGGGCCATGCAGGTCGCGGTGATGAAGCAGCAGACCAGCCTGGCGGACCTGGCGGACAGGTTGGCGGCGATGACGCGGTACTTGCTGGCCGTACGCCGCCTTTATGAAGCGGCCTAGCGTACCGAAACCTGGCAGTCGAAGGTCCGCTCGGGCTTGACCTCGGGGGCCCAGGGTTGCTGGTAAACCAGCAGCAGGTGGCCGCTGCCGGCGGTGCGGGCGCGGAAGCGCCAGGTGGACTGGCCGGCGCTGCCGACCATGCCGTCGGTATCCGCGCTGCTGTAGACCTCGGGGCCGAGGGCGGTGAGGACGCTGTTGGCGGGATTCTGCAGCAGCCAGCGGTAGCCGGTGCTGGGGTTGCTCGGGAGCGTGAGGGTCAGGGCCTGACCGACGCTCAGGCGGATCGGGCACTCGCTTTGGCTTTCGACGATAAGGGTTTCGGGCTGCACGGCATCGCGCGAGCAGGCGGCCAGCAGGCTCACGCCCAACAGCAGGGCGGTACGGCGGATAGTCATGATCGCTCCGGAGCGCGAGTGGGTATGGGCTCGGAGCTTAAACCGGATGGAGGTTCAGGTTCTACTGGTGCTGTGGGAGCGGGCGTACCCGCTCCCCCAGGTAACCATCAGGCGAACATCACCTTCGCCACATCGCCGAAACGCTTGGCGAAATGCACGGTCAGCCCCTGCTTGAGGTAGTCCGGCAGTTCCTGGAAGTCGCCGCGGTTGGCTTCCGGCAGGATCAGTTCGAAGATCTTCTGCCGCCGCGCCGCAATGACTTTCTCCCGCACCCCGCCAATCGGCAACACATGCCCGGTCAGCGTCATCTCGCCGGTCATCGCCACGCCTTTCTTCGGCGACTGGTCGCGGGCCAGTGAGAGCAGGGCGGTGGCCATGGTGATACCGGCGCTCGGGCCGTCCTTCGGCGTGGCACCTTCCGGCACATGCAGGTGGACGAAGGCTTCGTTGAAGAAGGTCGGATCACCGCCGAACTGCTTCAGGTGCGAACTGACGTAGCTGTAGGCGATTTCTGCGGACTCCTTCATCACGTCACCCAGTTGCCCGGTGAGCTTGAAGCCGCGATTCAAGGTGTGGATGCGGGTCGCTTCGATCGGCAGGGTGGCGCCGCCCATGCTGGTCCAGGCCAGGCCGGTGATCACCCCTTTGCCGGCCAGCACCTGTTCGCTGCGGAACACCGGCATGCCCAGCGCGGCTTCGAGGTCTTTCGGGCCGATCTTGATCACGGCGTCCGGTTCGTCGAGCAGGCGGACCACGGCCTTGCGCACCAGCTTGCCCAGTTGTTTTTCCAGTTGCCGCACCCCGGCTTCGCGGGCATAGCCCTCGATCACCAAGCGCAAGGCCGCGTCGCTGATGCTCAGGCTGGTCTTGGCCACGCCGGCTTTTGCCAGTTGTTTGGGCCACAGGTGGCGCTTGGCGATGGCCAGTTTTTCCTCGGTGATGTAGCCGGACAGGCGGATCACTTCCATACGGTCGAGCAACGGACCGGGGATCGAATCGAGGGTGTTGGCGGTGCAGACGAACAGCACTTTGGACAGGTCCAGGCGCAGGTCGAGGTAGTGGTCGAGGAAGTCGACGTTCTGCTCCGGGTCGAGGGTTTCCAGCAGTGCCGAGGCCGGGTCGCCCTGGTAGCTCTGGCCCATCTTGTCGATCTCGTCGAGCATGATCACCGGGTTCATCACTTCCACGTCCTTCAGCGCCTGCACCAGCTTGCCCGGTTGGGCGCCGATGTAGGTGCGGCGATGGCCCTTGATCTCGGCCTCGTCACGCATGCCGCCGACGCTGAAACGGTAGAACGGCCGGCCCAGGGATTCGGCGATGGACTTGCCGATGCTGGTCTTGCCCACGCCCGGCGGGCCCACCAGCAGCACGATGGAACCGCTGATCTCGCCTTTGTAGGCGCCCACGGCGAGAAATTCGAGGATGCGTTCCTTGATGTCGTCCAGCCCGGCGTGGTGCTGGTCGAGCACCTTGCGCGCGTGTTTGAGGCTGAGCTTGTCGGTGCCGTACACGCCCCACGGCAGGGCGGTCGCCCATTCCAGGTAGTTGCGGGTGACGGCGTATTCGGGCGAGCCGGTTTCGAGGATCGCCAGCTTGCCCATTTCTTCGTCGATGCGTTTTTTCGCGGCGGGCGGCAGGGTCTTGCCTTCCAGGCGCTGCTTGAACTGTTCGAGGTCGGCGCTGCGGTCGTCCTTGGTCAAGCCCAGCTCCTGCTGGATGACCTTGAGCTGTTCCTTGAGGAAAAACTCGCGCTGGTGCTCGCCAATCTGCCGGTTCACCTCGGCGGAAATCTCGTTTTGCAGCCGCGCGACTTCGACTTCCTTGCGCAGCATCGGCAGGACTTTTTCCATGCGCTTGAGCATCGGCACGCAGTCGAGGACTTCCTGCAACTGCACCCCGGTGGCCGAGGTCAGGGCTGCGGCGAAGTCGGTCAGCGGCGACGGATCGTTGGGGCTGAAGCGGTTGAGGTAGTTCTTCAGCTCTTCGCTGTACAGCGGGTTGAGCGGCAGCAGCTCCTTGATCGCGTTGATCAGCGCCATGCCGTAGGCCTTCACCTCGTCGGTGGGATCGGCGGGCTGGTGCGGGTATTCGACTTCCACCAGGTATGGCGGACGGTGGTGTTTGAGCCAGGTGCGGATGCGCACCCGGGTCAGGCCCTGGGCGACGAACTGCAGCTTGCCGTTCTCGCGGCTGGCGTGGTGCACCTTGACCAGCGTGCCGTACAGCGGCAGGGCCGAGGTGTCGAAATGACGGTGGTCTTCGACCGGCGTGTCCATGAAGAACAGCGCCAGGGAGTGGTGCGGGGTTTTCGCCACCAGGTCCAGGGTTTCCGCCCACGGTTCTTCGTTGACGATCACCGGCAGCACCTGCGCGGGGAAGAACGGGCGGTTGTGAATCGGGATGACGTAGACCTTGTCCGGCAACTGTTGGCCGGGCAATGCCAGGGTCCGGCCGGTGGGATCGTGATCTTCGAGATGTTCGACTTCGGCGTATTCGTCTGGGTGTTCCGGTAGATCCTGCTGGTCGCTCATGGGGCACCTGCGTGAATGACTATGGTGCTTAGATGGGGCGGTAGGTGGGTGGTTTCAATGCCTGACGGATTTTGTCGGAGAGTCTGACCGGACGGTCGATGCCGATCGAAGCTTAGTGCAGTGATTGCCAAATGCTACTGTGACGGTTTGTCGGTTAACCACTGGGCAGGGAGGTAAGGCGATGGACGTTGCACTCAAGCGCATCAACCGCGAACTACATGATTTCAGCAAGGATCCACCGGCCAATTGCAGCGCGGGGCCGGTTGGGGACGACCTGTTTCATTGGCAGGCGACGTTGATGGGGCCGTCGGGCAGCCCGTATGAAGGCGGGGTGTTTTTTCTCGATGTGCAGTTTCCGCCGGATTACCCCAATCATCCGCCGAAGTTGCGCTTCAAGACGCCCGTGTGGCATCCCAATATCGGGGAGGACGGCGAGGTCGGGCTGGATATCCTGGACGAAAACTGGACCCCGGCGCTGACCCTGGCGAAGGTGATGTTGAGCGTCAGTGCGTTGCTGGTCGATCCGGATCCGCGGGGGGCGTTGCAGCTGGAAGCGGCGCTTGAGTATCAGCGGATGCGGGTGGAGTTCGACCGGAAGGCGCGGGAGTGGACGCGGAAGTTTGCCATGTAGGTTTGCGGTGGTTTTGAGGGCCCTATCGCCGGCAAGCCGGCGATAGGGCCTCAGCCGCACTCAGTTCGGCAATTTGTAAGCGATGA
Organism: Pseudomonas sp. 20P_3.2_Bac5; assembly: GCF_025466035.1. Lineage (NCBI taxonomy): Bacteria > Pseudomonadati > Pseudomonadota > Gammaproteobacteria > Pseudomonadales > Pseudomonadaceae > Pseudomonas > Pseudomonas sp. 20P_3.2_Bac5. Next base: position 133,761 of record NZ_JANLOA010000070.1, on the reverse strand, counting down.
TGTAATCGCCCATCTTGGTACCCAGCGAACCGTGACCACCCGCGGTGACCAGCACGTACTGCTTGCCGTCCTTGCCGGTGTAGGTCATCGGGGTCGCCTGGCCGCCCGCCGGCAGGCGGGATTTCCACAGTTCCTTGCCGGTGTTGACGTCATAGGCGCGCAGGTACTGGTCCAGGGTGCCGCTGAGGAAGCCGAGGCCGCTGGCGGTGACGATGGAGCCGCCCATGCTCGGCACGCCGATCGGCAGGCCGATCGGGATCGGCGAGCTGTCGCGGCTGGTGCCGTTCTTGTGTTTCCACACCACTTTGTTGCTGAGCAGGTCGATACCGGCCACATAACCCCAGGCTGGGGCCTGGCACGGCACACCCAGCGGCGACATGAACGGGTGCATGATCACCGCGTACGGCGCGCCGGTATTCGGTTGCACGCCGCTGGTCTCGCTCTCGCGCTTGCTGCCTTCGGCCACCGCGGCACGCGGCACCATCTTCGAGACGAAGGCCATGTAGTTCGGGCTGGTGAACAGGATCTGCCGAACCGGGTCAACCGACACGCTGCCCCAGTTGAACACGCCGACGTTACCCGGATAGACCAGCGAACCCTGCTCCGACGGCGGGGTGTACTGGCCTTCGTAGCGCAGTTGGCGGAACTGGATGCGGCAGAGCATCTGGTCGAACGGACTGGCGCCCCACATGGCCTGTTCGGTCAGGTCCGGGCCGAGCAGGTTGAGGTCGGAACGGGCCTGGGTCGGTGCGGTGTGGTCGCCTTCGACCGCGCCTTGCGGTGCCGGGATCTCGCGGATCGGCACGATGGCGCTGCCGTCGCGACGGTCGAGCACGTACAGGCTGCCCTGTTTGGTCGGGGCGATCAGCGCCGGCTTGATGCCGTCGGCGGTCTTTAGGTTGAGCAGGGTCGGCTGGCTGCCGACGTCCATGTCCCACAGGTCGTGGTGGGTGAACTGGTAGTTCCAGCGCACCTTGCCGGTGGCGAGGTCGAGGGCGACGATGCCGGCGCTGAATTTTTCCGCGCCCGGGGTGCGGTCGGCGCCCCACTGGTCTGGCGTCTGGTTGCCCAATGGCAGATAGACCATGCCGAGGTTCTCGTCGACGCTGGCCAGCGACCACATATTCGCCGAGTTGCGGCTGTAGGTCTTGCCGGGGGCGAGCGGTGCGGTCTGGTCGGGGTTGTTGCTGTCCCAGTTCCACACCAGGCGACCGTCGTGGACGTCGTAGGCGCGGATCACGCCGGACGGCTCGTTGGTCGATTCGTTGTCGGTGACGTGGCCGCCGATAATCACCAGGCCGCGGGTGATGGCGGCGGGCGAGGTGGAGTAGTAGCCGCCGGCGGTGAACGGGCCGATGCCTTGGGTCAGGTCGATCACGCCCTGGTTGCCGAAGCCTTCGCAGACTTTGCCGTTGTCGGCGTTGAGCGCGATCAGGCGCGCGTCGGCGGTGGGCAGGTAAAGGCGACGCGGGCAGGCGCGGGCCACGGCCTGGCCGGCCTCGGAGATTTTCGGCGCCGGGCTGCCGTCGGCGTTCACGTAGCCGTTTTCGTCGTAGTAGGAGACGCCGCGGCAGGTCATGTGGGCGAAGCCCTTGAAGCCGGACGGGCTCTTGATCTGCGGGTCGAAGCGCCAGATTTCCGCGCCGGTGTCGGGGTTCAGGGCCAGCACCTTGCTGTGGGCGGTGCAGGCGTAGAGCATGCCGTTGACCTTCAGCGGGGTGTTCTGGTTGGTCAGCTCGACCGGATCGTTGTCGGTGGGCATGTCGCCGGTGCGGATGCGCCAGGCTTCTTCCAACTGATAGATGTTGGTCGGAGTGATCTGGCGCAGTGGCGAGTAGCGGTCGCCGAACTCGGTGCGGCCATAGGCCTGCCAGTCGCCGTCGGGCATGTCCGGGGCGGTGCTGCCGAGGGTGGTGGTGTCGCGACCCAGTTCACCCTTGATTTCGCCGGGGTAGGTGAACTGGCTGGCGATGGCGGTGGCGCCGGAGGCCACCACTGCCAGGCTCAGCAGGGCAACGTTGATGCGCGCCGGCTGACCGGCCAGGCCACGCAGCGGACGCCGCGCCCACGGCAGCAGCAAAACCACGCCGATGGCGAACCACAGGGCCAGGCGCGGCACCAGTTGCCACCAGTCCAGGCCGACTTCCCACAGTGCCCAGGCGGTGCTGCCCAGCAGCACCAGGCCATACAGGCCCAGGGCATGCTTGCGCAGCGCCAGCAGCATGACACCGGACACGGCGAAGCCGATCCCGGCAATCAGGTAATACAGCGAACCATCGAGCTGCATCAGCTTGATACCGCCGGCCACCAGGGCCATGCCCATCAGCAACAGCAGCACGCCGAGCAGTCTCGGTAACCAGCGGGTTCTACTCAGGGCACCCTCAGTGCTCATCGTCAGTTCTCCATCATGTTGAAAACGTCAGGCCCGGGGGCCGGTTAAAAGCTGCTCTGGATCTTCAGGCCACCAATCAGCGCGTCGTCCACCTCGCTGACGCCGCCCGGATGGCGGATGTACTGCAGGTTCGGGCGCACGGTGAGCCAGTCGGCCAGGTGAATGCCGTAATACAGCTCGGCGCTGTATTCGGTGTCCTGGACCGGCAGGAAAGTGGAGTCGTCGTAGGTGTCGACGCCGGCGACGGCATTGCGCGTCTCGGCGTTCTTGCGGTAGGCGGGATTGACGTGCACGCGGGCCAGGGCGAAGCCGATGTCGTCCTTGGCGCGGGCATCGAACGGCCCCTTGTACACCACACCTGCCTGAACATAGTTGTCGATGGCATTGGTCTTCTTATCGTGCAGCGTGGCATTGGCGAAAACGCTGAGGCCACGGGAATGGTCGCTTGCCAGCGACGTCACCTGCTGCTGCGCCCCCAGCCAGAATCCGTGCTTGCCCGCATGACGGGCGTAGGCCTGGCCACTCATTGCCGCAGCGTGATCGTCGTCGTCGCGGTAAACATCGTTTGCCTTGGCATTACTGTAGTAGTAGCCGGCGCGATATTCCCCTTTGAGGCCTCTGACTGCCGGGCTCCAGACCAGTTCAAGCGGAAACATCGCGCCTTGGGTGCCGCTGCCGCTGAGTTTGAAACCGTTCTGCCGGTCGAGGTTGGACGGGTTCTGCTCGAAGGCGCCGACCTGCGCGTACAGCTCGGGCGTCAGGTTGTAGCGAACCCGTGCCGCCCACTGGCTGACCGGCCAGTTGTACCAACTGTCGCCGACCCAGTTGCCGACCTGCGAACCGCAGAAGGCCAGGTTCTGGAAGTCGCAAGGGAAGCTGTTGAAGTCCTCGCCTTCGCCGAAGCGGCCCACTTTCACGTCCAGCGCGCCGTCGAAGTACTTCTGTTTGACCCACATCTGCGTCAGCCGCCAGGTCTGGCCGCGTCCCCAGACTTCCTGGGCCGAGGTGAAGCCGCCGACGCGCGGGTCGTTGATGCGGTCGTTGCTGATGTTGTTGCCGTGGCGTTCGGTGACGGTCAACTGGAACTCGGCGTCGTGCCAGCCGAGGATCTTCTCCAGGTCCAGATGGCTGCCGAAGCCGAACTGGTCGCTGTAGCGGGCGGTGCGGTCGTGGTCATGACCGCCGCGCAGGTTGCTGCCCATTTCCCCGGTGTAGGTGAGGCTGAAGTCGTAGCCGCGTTCGGCCAGTTCGGTGCGGCTGCCGTTCCAGTCGCCGAGCATCCACGGCGAGTCGGTATCGAACAGCGAAGCGCCGTGGGCGGCACCGGCGAAAGCGCACAGCAGCGGCGCGGCAAGGAGGTGGGGAGCAGGGAAGCGAGGCATGAGATAGCGCTATCTTTTGAGTGTTGAAAAAAACGGCAAATGTCCCGGCGGGTGGAGGATCGCCAGGATTGTGTAGTGATTTTGGTGGATTAAGCGTTTCAGCTTGGGGCGGGAGAATATAGAGGATCGTGGGGATTGGAAAGGCGGAGCCTCGCGATGGAGTGTTGTGGGATTGGTAACAATCCTGCTTGCAGGCCTTCGCGACGAAGCGTCGCGAGGGCCGCAAACGATCAGAACGTTGTACGCAAACCGACCTCGACACTGCGTCCGGCCGCCGGCGCGATATCCCGCAGGATCGAGCTGGCATAGCGCACCGTCTGGTCCGTCAGGTTCTCGCCGCGGACGAACGCCAGCCACTCGCTTTCGCCGACATTGAAGCGGTAGCCGAGGCTTGCCCCGAGAGTGGTGTAGCCATCGGTGCTGGTTTCGTTGGCCGGCTTGCGGTGCTGCGAGGCGGCGTGTTGCACGTCGATCCGCGCCTGCCAGCGGTCGAGGTTCCACAGCAGGCCGCTGTTCAGGCGCAGCGGGGCGATGCGCGGCAGGTCTTCGCCGGTGTCGAGGTTCTTCGCGCGGGTGTAGTCGCCGGACAGCTCCAGGGCGAAGCTGCCGTAGCGGTTTTCCAGCAGTTGCCAGCGGTCCTGCGCCTCGATGCCATAGAACCGCGCGCGCACGCCGCGGTAGAGGTACTCGGGCACGTCGCCTGCGTGGTCATGATCGTGGTCGTGGTCATCATGGTCATGATCGTCGTCGCCGTGGTCATGGCCTTCGCGCATTTCGCCGCTGGCCAGCAGGCCGATGTAATTGCTGAAGTGGCTGTAGAACACCCCGACGCTGCCTTTGTGCGTGCCGTTGTCGAAACGCAGGGCCAGGTCGCTGGCGATGGCTTTCTCTTTCGACAGGTTCGGATCGCCCACCTCGTAGCTGCCGGTGGCGACGTGGGCACCGTTGGCGTACAGCTCGTAGAAGGTCGGCGCGCGCTCGGTGTAGCCGAGGCTCGCGGCCAGCGACCAGACCGGCGTCAAGCGGTACACCGCGCCGGAGGACAGGCTGGCGGCAGTGAAGCTGCTGGCGCTGTCGGCCTCGGCGAAACGCTCGCTGCCCTGGCTGTCGGGGTCGACCCGGGTGTGTTCCAGGCGACCGCCGAGGCTCAGGTTGAGGCGCTCGGTGGCTTGCCACTGTTCCAGCAGGAACAGCGCGACGCTGTTGGTATCGGTCTGCGGGACGAAGGCTTCTTCACCCAGGGCCGAGAATTCGTTGCGGCTGACCTGTGCACCGATCACGCCTTCCACCGGGCCCAGCGGCTGGTGCCGGGCTTCGACGCGGGCTTCGTAGCCTTTGTTCTTGAAGGTGGTGTGAACCTCGCCTTCTTCCAGTTCGCGGTGTTGGTAATCGGTGTAGCCGAGGTCGAATTTCAGTGAGCTGAATGGGCCGTCCAGGTCGCGGATTTCCGAGGCGAAACCGTAGTGATCCTGCTCCATGGCCAGGCGCACGCCGGGTTCCGCCACCGAGCCGTAGTTGGAATCGTAGCGGCTGTAGGACAGGCCGGTGTAGCCATGCTCCCAGGTGTAGGAACCGCCGATGGCGCCGCCGTCCTGGCGACCGTCGCTGTTTTCCAGACGGTGACGGCTGCCGGGTTCGCCGGCATCGCGAACCTTCGCGCTTTGCGCGTAACCGGGAATGCGCAGGTCATTGAACTGACGACTGTTGGCGTCCAAGTGCAGGGCGAAACGACCGTCGCCCGCTTCCAGTTTGCCGGCGCTGCTGCGGGTGGTGTCGGCGCCGCCGTAGCGCAGTTCGCCAGCACCGTGGATGCCTTCGATGGCTTCGGTGGGAATGCGGTTATCGAAGGTATTGACCACGCCGCCGATGGCGCTGCCGCCGTAGAGCAGGGCGGCGGGACCGCGGACGATTTCCACGCGCTCGATGTTCACCGGGTCCAGCGGAACGGCGTGGTCGTAGGACAGCGCCGAAGCGTCCAGCGCACCGACGCCGTTGCGCAGCAGGCGAATGCGGTCGCCGTCCAGACCGCGAATGATCGGCCGGCTGGCGCCCGGGCCGAACCAGGTCGAGGACACGCCGGGCTGGTTGTTGAGGGTTTCACCGAGGCTGCCTTTCTGTTGCAGCAGTAACTGGTCACCTTCCAGCACGCTGCTCGGCGTGGCCAGTTGCGCGTTGCCCAACGGGTTGGCAGTGACTACCTGAGGTTGCAATTCCAGCGCCTGGCTTGGTGAGCTGGCAAGCCAGAGGGCGACGGCAAGGGGTGAAAGGGGGAGCGGGAGGTAACGCATGCAAGGTCCTTGGCAGAGGTCATTTATAGTTACACTATAACATTGCCGTGAAATCAAAATGCAATCCCTCTCGTGGCGCATCCCGCCAGCTAGACTCCTGAAAGCCTCGATCCGGATGAAAGAGGCAGACGCGCGCCGACACCTGGGCTAAGGTGCGCACCTTTGTTTTGCTGGAGACAGGCATGAGCGCCGCTGACAAGAATCCGCTGCATGGCGTGACACTGGAAAACATCCTCACCGCGCTGGTCGCGCACTACCAATGGGACGGGCTGGCGCAACGCATCGACCTGCGCTGCTTCAAGAGCGACCCGAGCATCAAGTCGAGCCTGACCTTCCTGCGCAAGACGCCGTGGGCCCGAGAGAAAGTCGAAAGCCTGTACCTGAAGATGCTGCGCGATATCAAACGCGGGCAGTAAGGCGATGACCGCGCGACACTGGACCGGCGCGGCGGCCTGCCTCGGCTGGTTCGGCCTGGCGATCCAGTTGTACCTGGTGCTGTGGGCGCGCTGGCAGGACCAGGCCAGCCTGTTGGGCGGGCTGGTCAATCTCTTCGGTTTTTTCACCGTGCTGAGCAATGTGTTGGTCGCCACTGTGCTGACCCAGGCGGCGTTCGGCCGTGAGTCGGCGGCGCGGCGATTCTGGTTGTCGCCGTGGGTAGGTTCCGGCGTGCTGGTCAGTATTGTCTTCGTCGCTGTGGCCTACAGCCTGTTGCTGCGCCATCTCTGGCAGCCCGAGGGCTGGCAATGGCTGGCGGACGGCTTGCTGCACGACGTCATGCCGGCGTTGTTCGCGGTGTATTGGTGGCTGCGGGTGGAGAAGGGCACGTTGCGGCTCAGGCATCTGGCGGCTTGGCTGCTTTACCCGCTGGGGTATTTCGGCTACGCGCTGTTGCGCGGCCATTGGGTCGGGTTTTACCCGTACCCGTTCATCGATGTGGCGACCTTGGGCTACCCCCAGGTAGTGCGCAATGCGCTGACGATGCTCGGCGCGTTTATCGTCCTCGGCGTGTGTGTCATTGGCCTGGACCGCTGGCAGGGCAAGCGCCTGGCGCGAGCCAGGACGCAGCCCTGATTGACTTACGCCGTCACTCGTCGGCGGTGCCGTCCAGACGCCAGTAGGCGGCAGCCTTGAGGCGGTCTTCCGACACGCCTTTTTCTTCCAGCAGCAGCGCCTTGGCCTTGCGGGTCAGGGCCTTTTCCAGCGCGACCCAGGCGTACAGTTCGCCTGGCGGCAGGCTCACTTCGGCCAATACCTCCAGCACATTCTGCTTGTGCCGCTCGATCCAGATCACCTCGACCTCGGCCTTGCTCGGCAGCGGCTGGCGTTCTTGTGCGTCTTCAATTTCAACCAGCACCAGCACCTTGCGACCGGCTGATAATTCTTCCAGGCGGCGACCGATGGCCGGGATCGCGGTTTCATCGCCCACCAGCAGGTAGCTGTCGAAGATATCCGGCACCACCAGCGAGCCGCGCGGGCCGGCGATGTTCAGTTTCTGGCCGGGCGCGGCCTGGGCGGCCCAGGTCGAGGCAGGGCCGTCGCCGTGGAGGACGAAGTCCAGGTCCAGCTCGTTGTTGGCCAGGTCGATGCGCCGCGGGGTGTATTCGCGCATGGTCGGCTTCACGCCTTCCTTGGGCAGGTCGACGGCGTCCATGGCCGCCTGTTCTTCGGCGTTGTTGGCGAACAGCAGTTTGACGTGGTCATCGCTGCCGAGGCTGATGAAGCCTTGCAGTTGCGCGCCGCCGAGGGTGATGCGGCGCATGCGCGGGGTCAGGTCGACGACCCGCAGCACGGTCAACTGGCGGTGTTTGATCTCGTGCATGACGCGGTGGATGGTGTTTTCGCTCACAGTCATTCGGATGGCTCCTGGGAAGGGGAGGTTGCCGGGCCGGCAACGATGGCTTTCGCGGTTTGGTTGAGCAGGTTGCGCACCCGCTCGATTTCTTGTGGGTTCCAGCGCCCGCTGTGCATCTGCAGGGCATGGCGCAGGTTGTGGACGGCTTCGTGGATCTCCGGCGGACGGTCATGCCCGCGCAGCGAGCGCTTGCTGACTTCGATGCGCATGCGCACGCCGTCGAGCGCCACGGCCTGGTCTTCGAGGGATTGGCGCCCGGCGTCGGTGGCGCGGTAGAGCTTTTTGCTGCCGTCGATTTCGCCGCTGATCAGTTCGCTTTCTTCGAGAAAGGTCAGGGTCGGGTAGATCACGCCCGGGCTCGGGCTGTAGTTGCCGTCGAACAGGCTTTCGATCTGGCGGATAAGGTCGTAGCCGTGGCAGGGCTGCTCGGCGAGCATCGCCAACAGCAGCAGTTTCAGGTCACCCGGAGCGAAGACCCGGGGGCCGCGGTCGCCGCGTTCGCGACGGCGTTCGAAGCCCTCGGATTCGCGGGGGCCGTGGGGGAAATCGCGCATGAGGTTTCTCCTGTGTGCTTACGATATGTCTCAAGATATTACTCAAGATATATCTTATTGCAAGCGGGAGATTGGTTTGGTCAGGCCTCATGCGGCTTAAAAGGACGACGGAGAACTCAATTTGCCTGGGTAACACTCGACCCTGGCTCAGCCATCAGCGGCGGCGCGCAGAGGGTGTTGCCGCCCGGTTTCAGGTACGGCAGAAGAATCGGCGCCATGCCCTTGAGCACTTGCACCGGCAGCGCCGAAGTGAATTTGAACGCTTCGGCCGCCCGGCCCGGCACGAAGGCGGTGAGGGTGCCGAAGTGGTTATCGCCCAGGTAGAACACGAAGGTCGCCGTGCGGTTCAGCGAGCGTGAGCCGATCAGCCGGCCACCGGCGCCGAAGCTTTCGATGCGGTTGTCGCCGGTGCCGGTCTTGCCGCCCATGGTCAGCACGGTGCCGTCATCGAGCTTGAACGCCCCGGACACACGCCGCGCCGTACCGGCATCGACCACTTGCGACATCGCCCCGCGCAGGGCCTGCGCGACTTCCACCGAAAGCACCCGTTCGCCGCGGTCGGGGTCACCGGCCAGGCTGGTTTCGTAGGGGGTGCCCGCGGCGAAATGTAGCGTGTCGATCCGCAGCACCGGCAGGCGCACGCCATCGTTCTGGATGATCCCGACCAGTTCGGCGAGCGCTGCCGGGCGGTCGCCGGAGCTGCCGATGGCGGTCGCCAGCGATGGCACCAGGTGATCGAACGGGTAGCCGACGCGTTTCCAGCGCGCATGGATATCGAGGAATGCCTCGACTTCCACCAGGGTGCGGATGCGGCTGTCGCGGGCGCCCTTGTGCTTGCTCTTGAACAGCCAGCCGTAGACTTCCTGACGCTCGAAATGGCTGGCCAGCACCGCCTCCTGGAAACTCGCGCCCGGGTGTTTGAGCAGATAGCCGACCAGCCACAGGTCCAGCGGGTGGGACTTGGCGATAAAACCCTGGTCAGGCAGGTCGTACTTGCCGGGACCGTAGGCCAGGTACAGGTCTTCGAGGCGGCCATCGCTCAGCGGATCTTTCTTGCCGGCCAGCGGCTTGCTGACCAGGCCTTCTTTTTTCATGTGGGCGCGGACGAAGGCGTTGAAGGTGCTCTGGTCCGCTTCGGGGAACAGGTAGCGGTGCACGGCGGCCAGGCGAATCGGGGTCGCCCGCAGGCCGTCGAGGAAGGTGTCGAGGCGTTCCTGCGAGGTTTTGCGCTGGTATTTTTTCCAGAACCGGCGAAGGAAGTCGGTGCCTTCGCGGTCGGCGAAGCGCGCCAGGTATTCCTGACGCCGCGGCTCGGCATCGTCCTTGAGCAGCGCGGAACTGTTGCCCGGCGCCTGGTAAGTGCTGTAGCGCACCAGATCGCGCATCAGACGGATGAAGGGCAGGTTGATCGACTCGCGCAGGGCGTCTTTCAGCGTCGGAATACGACCGTTGTCTTCCTTGCGGAAGTTGTTGAACACATGCAGGCCGCCACCGGTGAAGAACGCCTCGCCGGGGCTGGCCGAATACTTGCGCTCCAGCGCGGCATCGAGCATCGCGGTGATGTTGCGGTCCTTGTTCTGGATCAGGTAGTCGATGGCCCAGCGGGTGATGAAGTCGACATCGGTCACTTCGACTTTCTTCAGTTCCGGCACCGACAGGCCGCCGTAGCGGTCATGCAGCTCGGAGATGATTTCCAGATAACTGGTCAGCACCCGCAGCTTGGCGGTGGAGCCCAGCTCCAGCTTGCTGCCTTCGTTGATGTCGAAGGGCTGGTCGGTGCTGTCGGTCTGTACCCGTACCCGCGAACCGTCGGCGGTGCGCTCCATCAGGGTGAAGCTGTAGCGCACCTGGGTGGTGCTGGTGGGGGTCAGCAAGCGTTCGCCGAACAGCCCCATTTTTTCGGCGAAGGCCGGGTCGGCGAGGTTTTTCAGGTAGTCGCTGACCTGGGTCTGCAAGCCCGATTGCAAGGTGCTGGTGGCCGACAGGTCAAGGCGGTCGAGGTCGTACAGCGGCCGCGCGAGCATGCTCGAAAGACGGCTGCGGGCGACACTGATGCCCTTGTTGGTGACGATCGGCACGATGGTCGGCTGGGCCACCCAGTCGCGGTAAATCGCCTTGCTGGCCAGAGCGGCGTCGGCCAGTGGCTGGTCGATGATGTTGCCCGCCGCCAGCAGGCGGATGTGGCTGTCGGTCAGCACCGCCAGTTCATTGCGGCCCTTGGCCAGGAAGTGCGAAGGACGGCGCTGGGCGATCATCAACGAAAGTACCTGGCGCAGGGCCAGACCACGGGCGGCGAGGGTTTCCGGATCGGTTGCGGTGGAAGCCAGCAGGCGGTTGACCTCGGCGAAATCGGCGCCGTACCAGACACGCAAGCCCTCGGCCATGCCGTGCACTTCACCGTGGCCGGGCACCGCCGAGAGCGGCACGCTGTTGAGGTAGTCGCGGACGATACGCTGCCGTGCTTCCAGGGTTTGCGGGCCGTCCTGGTAGGCGCGCACGCTGGCGGAAATCATCTGGCGGATCTTCTCGCCGCCAGACGCCGTCAGGCCGTCCGGCGAGTGGCGGTATTTCTCCAGTTGGGTGGCCAGGGTGCTGCCGCCCGCCGACTGGCCGGGCAGGGCGAGGTACTTGGCGATCTGGGTGTAGGCCGCTTTGGCGAAGCGCGGCCAGTCCACCGCCGGGTTGCCGTTGGGGTCGTTGGGATCGAGCAGGTCGCGGTTCTCGATGAACAGCAAGCTGTGCACCATCACCGGCGGAATAGAGGCGAAGTCCGGATAAAGGTGTTGCGGGTACTGGTACTGATAGAGCACATCGCCCTTGCAGTCGGTGATGCTCAGGCCGGCCTGAATTTTCTCGGTGTAGGGTACGAAAAAGCCCCGATCAACGTAGTTCATCAGTGCTGGAGAAAAGCGAGTCTGCTCCACCACCACGTAGTCCCGCTTCAGCAGGCGAGGAATGAATTCTCCGAGAGCGCTGTAGCCCAGACGCTTATCGAACGGCCCTTCGCCGGGGTAGACCATGGCGTCGGTGGGGCCCTTGTGCATCGAATAGCTCAGGGTCGCGGCGAACTTGCTGAACTCGCGGGATTGCAGACGCGAACTCTGCATTTCCTTGGTGGCGGCATAGCCCAGCAACGCCAGCGTGACCAGCACGATCAGGGCGATCAACCACCACAAGTAGCGTAGGCGGGAGCGGCGAGGCGGCGGCGTTTCTTCCGAATTTTCTGCGGGGGCTAGGGTATTTCCGTGATCCGAGTGCCACTGTGCGCCCATAGTCTTAAGCCCGGTTTTGTCTTTTTCGTCTTGCTTGCCTGAAGCTTAGACGCTGACCGGAGGCGGTGAAAAAATTGTTGAGAGCTGTCAGTTAATTCCTAAAAACGAGTCAGAAATCATAGGTTTTGCGCGTCATATTGGCCGCCCTATTTTGGTGCCAAACTTCCCGCAATCAATGAGCGATCCGCGCTTTGTGGTGAAAGCCACTCCACAAAAGCTGTTCTGGCCGAGACTTCCCGCCAAATATCCCGCTGTTTACAGTGAAAACACCTGCATTCGCCTCCCTATACTGCTGGCCCTTTCGCTCTGCGGGCACCTTGACTGCCCGCGGACGGGCTCACCCACAAGGTCGAGCCCGGCGAGGCACCGCGTCCTGCCTATCGGCGATGCGTCTGCCTGCGTGATTGCTCATATCCAATAACAAAATGAGGTTGTATCACCATGCCAGTCGGCAACCCTTCTCCTGCCGAGACCGTCCAGGGCGGTCCACTCAAACGGGAACTCGGCGAACGCCACATTCGCCTCATGGCCCTCGGCGCCTGCATCGGCGTCGGCCTGTTCCTCGGTTCGGCCAAGGCCATTGAAATGGCCGGCCCGGCGATCATGCTGTCCTACATCATTGGCGGCCTGGCGATCCTGGTGATCATGCGGGCGCTCGGCGAAATGGCCGTGCACAACCCGGTGGCCGGGTCCTTCAGCCGCTACGCGCAAGATTATCTCGGCCCGCTGGCGGGCTTCCTGACCGGCTGGAACTACTGGTTCCTCTGGCTGGTGACCTGCGTCGCGGAAATCACCGCGGTGGCCATTTACATGGGCATCTGGTTCCCCGACGTCCCGCGCTGGATCTGGGCCCTGGCGGCGCTGGGCAGCATGGGCGCGATCAACCTGATCGCGGTCAAGGCCTTCGGCGAGTTCGAATTCTGGTTCGCCCTGATCAAGATCGTCACCATCATCGCCATGGTCATCGGCGGCATCGGCGTCATCGCTTTTGGCTTCGGCAACGACGGTGTCGCGCTGGGCATCGGCAACCTGTGGAGCAACGGCGGCTTCATGCCCAACGGCGTGACCGGCGTGCTGATGTCGCTGCAGATGGTGATGTTCGCCTACCTCGGCGTGGAAATGATCGGCCTCACCGCCGGTGAAGCGCGCAACCCGCAGAAGACCATCCCGCAGGCCATCGGCTCGGTGTTCTGGCGCATCCTGCTGTTCTACGTCGGCGCGCTGTTCGTGATCCTGTCGATCTACCCGTGGAACGAAATCGGCAGCCAGGGCAGCCCGTTCGTGATGACGTTCGAGCGCCTGGGCATCAAGACCGCCGCCGGCATCATCAACTTCGTGGTAATCACCGCCGCGCTGTCGTCCTGCAACGGCGGCATCTTCAGCACCGGGCGCATGCTCTACAGCCTGGCGCAGAACGGCCAGGCCCCGGCCGCCTTCGCCCGCACCTCGCGCAACGGCGTGCCGCGCAATGCGCTGCTGCTGTCCATCGCCGCCTTGCTGCTGGGTGTGTTGGCCAACTATCTGGTGCCGGAAAAAGTCTTCGTCTGGGTGACCTCGATTGCCACCTTCGGCGCGATCTGGACCTGGGCGATGATCCTGCTGGCGCAACTGAAATTCCGCGCCGGACTGAGCGACGCCGAGCGTGACCGCCTGCAATACCGCATGTGGCTGTGGCCGCTCAGCTCCTATCTGGCGCTGGCGTTCCTGGTGCTGGTGGTGGGCCTGATGGCGTACTTCGAAGACACCCGCGTGGCGCTGTATATCGGCCCGGCGTTCCTGGTGTTGCTGACGGCCCTGTATTACGGGTTCAAGCTGGCGCCGAAGGGTGAAGAAGGCGGGCTGGTACGCCCGGCCTCATAACATCGAAAACCTGCAGGAGCGCGCTGGTCCGGGCGCTCCTGCACGGATCAGGCTGCGGGGGCCGGCACCACCCGCGTCAGCCGTTTGTTCCAGTCCAGCCACACCGCCAGCAGCATCATCAATCCCACCCCCACCAGTGCACTGAACACCTGCATCGACCAGTGTTCATCGCCCAGCGCGTTGGCCATGTCCGCCAGCGGCGCCAGCAGCACGCCGAAGCAGAACACTTCCAGCGAATACCGACCCATCCGGCAGCTTTGCCGCGCCAGCCAGTTTTCCAGCCATGCGCCTGCGGGCAGCAAACGTGCGGTGCAGTAGGCGAGGGCCAGGAAGTGCAGCAGCCGCGCCGGTGACAGGTTGGTCTTGCTGATCGGGTACAGCCACTCGGCCAGCACCTTCGGCATGAAGGCGTCGTGCACCTCGGGCCAGCGCCACGACAAGGCAATCAGCGCACACAACAGCAAGTAGCCCGCCGCGACCATGAACAACGGCTGCCGCCACACCGGCCGCAGCTCCGGCGTGTGCTCGCGCTGGGAATGAATCGCCACCGCGCCGCCAAGAATGAACAGCAGTTGCCAGGCCAGCGGATTGAAGAACCACACCCCGCCTTCCTGCGCCGCCAGGTTCCACTGGAACATCGGCGCCATCAGGTACAGCGCCACCGAAAAGCCCACCACGTATTCCGCCCGGCGCAGCATCAACGGCAGCACCAACGGCAGCCCGAGCAACAGCAGGATGTACAGCGGCAACGGGTCCATCAGGTTGGGTTTGAAGCGCAGCAGCAACTCGTCCACCAGCGCCTGCTGCGGATTGCCGAGGAAATAATAGAGGCCCATTTCCTCGATCATGTCGCGGGTTTCGACGTGGTTGTTGGCGACGAAGACAATGCCCATCAACAACACCAACAGGAAGATGTGCACCACATACAGGACCCAGGCGCGGCGCAGGATGCGCACGCACGCGACGACCCAGCCGTCGCGCAGCGCCACCTTGCCGTAGGCCAGCACCGCGGCGTAGCCGGCGAGGAAGACGAAGATTTCCGCCGCATCGCTGAAGCCGAAATTGCGCACGGTGAGGTTGGCCAGCGGGTTGCCGGGGATGTGGTCCCAGAAGATGAAGACCAGCGCCAGCCCTCGAAAAAAGTCGATCCGGTGATCGCGCCCGTTAATCATGATGAAGGCTCTTGAAGAAGGGTGTTTCAGTAGAGGATCAGCGCAGGCGATCTGCGGTTCCGCGCCGCTGACCTTTGCCGATCAGTGGCGCGGAGGGTGGGGAGTTTTGCCGGATATTGCAACGACGGCGTGTTACCGAATGTCTCTCAGGCGGCCTCGGCGTTCGGCTCGAAACTGTCCGCCCGGGCCATCGCCCACATGTGCTGGTAGAACTCGCCGCTGACCTCGCCGCTGAGCAACTCGCCCGGCTTGAGGAACACATGCAGTTGCGAGAACAGCTTGATCTCGGTGGCGGACTTGCGCCGCACCAGATGTTTGGCCTCCAGTTGCGCCGGGTGGTCGAGGCCGGCGGCGGCGAGCATTTCGGCCAGGGCCTTGAGGGTGTTGCGGTGGAAATTGAACACCCGCTGGGCCTTGTCCGGCACCACCAGGGCGCGCTGGCGCAGACCGTCCTGGGTGGCGACACCGGTCGGGCATTTGTTGGTGTGGCAGCTTTGCGACTGAATACAGCCGATGGCGAACATGAAGCCACGCGCGGCGTTGGCCCAGTCGGCGCCGATGGCCAGCACGCTGGCGATGTCGAAGGCGCTGACGATCTTGCCGCTGGCGCCGAGCTTGATCTTGTCGCGCAGGTTCAGCCCGACCAGGGTGTTGTGCACGAACAGCAGGCCTTCGCGCAGCGGCACGCCGATATGGTCGGTGAACTCCACCGGCGCCGCGCCGGTGCCGCCTTCCTTGCCGTCGACGACGATGAAGTCGGGCAGGATGCCGGTTTCCAGCATCGCCTTGGCGATGCCCATGAATTCCCACGGATGGCCCAGGCAGAACTTGAAGCCCACCGGTTTGCCGCCGGACAGTTCGCGCAGTTGAGCGATGAAATGCATCATCTCGATCGGCGTCGAAAAGGCGCTGTGCCGCGACGGCGAAACGCAGTCCTCGCCCATCATCACGCCGCGGGTCTCGGCGATTTCGTGGGTCACCTTGTGCTTGGGCAGGATGCCGCCGTGGCCGGGTTTGGCGCCCTGGCTCATCTTGATTTCGATCATCCGCACCTGCGGGTTGCGCGCCTGTTCGGCGAAGCGCTCGGGGTCGAAGCGGCCGTCGGCGGTGCGGCAGCCGAAATAGCCGCTGCCCAGTTCCCAGGTCAGGTCGCCGCCGTGTTCGCGGTGATAGGGGCTGATGCTGCCTTCGCCGGTGTCATGGGCGAAGTTGCCCAGCTTGGCGCCGAGGTTCAGCGCGCGAATGGCATTGGCGCTCAACGAGCCGAAGCTCATCGCCGAGATATTGAACACCGACGCCGAATACGGCTGGGTGCATTGCGGCCCACCGACGATGACCCGGAACGCCGACGGATCGCTCAGCGGCGCCGGGCGCATGGAGTGGCCGATAAACTCGAAGCCGGACTGATAGACATCGATCAGCGTGCCGAACGGCTTGTCCGCCCCCTCGTTCTTGGCCCGGGCGTACACCAGCGAGCGCTGCGCGCGGGAGAACGGCAGGGCATCGCTGTCGGATTCCAGCAGGTACTGGCGGATCTCCGGACGAATACCTTCGACCAGGTAGCGGATATTGCCGAGGATCGGGTAGTTGCGGCGCACCGCATGGCGCTTCTGCAGCAGGTCGAACAGGCCGATCAGGCTGAGAATCGCGGTGGCGAGGGTGAAGGGCCAGAGCCATTCATGGTGCATGAACGGCAGGCTGGCGAGGGTGAACAGGACGCAGGCGGCGAAGAAGGCGTAGCGGCTCAGAAGTGACAGGCTCATACGGTTTCCTTTGTATTGGCACGGTCAGGCAAGCCGTTAACCATATAGCCGATAGGGAAATGAAGCCAGTCAGGCGCCGCGAATCAACCGGTCGCGCAGCGCGGCATGATCCTCGTCCGCGACCTCCGGCCAGTACTGCACCGCCCCGGCCACCAACGCCGCGACCGGTAGGCCATCGCGGTACAGCAGCCGGTTGCCGGCCAGCGCCGGGACTTTGCTGCCGGGCAGCAAACTGCCGCTGAGGTTGAGCGGGTCGCTGCCGCTGACCGCCACCAGGCTGCCGTCCAGCGGACGCCGGCGCACCCCGCGCAGTACGGCGATGGCTTCCGGCAGGGCGAACTGTTCGCCGGCCAGGCCGCTGACGAAGCGGCCGCCACGGATTTCGCCGCGGGCTTCCAGGCGGTGGAAGGTGCGCAGCAGCTCGCGCCAACTCGGCAGCCAGTCGGCTTCGCGCTCCAGCAGGCGCCAGAACACCACGCCGTAGCGGCGCAGCAAGGTCCGGGCGATGTGTTCGCGGACCGCTTCGCTGTCGTCGGACGCGGCACTGCGGCGCAGCAGCGACCAGCGCCCGGCGTCCTCCATGCCGCCGAACAGCGGCCCGCGTCCGCGCCGGCTGCTGTGGGCCTGGCGTTTGCTGGCGGGGGTGATCAGCGCGCGCAGGCCGGCGAAGCTGTCGGCGCTGACCAGCCCGGCCGCCACCAACTCTTGCAAGGCGGTTTCCAGTTCGGTGGGCAACAGGTGGGCGTCGTCGCGCAACTCGTCGAAGAACAGCGCACCGTGCTGGCTCAAGGCGCCGTGGACTTTCTGTGCCCGTGGCGACAGCGCTTCGAGGTCGAAGGGCTGACCGAGGCCCTGCCAGATCCCCAGGCGGCTGCGCGGCAGCAGCACCAGCGGCGTGCTGCGCAAGGTGCTGGCGGCGGCTTTGCCGCTGGGGGCCAGGCGCGCCCAGACGAATTTGCCGGCGCGACAGGCTTCGTCCAGCCAGCGCGGGCTGTAGTCGCCAAGGCGTGCGGGCAGCAGGTCGTTTTCCCAGGCGCCGGCCGCCGCCGCGTAGCCTTCGAATTGCTCCAGCACTTCGCCAAGGGCGGCGTTGCCTTGCAGGCGGCTGCCGCTGGACAGGTGCTGCCAGTCGAACAGGAACCGCATGAAGTCCTGCAGGCTGACCGGCTCGATTTCCCGGCGCAGGCGCTTGAGGGTGTAGCGGTGGATACGCGCCAGCAGGTGCCGTTCGCACCATTGCTCGCGGGGTTCATCGGGGTGGAACCGGCCGCGCATGACATAGCCTTCGCCTTCCAGGCGGGCGAGGGCCTGCTGGATGACCGCGAGGTTCAGGTGCAGCGGCGCGGCGATCTGTTCCGGGGCCAGCGGACCGAAACCGCTCAGCCGGGCGCGCAGCA
Source organism: Pseudomonas sp. 20P_3.2_Bac5 (assembly GCF_025466035.1). NCBI lineage: Bacteria > Pseudomonadati > Pseudomonadota > Gammaproteobacteria > Pseudomonadales > Pseudomonadaceae > Pseudomonas > Pseudomonas sp. 20P_3.2_Bac5. The sequence continues at coordinate 115,829 of NZ_JANLOA010000070.1, read as the reverse complement.
GTTCCAGCACGGCGCTGTCTTCCTCCACCACGGCATCGAAGCCCGGCAGTGGCGCGACGGCGGGTTGCAGTTCGGCGTGTGGGTACACCGCCAGCAGCCCATTCAGGCGCTCGCGGGCAAGCCACAGACCGGCGCCGTCCGCCAGTTGCAGGTGGCAGGCGCGGCCGCTTTCGGCGAGGGCGTCCAGCCACTGCGCCCAGTCGGGATTGGCGGCCACTTCCGCGTCGCTGATGGCCGCCAGGCTCATCAGTGCTTCATGCATTTCGTCGCTGTTGCCGGGTGCCGGCCAGGCTTCCAGCGCCACGGCGGCAATGGCATCGCGGTCGAGGGCGCCCAGTTCGTCAGCGCTTTGCGGCTCGCTCCAGCGCCGGTTGAGCACGGCCTGGGTGCGCCGCTCTTCCAGCGGGGCGTCGTCAAGGAAGGTGTAGGGACGGGCATTGAGGATCGCCGCCGCCAGCGGCGACGGCGCGGGCAGGTCGCGGCAGATCAGGCGGATGCCGCCCGCTTCGATGCGCCGCAACAGGGCCAGCCAGCCGTCGGCATCCATGGCCTCGTGCAGGCAATCATCGAGGGTTTGTTCCACCAGCGGGTGCTCCGGCACTTCGCGCTCGCCGGCGAGGTTTTCCAGGCAGGCCAGTTGATCGGGAAACACCGCGGCGGTCAGGTCTTCGCTGCGCATGCGCTGGATCTGCGGAGCGATTCGCTTGCCGCCGGCAAAGCGCGGCAGGGCCAGGGCGACCCCGGCATTCCAGCGCCAGCGCACGCCGAACAGCGGCGCGTCGAGCACCGCCTGGATCAGCACCTGCTCGGCGCTGGCGCTGGGCAAAAAGCGCCAGACGTCTTCCAGCGGAAAACTGTGGCCCGCCGACAGTGAAAGGATGATCGCGTCTTCGCTGGCCGCCGCCTGCAATTCGAAGTTGAAGGTGCGGCAGAAGCGCTTGCGCAGGGCCAGGCCCCAGGCGCGGTTGATGCGGCTGCCGAACGGCGAATGAATGATCAGTTGGGTGCCGCCGGATTCATCGAAAAACCGCTCCATCACCAGGGTGTCCTGGGACGGCAGGGCGCCGAGGACCTGGCGGGTCCGGCCGAGGTAATCGAACAGTTGCGCGGCGCTGTCCGCGCCGAGGCCGAGGGTCGCGCCGAGCCAGTCCAGCAGGGGTTGTTCGCGGCCCTGGTGGTCTTGCAGGCAGTGGTCGATTTCGCCTTGCAGGCGGGCCACAGCGCGGGACAGTTCATCGCTGCGCCCCGGCGCTTCGCCGAGCCAGAAGGGGATGTTCGGCGGCAGGCCCTGGGCGTCCTCGACCCGCACCTTGCCCGGCTCGACGCGGAGGATGCGGTACGAGGCGTTGCCGAGCTGGAAGATATCGCCGGCGATGCTTTCCACGGCGAAGTCTTCGTTGACGCTGCCGATGTTCAGCGCCTGCGGCTCGAGCATCACCGCGTAGTCGGCGTTGTCGGGGATGGTCCCGCCGCTGGTGAGGGCGGTCAGTTGGCTGCCGCGTCGGCCACGCAATTCGCCGCTCACGGCGTCGCGGTGCAGGTAGGCGCCGCGTACACCCTGGCGACCGCTGTAGCCCTCGGCGAGCATGCGCAGCAGCGCTTGATAATGTGCTTCGTCGAGTTCGGCGTAGGGCCGGGCGCGCCGGAAACAGTCCAGCAGCGCCTGTTCCGGCCACGGCTGGCAACTGACCTCGGCGATGATCTGCTGGGCCAGCACATCCAGCGGCGCCTTCGGTACATGCAGTTCGTCCAGCTCGCCGCGGCGCACGCAGTCGAGCAGGGCGACGCATTCGATCAAATCGTCGCGGGTGGTGGCGAACAGTCGGCCCTTGGGCGTGCCTTCGACCTGGTGACCGGAGCGGCCGACACGTTGCAAAAAAGCGGCGATGGAGCCGGGCGAGCCGATCTGGCAGACCAGTTCGACTTCGCCGATATCGATGCCGAGTTCCAGCGATGCGGTGGCCACCAGCACTTGCAGCTCGCCGCGCTTGAGGCGCTGTTCGGCGTCCAGTCGCGCTTCTTTTGCCAGGCTGCCGTGGTGCGCCGCCACCGCGTCGCGGCCGAGGCGTTCGCTGAGGTGCCGGGCGAGGCGCTCGGCCAGTCGCCGGGTGTTGACGAACACCAGGGTGGTGCGGTGTTCGAGGGCCAGTACCGCAAGGCGGTCATAGACGCGCTCCCAGACATCGTTGGCCATCACCGCGCCGAGGGGCTGCGGCGGGACTTCGATGGCCAGGTCGCGCTGGCGCGCATGGCCGATGTCGACCACCGCGCAGGAGCGTCCCGTGCCCACCAGATAGTCCGCCACACGTTCCACCGGCCGCTGCGTGGCGGACAGGCCGATGCGTCGCAGCGGTTTGCCGCACAGGGATTCCAGGCGCTCCAGGGTCAGGCTCAGGTGGCTGCCGCGCTTGTTGCCGGCGATGGCGTGGATTTCATCGACGATCACCGTCTGCACGGTCGCCAAGCCCTTGCGCCCGGACTCCGAGCCGAGCAGCACATACAGTGACTCGGGCGTGGTCACCAGAATGTGCGGTGCCTGCCGGCGCATGGCGCTGCGTTCTTTTTGCGGGGTGTCGCCGGTGCGCACGGCGGTGCGGATGGCGGGAACCGGCAGACCGAGCTGCTCCAGTTCGGCACTGATGCCGGCCAGCGGATTTTGCAGGTTGATCTGGATATCGTTGGACAGCGCCTTGAGCGGCGAGACGTAGACCACCCGGGTTTCGTCCGGCAACTGGCCGTCGTTGGCCAGGCCCTGTGCGAACAGTTCGTCGAGTACCGCGAGAAAGGCGGTGAGGGTCTTGCCCGAGCCGGTCGGCGCGGCCACCAGCAGCGATTCACCGTTGTGGATCAGCGGCCAGGCCTGCGCCTGCGCGGCCGTCACCGTGGGGAAATGGCGGCGAAACCAGTGGCGGACAGCCGGGTGGAAGAGGTCCAGCACCGGATGGTTGTGGGCGGGCAGATTCATTCGCTGTTTATGCGTCCTCTATCCGATGCTTGCAAGGTGCCACTGGTCAGTTGCGGCATGGCCGTGGGATCCTTGCCGGCCCTTTTTTTCGCTGTGAGCTGTCGCCATGAGCAAGACCATCCGCATCGCCGCTGCCCTGTTGATCGACCCGCGCGGGCACACCTTGCTGGTGCGCAAGCGCGGCACGCAGGCGTTCATGCAGCCGGGCGGCAAGATCGAGGCGGGTGAAGCACCGGTGGCGGCGCTGGCGCGGGAGTTGTTCGAAGAACTGGGGCTGCGCATCGATCAGGAGCAGGCCGGCTATCTCGGCAACTTCAGCGCACCGGCCGCCAATGAGCCGGGCTTCGAAGTGGTGTGCGAGCTGTTCCGCGTCGACACCGCTGAGACCGTGGTGCCAGCGGCGGAAATCGAGGAAGCGCTGTGGGTGGATGCCGAGGCGGCCGAGCGGCTGGTGTTGGCGCCATTGACGCGGGACCTGATCCTGCCGCTCTACCGAGGCGTTTGACTGGGCGGGGCGCCTTACCTGACCACACTCACCCCGTCGAGGGTGGAGAACGAGGTGTCTTTGGCGGTGAGCAGGAAGTCGCGCATGTACGGTGCGTCCAGCATGTCGGTGCGGATCGCGGCGTACAGCGTGGCGAACAGGCCTTTGTCGCCCAGGCGCTTGCCCTTCACATAACCCCGCGAGCTGTATTCGTGCAGCGCCCAGTGCGGCATGCCGCAGACGCCGCGGCCGCTGGCCACCAGTTGCATCATCATCACCGTCAGTTCCGCCGTGCGCACCTGCCCCGGTTCGACATCGGCCGGCTCGAGGAAGCGGGTGAAGATGTCCAGGCGGTCGCGCTCCACCGGGTAGGTGATCAGGGTTTCCGTGGCCAGGTCTTCCGGCACCACATAGGGTTTGCTCGCCAGTGGATGCTGGTTGGCTACCGCCAGCATGGCTTCGTAAGTGAACAGCGGAACGTAGGTGATCCCGGCCAGGTCCACCGGGTCGGACGTCACCACCAGGTCGAGGTCGCCGCGGGCCAGGGCCGGCAGCGGGGCGAAGGCGAAGCCCGAGGCCAGGTCCAGTTCGACTTCCGGCCAGGCATCGCGGAACTGGTCGATGGTCGGCATCAGCCACTGGAAGCAACTGTGGCACTCGATCGCCATGTGCAAACGCCCGGCGGTGCCGCCGGCCAGCCGGGCGATGTCGCGCTCGGCGCCGCGCAGCAGCGGCAAGGTGGCGTCGGCCAGTTGCAGCAGGCGCAGGCCGGCGCTGGTGAAACGGATCGGCTTGGTCTTGCGCACGAACAATTGCATGCCCAGGCGCTCTTCCAGTTCCTTGAACTGGTGCGAAAGCGCCGACTGGGTCAGGTGCAGGCGGTCAGCGGCGTCGACCAGGCTGTCGGCCTCGCGCAAGGCGTGCAGGGTTTTCAGGTGGCGGATTTCGAGCACCCGGATTCTCCATGAGTAATATTTGAGTGAAAGTCGAATTGGTTGAGTTTGTCTCATGATGAGCGGGCTGTCGACCACAACGTTTTAGACGCCAGCAAGCCGGACCGCTCTGCAACGGCCCGGCTTCGGGTTTTGGCGATGTGCCGTCGATCAGTCGAACAGCGGGGCAAAGTGCTTGTGCGCCAGCACCTTGCCGATATCTCCGCGCCAGATCCGTTCCGCCGACTCGCCCTGGCCTTGTTGCCATTGCAGACCACGGCGGCGTTGCTCAGGAATTTTCAGATGGGCCTTGGCGAAGCTGGCGAACCCCGGATTCGCCGAGGTGTAGTGAAAGTGCGCGTACCACAGGGGACACGGTGGGGTGCGGGTCAGGTCGCGTATTTCGTACTCCAGCAGGTATTCGGCACGGCCCTCGGCGCGCTTGGGCACCTGAGTCATTTCGCCGACCTTGATGATGTCCACCGACTGGTGCTCCAGCAGGTAGTCCAGCATCCCTTCGCTCGGGGTCTTGCTCGCCAGCGTCTGACGGATGCGCAGTTCCCGTCCTTGTGTCACCAGCTCATCCGCCTTGGCCCGGAGTGTCTCGAGCAGCGGCGCCTGCGGGTCCTGTTCGGCGATGAGCGTGGCGCGGGTGCGAAGCTCGCCGGCTTCGCTGACCAGCAGGTGTTCCAGGTCTACCGGCAACATGTTCTGGCGGGCGTAACCCTGAACCTTGGCGGTGTAGGCGGGGAGGTTGTCCAGGCGCTCCCGGGCTTCGCGCATGAGTTGCTTGAGGTCACTGGGCGCGCTCGCGGGCGCGGGCCTTGGATTTTCCAGGCGCCAGCGGCCTTGCGGGCCTTCGACATAGATTTCGGTGTTGTTGTTGATCCCGGGAATGGTCATGCGCCGCTGCCTGTCGGCATGCTCCTCGATCCCCATCAGCACTTGGTTGTCCTCGGTTTCGAACAGTCGACGCGCGGGTTGCGCCGGGCCGGGTTGGCGCGTCTGCGTCGGGAATGCGGACTTCTTTCTCCAGCGTTCGGCCAGTTCAGTGATATGGCGCAGGCCCTCCAGGAAGGGCTCGACATGGGGCTGATCGAAGAATTGCGGGTAGCTGGCGTTCCAGGCCAGAAAGTCGCGGTGATAGTTCTGGTAGGTTGCGTGGCAGTCCTGAAGTACGCGCTCGCGCTGGGTCGCACTGGCGCGCACCTCCGTCAGATGGAGCTGGTTGTTCAGTGCACGGTCAAGCCGGCTGCGGCTTCCGGCGATCCCCCGTTGGAGCAGGATCCAGGAAACATCGATGGCGGCTTCGTAACGGTTGACGATTTCCAGGTAGTTGCCGACCTTCAGGAGCTCGGTGGTGGCCTGGCTGAATTTCTGCTGCACGACTTCTACGTCTTCCTGCACGTTGGCACGCTGTTCGGCCACGGTGATGCGCTTGTTCCAGGCCTCGACCTCTTGCATCACCCTGCTGGTTTCGTCGAGCTTCTTCACCAGTTTCAGGCGCACCTGTTTGCGTTGTTGCAAGAGCAGCAGGTGGCGCTGGATGTCCATGACGGGGGTGTTTTCTATCTCGCTGCCAATCGCATCGATTCGCTCCAGATGCGCCAGCGCCTTGGGTTTGATGATGTTCAGCTCGTTGAGCCTGCGATCGACCTGCAGCCAGGCAACGCGGCTTTGCAGCCCTTTCAGTCGGGTCCGATTGTTGCCGGTGCTCAACTGGACCAGTGCCTCGAGGTCGGGGTACAGCTCGGTGGCGATTTCTCTTTCCTTCAGGTAGCGGGCGCGCAATTCGATGGTCAGCGCGTTGCGTGCCTCCGGGTCGACTGTCTGGTTGAAGCGGTTCTGCTGCGCCTGGGTGCCCGAGTTGAGGTTTTGCAGTTCGTACAGCCTCCGGTCGGCGCTGATCTTGAGGGCTTGCTGGCGACGCAGGACCGGGTCGGTCCACCAGCGTGGCAGGTGTCGGCGGATGGCCGCGGGCCACAGCGGGTCGGCGAATTCGGCCAAATGCCCCAGCGCGGCGCCGCCCCCGGCTGCGGGGCTGATGATATTGACGCCATAGAGCGCGCCGTGGGTGTCCCAGTTGCCAAAACCGTCGAGGGCGACCGGCTGTTTGTACGCGGAGTTGGCTTTGCCGGTCAGGCGCCAGGTATGCCGGCTTGCATCGAATATCACCGGATAAACCCGGCCGCTGTTGAGGATGAACGTGCCTTCGGTGTGGCGGTAGATACCGCGATAGATACCCTCGGTGCCTGGCGTCAGGCCGACCAGTGACAGTTCCCCCGCGTATTCGTAGCCGCTGAAGCGATCCACGGCGGTACGTCGACGCCCGCCCGGCGCGGCATGCAAGTGGCCGCTGGCGACCAGTTGTTTCAGTTGCCGTTGGTGGATCCGCGCACGTGCCGGGCCGGGTTTGAGGCTGGCGCCGGGCAGCAGGTCCATGGCGGCGTCGATCAGCGATTGCAGGAGCGATTCAAGCGCTTCCAGGCCCTCGGCGACCTGGTTGTGGAGAAAGGCCGCCACGGCCCGGTTGGCGCTGGTCCAGGCGTCGTAGAGTGCGATCACCGTGCCCGCGAAAGGCAGCACGCCCAGCGCCATTTTGATGTAGTCGAACACCCTCCCGCTCTCCAGCGCGGCCAGCTCCAGGCGCAGTTCCCGGTTGGAGCGCGAGGTGCTGCGGTGGGCCTGGATCAGGCGGCCCAGGTGCGCGTTGAGTTGCAGCGCCGCCAGCGAAGCGGTGGCCGGCCAGGCCTGCTCGATACCGATCAATCCGTCGAAATGACGAACGCAGGCCTCGTTGATACGGCTGACGTGGTAGTCCACCTCGCCCTCCAGCGCCCGGTCGGCCAGGTACGCCGCGATGCTGCTGTCGAACGCCAGGTTGAACAGCGCGATGCGCGCACTTTCCAGGCTGTCGTACTGGCGCAGGAAGATCGCGTCAGGGCAGTCAGGCAAATACAGCAGGGTCAGGCCGCTGACGCTTTCGTGGATGAACGTCACGCCGGACAGCGGCGTATTGCGATCGCCGGTGTCCTCACCGCCCGGCATCAGCATCGCCGGCAACAGGCTGACGCGTTTGCCGCCGGTATTGAACGCTTCGCTTGAACTGGCATCGATGGTCAGCGACAGGAGCTCATGCCCGGCCTGGGTGATATGGCGCTGGTGCCGGGCCGCTTCGCCGCGAATCGCCAGCATCAGCCGGATAGGCGCCAGCAAGCATTCCTGACGGTATTGCTGATGGAAAAGGGGCGCGTCCGCGGCGCCCAGCAAGGCATCGCGAATGCGTTGCTCGTAGCGCCCGGCGAGGTCCAGTTCGCTGACGAAGCGGCGCAGGTATATGGCATCCAGGCCGGAGGCGAGCGTGGACTGGTCAGCGGAGTCGCCCTCCGTGAGTACCAGCCCCATGAACTGCAGGCGGTTGGACATGCTGTGGTCGATGTTGCCCAGGGCCAGTTCCTGGAGGCTTATCAGGCTTCTGCTTTTACTGGGTTTGAGGACGAGCGTGAGCGGCGTCCCCGGGGCGCCTGATCCTGCAATCGCTTCCCTCACGAACTGGGTCGAATCGGGCAAGTCGAGATGAACCTGCACGGCACTGCCAAGGGCGAAATCGCGGATCAGGCGGGCGGTGACCTGTCGCGTGGCGAAATCCTCGCGGCGGGGAAGTTCGCGTTCCAGCAAGGCCTGGGAGCGTCGCGCGGCAGGTACGCAGGCCTTGATCAGGGCCCTGAATGACTGACGTTCGGAAGGCGCCAACTGACGCAGCCATTCGGGTTGTCCGCGGTTCAGGGCCAGGGATCGGTTTTGTTCAAGGAAGCGCTCATAGGCCAGGTCGCGAGCGGTATTGACCGGGACGTTCAGTTCATCGAGGACTGTGCGCCGCAGTTCCTCCCGTGCGCTCTGGTACTGCGCTTCATCGTTTGCGGCAAAGCGCTGGCGCAGTTCGAGCGCGGCCTGTTCGCAAGCGGCCAGTTGGCGTTGCAGGCCATAGTCGAACGCGTCCCCGACCAAGGGCGTGAGCAGCAGTTTGCGGGCGTCGTCGCTCGCCGACAGCTTGAAGAATTCGCGCTCCAGCGCCGTCACTGAAGCGAACTGCTGCAAGCCGCCCGCGCTGCCAGGCCAGAACAGCAACAGCGGGCGGTCAGCCACGACGGTGTTGGCCTCGGTGCCGTGGGCGATGACCAGCACACCGTCCAGCGCTTGTGAGGTGATCTGTTGGTCGTCGCCGGTCATTTGCAGGGTCAGCGCGGCCGCAACCACCGGGATGCCGCGCTGCGCCGCAGTGGGTGAGCGGAGCAGCGCTTCGAGCATGTGCCACTCGTCGTCGCCGAGCTGTTTCATGGCGTGTTGGACAGCGGCCTCGGCGTGCAGGCCGTCCTGGCGCGCCTGTTTCAGGTCGGCGTAGGTGTCCTGGGCCCGGCTGCGCAGTTCGTGTAGCCAGGCGGTGTCGAGTAACGAAGAGGCCGCGCTGTCGGCGCGGCTCTGCGCCATGGACAGGGCATTGAGCGTTTCTCTGAGTGATTGCAGTGTTGGCGAATCAGGGTCGTCCTGCTCGCCTGCCAGGGCTTCGAAGGCCCGCAGTTGCTGTTTGACCATGCCCAGGCGGGTGCTGAGCGCGATGTCCTGGTACAGGTTGCCAAAGTCGGTGTGGCGAGGGGATTCGCCATCGTCGGCAGCGTTGGCCAGCGAGTGAAACAGCGGCGGTTCGGCGAACAGGGTGTTGCTCGCTCGCGCGTTGTCGTAGGCGTCGACGGCGGCAAGGGGCGCGCTCGCGGTGGCCGCCGGCTCGGCGTCGCTGTTTTGTTGCAGGGGAGTGAGATAGCCAGCCCGCAGATGCCCCATCAATTGCCGGAAGGCGGCATCCAGCGGCGCGTCCTGGACTTGGTAGTCGATGGTGTTGCGCGGTCGCAGCTCGTTGCTGGTGTAGGACCACAGCAGGCGCTGGCGGTGCAGAAGCTCGCTTTCCATCGCTGCCCGATCGGCAAACACCTGCAGCGCGGGGGTGTACGACGGCAGGTAGAGCACGTGGTCGGTGCCCTCGCTAGCGACAGTGATGACCAGCGCGCCCGGCAGCCTGAGCCTGCTGCCATCGGCCAGAACCAGTTGCAGCGTCTCGAAACCGCTGGACACGGCTGGTGTATCGGGGCGCGGGAGCGCCGTTTGTAGCGCTTGCCACTGGCGTGCGGTCAGCGTGCCATCGGCCACGGCGAGATCGCAGGCCGCCTGGAAGTGCGCGTGATACTGCCGCGCCGCCCAACTGCGCCGGGACAGCGGGGTGCCGGGCGCCCGGCCATTCCAGTAGACGATCCACTGTCTGTTGAGGCTGCTGCTGAGTTCCAGGGTCTTGAGTGTCTCCAGCAGCGCCGTTGGCGACAGGCCATGCAGCGGGTGATCCGCGGGCAGGCCAAAGACGTCACTGGCCTGGTTCAGGGTCGGGTCCAGCGGAAACTGCAGGACGAATACGGCGGCTTCATCAAGGCACAGGCGCTGCCCGGTGTGGAAGCGCAGGCCGGCAAGGTCGCTGTCCAGGCCCCAACGCTCGGTGATCTGTTGCCTGATCGCGCCACGGATTGCGGGAAGCTCGCTGAACAGCTCGAGCATGTGCTTACGGCATTCGTGCCAACGCGCCGAGGCGCTGGAAAACAGGTTTTCATCGTGGGGGAGGGGGGCGTCGAGATTCTGTTCAAAAGCGAAGTCGATCACGGTCAAGGTGTCGACGTGGTCTGGGGCGGGCATCGGGTTTACCTCGGGCTCGGCGAAAACAGGCCGTACTGGCGCTGTGGTCGGCGGATTTGAGGTCAAGCCGGGGAAGGACGGGCGGTACATAGGTATCCGCTCGGCGAGGTTCATGAAATTGTCACGGAACTGTGGCAGCGCGCCGGCACAAACATCATCACACTCGCGCTCTACTGGGGATTTCGTTTTCGGTGTTTTTCCATGCGGTTGTATTTATTTCTCCTGGCGCTGCTGAGCGCCTTTCCGTCGTTCGCCGCGCCGCGTTGCGACGTCCATGCGCCGGTCGAGCAGGCCGAGCTGAAGCAGGTCAGCCTGGCCTACCAGAGCGTCGGGCGCAGCACCGACCCGGCGCTGTTGCTGGTCATGGGGCTGGGCGGGCAGTTGATCCACTGGCCTGATGAAGTGGTCGAGGCCCTGTGTCGCCAAGGCTTCCGGGTGATCCGCTACGACAACCGCGATGTCGGTCTGTCGCGCTGGAACCAGCCGCCCGCCGATGCCAGCCTGACCTACGAACTGGTGCGCTATCGCCTCGGCCTGTCGGTGAGTGCGCCCTACACCCTCGAAGACATGGCCGAGGACGGCCTGGAGCTAATGCAGTACCTCGGCGAAAGCCGCTTTCATGTGTTGGGCGTGAGCATGGGCGGGATGATCGCCCAGCACCTGGCGGCGATGGCGCCGGAGCGGGTCGAGAGCCTGACGCTGATCATGTCCAGTTCCGGTGCCCAGGGCCTGCCGGCGCCGAGCGCGGCGCTGATCCAGCAACTGGCGCGGCGCGGCGCGCCCAACCGCGAGGTGGCGATCGAGCAACAGGCGGACCTGCTGGCGGCGCTGGGCAGCCCGCGGGTGCAGGATGATCGTCAGGCGTTGCTGCAACAGGCGGCGGTGTCCTACGACCGCGCATTCAACCCCGAAGGGGTCAAGCGCCAGATCATGGCAATCCTCGCCGAACCCAGCCGGGTCGAGTTGCTCAACCGCCTGCGGGTGCCGGCGCTGGTGGTGCATGGCACCGCCGATCCGCTGCTGCCGGTGATGCACGGGGTGCACCTGGCGGCGCATATCCAGGGCAGCCAATTGGCGTTGATTCCCGGGTTGGCCCACCGATTCCAGGAACCGTTCAAGGCCGCGCTGCTGGCGGCGGTGCTGCCGTATTTACAGGCGCACCGCAATGATTACAGCCATCTCGCCCAGCGTTAATGAAGGCGTACCCAGACACTCACCAGGATCGCCGCCGCCACCAGCCACGCTAGCGCGGCGAGGGCCAGTGAGGCTTCCAGGCGCAGGCGGTCGACGAGGAAATACAACGCCGCGAGGTAGACGAAGTACGGAATGATCGACCACATGCCGAACACGATGGTGGTCTTCAGGTCGTCCAGCGAGCGCCCCTTGCCGACGATGTAGTGGGCGATCAGGGCGAAGGTGGGAAACAGCGGCACCAGCCCGGCGATGTAGTAATTGCGGGTCTTGGCCAGCATCGCGAGGATCACCACCACGGCGGCGCCAAGGCAGGCTTTGAGTATCAGGTCCATGTCGTTTCCGCCTTGTCAGCCGAGGCCGTATTTCTTCACTTTGTCGAACAGGGTGGTCTTGGCCATGCCCAGCTCCTGGCTGGCCTGGCTGAGATTGCCCCCAGTGCGTTGCAGCGCGTCGCTGAGCAGGTTGCGCTCGAAGGCTTCCACCGCCTCGGCAAAACCCACGCCCTGGGACGGGCTGGTGCCGCTCTTCTTGAACGCCGGCAAGCCGAGGGCGAAGCGCTCGGCGACGTTGCGCAGTTCGCGCACGTTGCCCGGCCAGTCATGGCTCATCAGGCGCGACAGGGTCTGGCTGTCCAGTTGCGGCGCCTCGCGGTCGAAGCGCAGGGACGACAGTTGGAGGAAGTGTTCGAACAGTTGCAGGATGTCTTCGCGGCGTTCGCGCAGCGGCGGCAGTTCCAGGGTGACGACGTTGAGGCGGTAATACAGGTCGCTGCGGAACTGGCCGCTCTGGCCGAGGGCGTCGAGGTCGGACTTGGTCGCGGCGATCACCCGGCAATCCACGGCGATGCTCTGGTTCGAGCCGAGGCGTTCGAGGGTGCGCTCCTGCAACACCCGCAGCAGTTTGATCTGCAGGTTGATCGGCATGCTCTCGACCTCGTCGAGGAACAGCGTGCCGCCATTGGCGTGCTCGATCTTGCCGATCCGCCGCTTGCCCGCGCCGGTGAAGGCGTTGGCCTCGTGGCCGAAGATTTCGCTTTCGAACAGGTTTTCCGGCAGGCCGCCGCAGTTCAGCGCGACGAAAGGCTGGGACTGGCGCCGGCTGAAGTCGTGCAGGCAGCGCGCGACCAGTTCCTTGCCGGTGCCGGTCTCGCCTTCGATCAGCACGTTGGCCGAGGTGTCGGCGACGTTGGCGATCAGTTCGCGCAGGTTCTGCATCGCCGGCGAACGACCGATGATGCGGCCTTCCAGGGTGCTGCGCTCGGCCAGTTGGCGGCGCAGGGCGAACACTTCCCGGGCCAGGCCACGTTGTTCGAGCGCGCGGCGGACCACGTCGACCAGGCGCTCCGGCGAGAAGGGTTTTTCCATGAAATCGTAGGCGCCGTTGCGCATCGCGCCGACGGCCATGTCGATGTCGCCGTGGCCGGTGATCAGCACCACCGGCAGGCTGCTGTCGCGGGCCTTGAGGCGGCTGAGCAGTTCCAGGCCGTCGATGCCGGGCAGGCGGATGTCGCTGACGACGATCCCGGCGAAGTCGTCGCCGATCCGCTCCAGGGCCTGTTCGGCACTGCTCACGCCTTCGCTGGCGATGTCTTCCAGGGCCAGGGCCTGCTGGCAGCCGAGCAACACATGCGGGTCGTCTTCGACGATCAGGACGGTAAGGGGCGATGGGTTCATAAGGACTCGGCGGGTTCAGTGGCGGTTTTGACCAGCGGCAGGCTGATGACGAACGCGGTGCCGCCGTTGGCGGGGTGTTCGACGTTCAGGCTGCCACCAGCGGCGGCCGCGAGGCTGGCGGACAAGGTCAGGCCCAGGCCGAGGCCATGCTCGCCCGGTTTGGTGGTGAAGAACGGTTCGAACAAATGCTTGCGGGCTTCGTCGTCGATGCCGTGGCCGTTGTCGCGGACTCGCAAGCGGTATTTGTCGTCCTGGCGCTCGCCTTCCAGCCAGAGCTGCGGCAGCGGCACCGTGGCCATGGCGTCCAGGGCGTTGCCGATGAGGTTGACGAGAATCTGTTCCAGGCGGGTCTGGTCGATGGCCAGTTGCTGGTCGCTGTAGTTGCTGTGCAGCTTCAGGTGGCACCCTTCGATGCGCGCATTGAGCACTTGCAGGGTAGCCTCGACGGCCTTGCTCAGCGAGGCCTGGCCGCGGTCGTCGCCGCGCCGGGCGAAGGAGCGCAGGCTGGCGGTGATGCGGCCCATGCGGTCGATCAGGTCGTTCATGGTCAGCAGGTTGGCGCTGGCGATTTCCAGCGAGCCGCGTTCGAGGAAGCGCACGGTGTTGCCGGACAAGGTGCGCAGCGCGGCCAGCGGCTGGTTCAGTTCGTGGGCGATGCTGGTGGACATCTGGCCGATGGCTGCGAGTTTTCCGGCCTGCACCAGTTCGTCCTGAGCGTGGCGCAGAGTCTGCTCGGCCTGGCGACGTTCGCGGATTTGCGCTTTCAGGCGGTCGTTGCTGGCGCGCAGGTCGGCGGTACGTTCGGCGATCTTGCGTTCGAGCTGGTTGTTGGCTTCTTCCAGCGCCTCGCGGGCGGCCAGGCGGGTGGCGATCACCTTGCGCCGCTCGTTCCAGGCGATGGCGAGAATGGCCAGCAGGGCGAAAGCCACGGCTACCAGAACACCCTGGATGATCGATTCGCGGCGCAGGTCCTGCAGCGGCGTCAGCAGGGTGAAGTGCCAGGGCGTGTCGACCAGGCGGCGAGTCTGCGCCAGGTAAGCGACTTCATGGGTGCCGTCATCGAGCCGGGCGTTGGCCGGGAAGGTCAGTTTCTCCAGGTCGTCGCCGAGTTTTTCCCGGCCCAGCGGTTGCAGCTCGTTGAGCGAGAACCAGTAGTACTGCAGGCTGCGGGCCAGGCGTTCCTTGAGTTCCGGGTTGAGCGGACGCACTGACTTCAGGCGTCGGGCCGGGTCGCTGGAGAGGATGATGATGCCGTTCTCGTCGCTGACGAAGGCTTCCAGGCGGGCGCGTTGCCAGCGTTCTTCGAGGGGTTCCAGGCGCACCTTGATCACCGCCACGCCAATGATCTTGCCGTGTTCTTCAAGACCGTGGGCCAGGTAGTAGCCCGGCTCGCCGGTGGTGCTGCCGATGCCGTAGAACCGTCCCGGCTGGCCGCGCACGGCGTCCTGGAAATAGGCGCGGAACGACAGGTCTTCACCGAGGAAACTGTCGACATCGCGCCAGTTGCTGGAGGCCTGGACCCGGCCGGTGGTGTCGAGGACGAAGATCGCCCGGCTGCGGCTGCGCCGGTTGAGGCCTTCGAGGTATTCGTTGACCACCTGGCGGTGTTCGCCATCCGGTTCGGTCAGCAATTTCGAGACGCTGTCTTCCAGCTCCAGCAGGCTGGGCAGGTAGGTGTACTTGCTGATTTCGCTCTCGACGGTGCGCGCGTGCAGCTCTAGCTGGCGCTCGCCGTTGTCGCTCAAGGTGCGGATGCCGTTGTGTTCGCTGACCATGAAGCCGGCGACGCCCAGTCCGATCGTCAGCAGGAGGATCAGTGGGGGAATGATGAGCTGGCGAATCAGGCGGGGTTTCACGGCAAGGGCAGGCTTGGCTGGGCGAAAGAGCGTGGGGTCGCATTTCATCACAGTGGCCTTATGACGACCAGCGCCCGCTGCCCGGCGAACACCGGACGGCGGGCTACGGTCTGCTTAGTGCTGCAGGATCTTGCTGAGGAAGTGTTGGGTACGTTGGTCACGCACGCTCTGGTCACCAAAGAATTCTTCCTTGGTGCAGTCCTCGATGATGTTGCCTTTGTCCATGAAGATGACCCGGTTGGCGACCTTGCGGGCGAAGCCCATTTCGTGGGTCACGCACATCATGGTCATGCCTTCGTTGGCCAACTGGACCATGACGTCCAGTACTTCACTGACCATTTCCGGGTCCAGGGCCGAGGTCGGTTCGTCGAACAGCATGACGATCGGGTCCATGGCCAGTGCGCGGGCAATCGCGACACGTTGTTGCTGGCCGCCGGAAAGCTGGCCGGGGTGCTTCCCGGCGTGGGCGCTCAGGCCGACGCGGTCGAGCAGGGCCAGGCCTTTCTTGCTGGCTTCGGCCTCGCTGCGACCCAGCACCTTGCGCTGGGCGATGGTCAGGTTCTCGGTGATGGTCAGGTGCGGGAACAGCTCGAAGTGCTGGAACACCATGCCCACCCGCGAGCGCAGCTTCGGCAGGTTGGTCTTCGGGTCGGCGATGGACGTGCCGTCGACGATGATGTCGCCCTTCTGGAACGGCTCCAGTGCGTTGACGCATTTGATCAGGGTCGATTTGCCCGAGCCGGACGGCCCGCAGACCACCACCACTTCACCTTTCTTGACCTCGGTATTGCAGTCGGTCAGTACCTGGAAGTCGCCGTACCACTTGTTGACGTTCTTGATGGAAATCATACGGTTATCCTTTTCTGCAGACGCTTGACCAGGAAGGAAGCGGAGAAGCTGATGACGAAGTACACGACGCCGGCGAAGATCAGGAACTCATTCGAGCGTCCGATGATGTCGCCACTGGCCCGTGCCGAGTTGAGAAAGTCCACCAGGCCGACGGTGTAAACCAACGAGGTGTCCTGGAACAGGATGATGCTCTGTTGCAGCAGCAACGGGGTCATCTTGCGGAATGCCTGGGGCAGGATGATCAGGCGCATGGTCTGGCCGTAGGTCATGCCCAGCGCTTGTGCTGCGCCCATCTGGCCCTTGGCGATCGACTGCACGCCCGCACGGACGATTTCGCAGAAGTACGCCGCCTCGAACATCATGAACGCCACGACGCAGGAGGTGAACGCGCCGATCGGGGTGTCTTCGCCGGTGATCCAGCGCAGCACGAACGGCACCGCCAGGTAGAACCAGGTGATCACCAGCAGCAGCGGGATGGAGCGGAAATAGTTGACGTAGGCACCGGCCAGGTTCGACATCAGCTTGTTCGATGACAGCCGCATCAGCGCCAGGATAGTACCCAGCACGATACCGCCGACGATGCCCATGACCATCAGTTGCAGGGTCATGCGCATGCCGTTCCAGAGGCCCGGCAGGGCGGGAATGATCCCGCTGAAGTCCAGTTCCATCATTTACCTCCCACGGAGATCAGGCCCGGTACCGAAACTTTCTTCTCGACCATGCGCATGAGCAGCATCAGGCCCATGTTCAGGGTGAAGTAGATCAGCGTGGCGAGGGTGAAGGCTTCGAACAGGTTGGCGGAGAATTCGGCGGTCTGCTTGGTCTGCGCCAGCAGCTCCATCAGGCCGATCAGCGAGGCGACCGACGAGTTCTTGAAGACGTTGAGGAACTCCGAGGTGAGCGGCGGAATGATGATCCGGTAGGCCTGGGGCAGCAGCACGTTGCTGTAGATCTGCGAGAGGCTGAAACCCATGGCGCGGGCGGCGGCTTCCTGACCGCGGGGCAGGGCCTGGATGCCGGTGCGGACCTGTTCGCAGACCCGTGCGGCGGTGAACAGGCCGAGGCAGATGACCACGCTGATCAGTGCCGAGGTCGTCGGGTTGAGGTCCTGCTTGAACCATTCCTGCAGGCCTTCGGGCAACAGGTCGGGCACCAGGAAGTACCAGATGAACAGTTGCACCAGCAGCGGTACGTTGCGGAAGAGTTCCACGTAGCAGGTGGCGATACCCGATACCACGCGGTTCGGTACGGTGCGCATGACGCCGAGGACCGAGCCCAGCAGCAACGCGATGATCCAGGCGGCGATCGCAATGGCGATGGTCCAGCCCAGACCGGTGATGTACCAGTCGAGGTAGGTCTCGTCGCCCACGCCGGTGGACTTGAAGAATACGCCCCAGTCCCAGTTGTAATTCATCGGGGTCTCCCCTCAGATCAGTTGTTTCACGGGCACCTTCGAGCATCCGGGGGCGCGGGCGCCCTCGGATGAAAGGTTAGACACTAACTAAACGGGATTCAGGACTTCTTTTCGTCCGCGGCTTTGTCGGTAGGGTTGGCGATCAACGCCTTGAGCTCTTCGCTCATCGGGAAGCCGAGGTTCAGGCCTTTTGGTGGGACCGGCTGCTGGAACCACTTGTCGTAGATCTTGTTGATCTCGCCCGACTTGTAGAGCGCGACGATGGCCTTGTCGACCGCCGCCTTGAACGGTGCGTCGTCCTTGCGGACCATGCAGCCGTAGATTTCATAGGATTGCGGCGTACCGGTAACGACCCAGTCGGTCGGCTTCTTGGCCTTGGCCATTTCGCCTGCGAGCAGGGCATCGTCCATCATGAAGGCAACGGCGCGACCGGATTCGAGCATCTGGAACGACTCGCCGTGGTCCTTGGCCGAGATGACGTTCATCTTCATCTGCTTGTCGGCGTTCATGGCCTTGAGGATGCGCTCGGAGGTGGTACCGGCGGTGGTCACCACGTTCTTGCCGGCCAGGTCCGGGAAGTCCTTGTAGGCGGGTTGACCGTCCTTGACCTTGGTCAGCAGGCGGGTACCGACTTCGAAGATGCCGACCGAGAAGGCGACCTGCTGCTGGCGCTCGACGTTGTTGGTGGTGGAGCCACACTCGACGTCAACGGTGCCGTTCTGGACCAGCGGGATGCGGGTCTGGGAGGTGACCAGGTTGTATTTGACGTTCAGGTTGGGAAGGTCCAGATCCTTTTTCAGGGTCTCGACGATTGCCAACTGGATGTCGTGGGAGTAACCGACCGGTTTACCCGAAGCGTCGGCGATGTAAGAAAACGGAATGGAAGCGTCCCGATGCCCCAGCGTAACGGTGCCCGAGTCCTTGATCTTCTTCAGGGTGCCGGTCAGTTCTTCGGCCATGACGGGCGAAGCGATCACAGCGGCCGCGATAGCGGCGCCCAACAGATGACGAACGATACGCATCTAATTTTCCTCGACGTTGTTTTTTTTATGAGGCCGTTGTCGGCCGTTTCGTTCAGCGAACACTGCAATAAAGCGTTTGCGCATTCGGGTACTGAGTGTAGAGCATGAGTCGTGCCAGGCGCTGACTTCGGTCATGAAGGCCCGGTTTTACTGGATAGCAGGGTTATTTGACGGGCGTTTGACAGGAGGCCGTGTACGGTAGGCCGAATCTTACGGAGGTTGGCGTTCGGAAAGCCGAACGAAGGCGGCGATGGGGTTGACGCGGAACTTGTGAGAGTGGCTGTTAGCCGCGATGGGCTGCTCCCACGGGTTCCGTGTCAACCGCCGCGATTCAGGCAGCCTGCACCCGACCACGCTTCAGCTCGACCCGCTGCAGATACTCACGCAGTGCCTGCTGTTCCGAGGCGCTCAGGAACAGCCCCAGTTTGCTGCGGCGCCACAGAATGTCGTCGGCGTTCAGCGCCCATTCTTCGCGGCACAGGTAATCCACTTCACGGCTGAACAGGCCACCACCGATGGCTTCGCCCAGATCTTCCGGACCTTGCGCGCCTTCCAGCAGCGCCAGGGTACGGCTGCCGTAGGTCAGCGCCCAGCGTTTGGCCAGGGCCGCAGGCAGCCAGCCGTGGCGGGCGAGGATTTCGTCGCAAAGGGCTTGCGGCGTGCTCATGTCTTCACCGCCGGGCAGCGGTGCGGTGGCGGTCCAGCTTCCGGTCATCTGGGTGAACCAGGGGGCCAGTTCGCCCATGGCCGATTCGGCCAGCTTGCGGTAGGTGGTCAGCTTGCCGCCGAACACCGACAGCAGCGGTGCCTGGCCGTTGTCCGAGGACAACGCCAGGGTGTAGTCGCGGGTCACCGCCGACGGGTTGTCCGACTCGTCGTTGCACAGCGGACGCACACCGGAATAGGTGTGGAGGATGTCGCTCCGGCTGAGTTGATGATTGAAGTGCTGGTTGACCACGTTGAGCAGGTAGTCGGTCTCGGCTTCGGTAATTGCCACCTGGGCCGGGTCGCCGCTGTATTCGCGGTCGGTGGTGCCGATCAGGGTGAAGCGTTCCAGGTAAGGAATGCAGAACACGATGCGCTGGTCTTCGTTCTGCAGGATGTAGGCATGTTCGCCTTCGTACAGCTTCGGCACGATCAGGTGGCTGCCCTGGATCAGGCGGATGCCGTAGGGCGCGTCGAGCTTGAGGTCGTCTTTGATGAACTTCGCGACCCACGGGCCGGCGGCGTTGACCAGCGAGCGGGCCTGGATGGTCTGCTGGCTGCCGTCGGCGCGTTCGACCTGCACGTTCCACAGCTTGCCGCTGCGACGCGCGCTCAGGCAGCGGGTGCGGGTGAGGATGTGCGCGCCGCGCTCACGGGCGGCCATGGCGTTGAGCACCACCAGGCGGGCATCGTCCACCGCGCAGTCGGCGTATTCGAAACCGCGGGTGATCGCCGGCTTGAGCGGGCTGCCCGGACCGAAGCGCAAGCTGCGCGAGGCGCCAAGTTGCTTGCGCTTGCCCAGGTTGTCGTAGAGGAACAGGCCGGCACGGATCATCCAGCCCGGACGCAGGTGAGGGCGGTGCGGCAGAACGAAACGCATCGGCTTGACGATGTGCGGAGCCTTGGCCAGCAGCACTTCGCGTTCGGCGAGGGCTTCGCGCACCAGGCGGAATTCGTAATGTTCGAGATAGCGCAGGCCACCGTGGATCAGTTTGCTGCTGGCCGATGAGGTGTGGCTGGCGAGGTCGTCCTTTTCGCAGAGGAACACCGAAAGACCGCGTCCGGCAGCGTCGGCGGCGATGCCGACACCATTGATGCCACCACCGATGACGGCAACGTCATAGATTTCGGCAAGGATGGGGGAGCTGGAATTGGACACGGCGCGGCCTCTTGTAAAGTCGTTCTGGTATCTTTTCTGAACATTAATGTTCGTATTCGAAAATGTTAGCCGAACGGAAAGCCGCCGACCAGTGACTTTCCATAGAAAATACTGATCTGGTTACAAATAAGTGAAAAAAACCGAACATTGAAACCGCCACCCTTGCGATGGCGGTTGCGGGGCCGTCACACCACTTCGAGGCGGATCTTGTTCTGGTTGAGCAACTGGCTCAGGGCGGCGACGGGAGCCTGGTCGGTTACCAGGCAGTCGATCAGGCTGATCGAGCCGAGGCGGACCATGGCGTTGCGGCCGAACTTGCTGGAGTCGGCGGCGAGGATCACTTGCCGGGCATTGGCGATGATTGCCTGGGAAACGCGCACTTCCTGGTAGTCGAAGTCCAGCAGGCTGCCGTCTTCGTCGATGCCGCTGATGCCCACCAGGGCGAAATCGACCTTGAACTGGTTGATGAAGTCGACGCTGGCCTGGCCCACCACACCGCCGTCGCGGCGCACATTGCCGCCGGCCAGCAGCACTTCGAAGTCGTCCTTGGCACTGAGGATCGAAGCGACATGCAGGTTGTTGGTGATGATTTTCAGGTGATTGTGGTTGAGCAGGGCGCGGGCGATGGACTCGGTGGTGGTGCCGATATTGATGAACAGCGAGGCGTTATCGGGGATCTGCTGGGCCACGGCTTCGGCGATGCGCTGTTTCTCATCGCGCATCTGGTCGGCGCGCATGGCGTAGGCGGTGTTTTCGATGCTGGAGTCGTAGGCCGCGCCACCGTGATAGCGCCGCAGCAGATTGACCTCCGCCAGTTGGTTGATATCGCGGCGGATGGTTTGCGGGGTGACGACGAACAATTGCGCCATTTCTTCGATACTGACGTAGCCGCGTTCGCGGACCAGTTCGAGAATTTGTTGTTGGCGGGGAGGCAGATTCATGGGCGTCCTTCAGGGGCGGCCGAAAAATGCTGCAATGATGCCGTAGGAAGTAGCCGGGGACCAGCCTGAGTGCGGCAGCCGCGTAGCACAGGGCGCATCCATTGCGGATGCGCCCTGTACGCACTGCTTACTCTTCGTGGGGTTCCCAGTCGCGCGTGCGATCAACGGCCTTGAGCCAGCCGCTGTAGAGTTTTTCCTTCTCCGCTTCCGCCAGTTGCGGAGTGAATTCGCGCTCGATCAGCGCCTTGCCGCGCAATTCGTCCAGGCCGCTCCAGAAGCCACAGGCCAGGCCCGCCAGGTAGGCGGCGCCGAGGGCGGTGGTTTCGCGCATCTGCGGACGCTCGACACAGGTGCCGAGGATGTCGGCCTGGAATTGCATCAGGAAATTGTTGGCTACCGCGCCACCGTCCACGCGCAGCGCGCTGAGGCGTTGGCCGCAGTCCTGCTGCATGGCGTCGAGGACGTCGCGGGTCTGGTAGGCGATCGACTCCAGTGCGGCGCGGATGATGTGGTCCACCTTGACCCCGCGGGTCAGGCCGAACAGGGCGCCACGGGCGTACGGGTCCCAGTAGGGCGCGCCGAGGCCGGTGAAGGCCGGCACCAGGTACACGCCGTTGCTGTCCTTGACCTTGCTGGCGAAGTACTCGGTGTCGTGGGCGTCGTTGACGATCTTCAGTTCGTCGCGCAGCCACTGCACGGTGGAGCCACCGTTGAACACGGCGCCTTCCAGTGCGTAGGCCACTTCGCCACGCGGCCCACAGGCGATGGTGGTCAGCAGGCCGTGGGAGGACTGCACGGCTTTGTCGCCGGTGTTCATCAGCAGGAAGCAGCCGGTGCCGTAGGTGTTCTTGGCCTGGCCCGGCTCCACGCACATCTGGCCGAACAGCGCGGCCTGCTGGTCGCCGGCGATACCGGCGATGTCGATGCCGCTCTTGGTCTTGCCGTAGATTTCCGAGGACGAACGAACTTCGGGCAGCATCTGCCGCGGGATGCCCAGCACTTCCAGCATCTTGTCATCCCACTGCAGCGTGTGGATGTTGAAGAGCAGGGTGCGCGAGGCGTTGGTGTAGTCGGTGACGTGAACCTTGCCGCCGGAGAATTTCCAGATCAGCCAGCTATCGACGGTGCCGAACAGCAGGTCGCCGCGCTCGGCGCGCTCGCGAGCGCCTTCGACATTGTCGAGGATCCACTTGAGCTTGGTGCCGGAGAAGTAGGGGTCGGTGACCAGGCCAGTGGTTTCGCGGATGTAGTCCTGCAGGCCGTCGCGCTTGAGCTGTTCGCAGATCTCGGTGCTGCGTCGGCACTGCCAGACGATGGCGTTGTACACCGGACGACCGGTTTCCTTGTCCCAGACCACCGTGGTTTCACGCTGGTTGGTGATACCGATGGCGGCGACCTGGTCGTGGCTGATGCCCGCCTGAGCCAGGGCTTCGACCATGGTTGCGCTCTGGGTGGCGAAGATTTCCATCGGGTCGTGCTCGACCCAGCCGGCCTGCGGGTAGTGTTGGGCGAACTCGCGCTGGGAGGTGCCGACCACGTTGGCATCGCGGTCGAAAATGATGGCCCGCGAACTGGTCGTGCCCTGGTCGAGGGCAATGATGTAGTTCTTGTTCTGACGGTCTGTCATGTCGTTGGCCTTGCAGTGAAATAGGTTGGAGTCAGGGCAGCTCTGTCCGCGTGCGGATCAGGAAGTCTGGGTGTTGCCCTGGGTCTTGTCGTCGGTCGGGGTGCTGGCAGCGGCGCTGGGCAGGCTGCGGGCGAACACGCCGCGGTACAGGGCGGCGCCAAGGCACGCTCCCATGATCGGCGCGAAAACCGGAACGAGGAAGTAGGGAATATCACGGCCGCCGGTGAAGGCTACTTCGCCCCAGCCAGCCAGGAATGTCATCAGTTTGGGGCCGAAATCACGTGCCGGGTTCATCGCGAAGCCGGTCAGCGGGCCCATGGCGCTGCCGATCACGGCGATCAGCAGGCCGATCAGCAGTGGGGCGAGGGCGCCGCGCGGCAGGCCGTTGTTGTCATCGGTGAGGGCCATGATCACGGCCATGAGAATCGCGGTGATGATCACTTCAACGAGGAACGCCTGACCGGTGGACAGCGCCGGGTGCGGGTAGGTGGAGAACACCGAGGCCAGTTCGAGGCTGGCCTCGCTGCCGCGAATCATCTGGTGGGTTTGTTCGTAATCGAAGAACAGGCTGCTGTAGAGCGTGTAGACCAGCGCCGCGCCGCAGAAGGCGCCGGCGATCTGGGCGACGATGTAGAACGGCAGCTTGCCCTTCTCGAAACCGGCGAACAGGCACAGCGCGATACTCACGGCGGGGTTCAGGTGCGCGCCGGAAATACCGGCGGTGAGGTAGATCGCCATGCTGACGCCCACCCCCCAGATGATGCTGATTTCCCACAGGCCGAAGCTGGCACCCGCCACCTTGAGCGCGGCAACACAGCCAGTACCGAAGAAGATCAACAGTGCGGTGCCGAAGAATTCGGCCATGCATTGGCTGGACAACGTCGGTTGTTGTAGAGCAGTCGTCATTCGATACCTCGGTTTTTGTTGTTGTGAGGCGCAGTGAGCGCTCGACAGAAACCCGAACGAAATCCCCATTTCGGTCAGGCAGACGATAGAAATGCACCTTATAAGGGCATCACCAATATTCAGATTCGAAAAAATATAGACAAGAAACGCTGATGTCAAAGGTCGAAAGTGAACTGTCATTCATAATCTGACTGCCGGCCTGCGAGTTGTCATGTTCGTGTCCTACAGGCCAATGGTTGTGGCACACGATTTGTCCTACAGTAGCCGCCGAATACAGAACGAATGTTGGAGCCCCGCATGACCCCTGCTCTGGACCTGTTGAAGAAAGTTCGCGCCGAACACCGCATTCACAGTTATGAACACGACCCCAAGGCCGCGTCCTACGGCCTGGAGGCTGCTGAAAAACTGGGTCTGGACCCCAAGCGGGTGTTCAAGACCTTGCTGGCCAGCAGTGAGAAGGGCGAGTTGCTGGTGGCGGTGGTGCCGGTGGGCGGCAGCCTCGATCTGAAGGCACTGGCCCAGGCGGCGGGCGTGAAGAAGTGCGAAATGGCTGACCCCGCCGCAGCCCAGCGTTCAACGGGCTACTTGTTGGGCGGAATCAGCCCGCTGGGTCAGAAGAAACGTCTGCGCACTTTTATCGACCAATCGGCCGAGGCTCACGAGACGATTCATGTCAGCGCCGGACGGCGTGGGCTGGAGGTGGAGCTGGCGGCTGCGGTACTTGCTGAGCACACCCAGGGCAAGTTCGCGGATATCGGTCGCGAATAGAAACGCGGATGCCCCAACGAAAAGGCCGCCACGATTGTGGCGGCCTTTTTTGTATCAGCTGACCGAGCCGTATCGGCGAACGCCGCTCTCGCCAGCCGGCAACCTCGCTTCGACACTGCCTGAAGCAGCGAACAGCACCAGGTGATCCGCCGCAACGGCAATCCCGACGTCCTGGCCAATCTGGTAATCGATATGGCTCGGGAAGATCGCTTCCAGCTGGGTGCCGGTGCCCAGTTGCAGGCGGTACAGCGTTGAGGCGCCCTGGAAGCTCTTGCCGTTGATCCGCGCGCTCAGGGTACTGTCCGGGGCATGGATGATGTCATCAGGCCGCAACAGCACATCCACGGCGCCGCCGACCGGCAGCGCATAGGCGCGGTTGCCGCGCAGCGTGCCGAGTTCGGTCTGGACCGTCTCCGGGTCGAGCAACTGGCCGCGAATGAAATAGCCCTGACCGATGAAGCTGGCAACGAACGGGGTCGCCGGCTCGTGGTACAGGTTGTAGGGCGTATCCCACTGCTCCAGCCGGCCTTCCTTGAAGACGCCGACATGGTCGCTGACGGCGAAGGCCTCTTCCTGGTCGTGTGTCACCAGGATCGCACTGGTGCCGCGGCTCTTGAGGATGTCGCGGACTTCGTGGCTGAGGCGCCGGCGAAGTTCCACGTCGAGGTTGGAGAAGGGTTCGTCCAGCAGCAGCAACTGCGGCTCGGGTGCCAGGGCGCGGGCCAGGGCGACCCGTTGCTGCTGGCCACCGGAAAGCTCGTGCGGGTAGCGCCCGCCGAGGCCGTCGAGCTTGACCAGTTCGAGCATCTCCTTGACCACCTGCTGCTTGTGCGGGTGTTTGCCGATGCCGAACGCGACGTTGTCCGCCACCGTCAGGTGTGGGAACAGCGCGTAGTCCTGGAACACCATGCCGATCCGGCGTTTCTCCGGCGCCAGGGTGAACCCGGCCTTGGAGATGGTCTCGCCGGCCAACTGGATGTCGCCATCGTGGATCGGCTCGAAGCCGGCGATGGCGCGCAGGGTGGTGGTCTTGCCGCAACCCGAGGAGCCGAGCAGACAGCCGATGTCACCGGCGTTCAGGTGCAGGTTGAGGTTCTGGACGATGCGCGCCTCGCCATAGCCGCAGGCGAGGTTGCGCAGGTTGAGCAATAGGGGACGACTCATGCGTGGTGGTAGGCCGGTTCAACAAGGAATTCGAGAAGCGCCTTCTGTGCATGCAGACGGTTTTCCGCCTGGTCCCAGGCGACCGAACGAGGGTCGTCGAGCAGGTCCACACTGATTTCCTCGCCACGGTGGGCGGGCAGGCAGTGCATGAACAGGGCATCGGGGGCTGCCAGGTCGAGCAGTGCGCGGTTGACCTGATAAGGCGCGAACCGCTCCAGGCGCCGTGCAGTTTCCTCTTCCTGGCCCATGGAAGTCCAGACATCGGTGCTGACCAGATGTGCACCGCGTACCGCTTCCTTCGGGTCGCGGACGATCTGCACGCGGTCACCGGCCTGGGCGACGAATTTTGGGTTCGGCTCGTAGCCTTCCGGGCAGGCGATGCGCAACTGGAAGTCGAACTGGATGGCCGCTTCGATATAGCTGTTGCACATATTGTTGCCGTCGCCGATCCAGGCCACGGTCTTGCCCTGGATCGAGCCGCGGTGTTCGAGGAAGGTCTGCATGTCGGCCAGCAACTGGCACGGGTGCAGGTCGTCAGACAGGCCGTTGATCACCGGAACCCGCGAATTGGCGGCGAATTCGGTCAGGGTGCTGTGGGCAAAGGTACGGATCATGACCGCATCGAGCATGCGCGACATGACGATGGCGCAGTCGCCGATCGGCTCGCCACGGCCCAGTTGGGTATCGCGCGGGGACAGGAAGATGGCCTGGCCGCCGAGCTGGATCATGCCGGCTTCGAAGGACAGCCGGGTACGGGTCGAGGATTTCTCGAAGATCATGCCCAGCACGCGGTTTTTCAGGGGCTCGAAGAGTACGCCGCGGTTACGCAGGTCTTTCAGCTCGATCCCTCGGCGGATCACACTGACCAGTTCTTCGGCGGTGAAATCCATCAGGGAGAGAAAGTGCCTAGCGCTCATCATTGACTACCTTTTTGCAACAGACCGCAGATCAGCAAAAACCGGTTTTTCGGAAACACGGATGAGACCTGCGGCGAAAGCCGCACGGGGCGACGAAATAGGGGAAGGCGCAATACTATAATTAAATGTCGCGTCTTACCAAGTGGGGCTGCATCCATGGCGTGAGCCGAGGATTTGGGCAAGCCGTTGGTCTGCTTCTTTTTCCAGAGCAAGAGAGCTTTTTACACTGCCCCAGACGGGCTTGGCAATGAATCGGCCAGGCTTTGTCGGTCATCTGGAACCATCGTTCCTCCTGATGCCCGGGGATTCACGCCGCGAAGGTCGCTGGCAGCCCGCGCATGCCGGGGCCATAGTCGGGGACGGCACTCCCCCCTGATCCGAGAACAAGAGGCGGCCATGACCAAGACCGTGCACCACCGAGCCTGTCACCTGTGCGAGGCCATCTGCGGCCTGACCTTCGAGCTTGATACCGAGGAGGGCGGCGCCCCGCGTATCACCTCGATCAAGGGCGATGCCCAGGACAGTTTCAGTCGCGGCCACATCTGCCCCAAGGCGGTGGCGCTGCAGGACATTCAGAACGATCCCAATCGCCTGCGCGGGCCGGTAGTGCGCGTGGGCGACCAATGGCTGCCCATTCCCTGGGAAGAAGCCTTCGAGCTGGCCGCCCGCAAGCTCTACGACATCCAGCAGCGACACGGCCAGAATGCCGTCGCGGTCTACCAGGGCAACCCGAGCGTGCACAACTACGGGCTGATGACCCACAGCAACTACTTCCTCGGCCTGCTCAAGACCCGCAACCGCTTTTCCGCGACGTCGGTCGACCAATTGCCGCATCACCTGACCAGCTACCTGATGTACGGGCACGGCCTGTTGCTGCCGATCCCGGACATCGACCACACCGATTTCATGTTGATCCTCGGCGGCAACCCGCTGGCCTCCAACGGCAGCATCATGACCGTGCCGGATGTCGAGAAGCGGCTGAAGGCGCTCCAGGCGCGCGGCGGCAAGCTGGTTGTGGTCGATCCGCGGCGCAGCGAAACCGCGGCGATGGCGGATCAGCATCTGTTCGTCCGTCCGGGAGGCGACGCGGCGCTGCTCTGTGGCGTGCTCAACACCCTGTTCGAGGAAAACCTGACCCGCGTGACGCATTTGCCGGTCAACGGCCTGGATCAGGTTCGCGAGGCCCTGCAGTCGTTCACGCCGGAGATCATGAGCCTGCTGTGCGGTATCGATGCGGGGCTGATTCGGCAGTTGGCGCGGGACTTCGCGGCGGCGGACAAGGCGGTGTGTTATGGGCGCATGGGGGTGTCGACCCAGGCGTTCGGCACGCTTTGTCACTGGTTGGTGCAGTTGATCAACCTGGTCAGCGGTAACCTCGACCGCGTCGGCGGCGCGCTGTGCACCGAACCTGCGGTGGACCTGGTGGCGACCACCAGCGGCGGGCATTTCAATCAGTGGCAGAGCCGGGTATCCGGGCTGCCTGAATATGGCGGCGAGCTGCCGGTGTCAGCCTTGGCTGAAGAGATACTCATCGAAGGCGAAGGACAGGTACGCGCGCTGGTGACCGTGGCCGGCAACCCGGCGTTGTCCACGCCCAATGGCCGACAGCTCGAACAAGCGCTGGACGGCCTGGAGTTCATGCTCAGCATCGATCTCTATATCAACGAGACCACGCGCTACGCCGACCTCATCCTGCCATCGACCTCCCCACTGGAGAACGATCACTACGACACCACGTTCAACCTGTTCGCGGTGCGCAACGTTTCTCGCTTCAACCGGGCGATCCTGCCCAAGCCCCAGGGCGCGCTGCATGACTGGGAGATTTTCGTCGGCCTGGCGCGGGCCTTCGCGGCGATCAGCGACAAACCCCTCAAACCGACCCTGCCGCCCGCGCAGATGATTGATCGGGGCCTGCGCGGCGGGCGTTACGGGGAAGGTTCGGCGTTCGGCCTGTCACTGGAGACGCTCGACCAGCACCCGCATGGCATCGATCTGGGCCCTTTGCAGCCCAATCTGAGCGGACGCCTGAAAACCGCGAGTGGCGCCATCGAAGCGGCCCCGGCCGAGATTCTCGCCGACCTGCAGCGCTTCGCCGCGCAACAGCCACCCAGCGCCGCGCAGTTGCTGTTGATTGGCCGGCGTCATGTGCGCAGCAATAACTCCTGGATGCACAACTATCATCGACTGGTCAAAGGCAAGCCCCGCCATCAGTTGTTGATGCACCCGGAAGATCTGGCCGGACGGCAGTTGCAGGATGGGCAGCGGGTGAGGGTGACCTCGCGGGTCGGCAGCATCGAGGTGGATGTGCAGGCCAGCACCGACATGATGCGCGGCGTGGTCAGCCTGCCCCACGGTTTCGGCCACGCCAGGCCCGGCGTGCTGCTGGACATCGCGCGGGCGCAGTCCGGGGCCAGTGCCAATGACCTGACCGATGACCGTCTGCTCGACGCGTTGTCCGGCAATGCGGTGCTCAACGGTGTGCCGGTGGAGGTGGTTGCTGCATGATTGTCGGCAAGGCCGAGCGTCGTGCTCGGCTTTCCGATACAATTCGCCACCGTGCCGACAACCAGGTCGGAAAGTTCAGCCGAGGTGCTTCATGGATATCATCGAAACAATCAAAGAGCAGATCGCCAACAACACCGTTCTGCTTTACATGAAAGGCTCGCCGAATGCCCCGCAGTGCGGCTTTTCGGCAAAAGCGGCGCAAGCCGTAATGGGCTGCGGCGAGAAGTTCGCTTACGTGGACATCCTGCAGAACCCGGAAATTCGCGCCAACCTGCCGAAGTACGCCAACTGGCCAACCTTCCCACAACTGTGGGTGGCCGGTGAGCTGGTCGGCGGTAGCGACATCATGATCGAGATGGCCGCCAATGGTGAGCTGCAGACCCTGATCAAAGAAGCTGCTGCCAAGGCCAAGGCTTCCGAAGCCTGATCACCTGCCAGCCGTCATGAAGAGCCCCGCGATGCGGGGCTTTTTCATATCTGGTGCCTCTGAATGAAAAAAAGCGCCGCGGCCCTTGAAGGCGCGCGGCGCTTTTATCTTGCAACTGGGAGCTTGAAGCTCGCGGCTGCGTTACTCACCCATCTGCGATTGCAGGTAGTTTTCCAGACCAACCTTGTCGATCAGGCTCAACTGGGTTTCCAACCAGTCGATATGCTCTTCCTCGGCCTCGAGGATGTCTTCCAGCAGTTCGCGGCTACCGAAGTCGCCAGCGGTTTCGCAGTGAGCGATGGCGGCTTTCAGGTCGATCAGGCCTTTCTGCTCGATCTTCAGGTCACATTCCAGCATTTCGCGGGTGTGCTCGCCGATCAGCAGCTTGCCCAGGTCCTGGACGTTGGGGATGCCTTCGAGGAAGAGAATACGCTTGATCAGTTTGTCAGCGTGCTTCATCTCGTCGATGGATTCTTTGTATTCGTGCTTGCCGAGTTTTTCCAGGCCCCAGTCTTCGTACATACGCGCATGCAGGAAGTATTGGTTGATCGCGACCAGCTCGTTTCCGAGGATCTTGTTGAGATGCTGGATGACGCTTACGTCGCCTTTCATGATTGAGGTCCTGCTCTTCAAGTGTGCCAATAAGCAGGAGTTTGAGCCTGGCAACTTTCTCTGTCAAACCTAAGTTATTGAATAATAAGTGAAAATTAATCGGAATAAGAATGTTTGTGTTCCGCGTTTTACACCTAACTAGTTGAATTATGGGAATAAAAAAACCGGACACTAGGTCCGGTTCTTTATAAATGGGGAAAAGATTTTTTCAGGCGGCGGAGAATTCCACGGGATAAGGCAGGGCAGAAGCCTGGCTGGCCTGGATTTCAGTCAGGGTCTCGCGGACGACCTGCTTGGCAACACACGCACACTTGCCACATTGGCTGGCCACGTTGGTGGCGGCGCGGACTTCCTTGTAGCTACAGCATCCTTCATAGATCGCATCGCGGATCTGTCCGTCGGTTACACCAACACAAAGACACACATACATAGAAGAAGACCATCAGGGTGGCGGACTCAATGGAACGAAGCTTAATGTTAATGAGAATGCTTGTCAAAACTCTTCTTGTGAGCCGCGAGATAGAGCGACCGCCGGTAGGTCAAACTGTCTGATCGCCATTACTCGGCGTCCCGCGCAGCGCGGTGTATGATGCCCAACTCGTGTCAGGCGACTTCGATCGCCTGCGTAGTTAGTTTCACACCATCAGGAGAAATCGAATGAGCGTGCTCGTTGGCAAAAAAGCCCCGGACTTCACCGTCGCCGCAGTACTGGGCAATGGCGAAATCGTCGACAGCTTCAACTTGGCTTCGGCTATCAAGGGCAAGTACGGCCTGGTGTTCTTCTACCCGCTGGACTTCACTTTCGTCTGCCCGTCCGAGCTGATCGCGCTGGACCACCGCATCCCTGACTTCCAGGCGCGCAACGTCGAAGTCATCGGCGTCTCGATCGACTCGCACTTCACCCACAACGCCTGGCGTAACACCCCGGTCAACAACGGCGGTATCGGCCAGGTCAAATACACCCTGGCAGCCGACATCTCCCACGAAATCTGCAAAGCCTACGACGTTGAGTCCGAAGGCGGCGTAGCCTTCCGTGGCGCGTTCCTGATCGACACCAACGGTGTCGTCCGTTCGCAGATCGTCAACGACCTGCCACTGGGCCGTAACATGGACGAGCTGCTGCGTCTGGTCGACGCCCTGCAATTCCACGAAGAGCACGGCGAAGTCTGCCCTGCCAACTGGAAAAAAGGCGACAAGGGCATGACCGCTTCGCCAGAAGGCGTTGCTGCTTACCTGAGCGAGAACGCTGGCAAGCTGTAATTCGCCACGCACAAAAAAACCGGCCCATGTGGCCGGTTTTTTTGTGCGTTGAAAACGACTCACTCGTCGAAATCGTGCCAGCCGCCCATTTCTTTCCAGCGGTTGACGATGCCGCAGAACAGCTCGGCGGTCTTCTCGGTGTCGTAGCGGGCGGAATGCGCCTCGCGGCCATCGAAGTCGATATCGGCGCTCTGGCAGGCCCGTGCCAGGACGGTCTGGCCATAGGCGAGGCCGGCGAGGGTGGCGGTGTCGAAGCTGGAGAACGGATGAAACGGGTTGCGTTTCATGTCGGTGCGCGCCACGGCAGCGTTGAGGAAGCCGAGGTCGAAGCTGCTGTTATGGCCGACCAGGATCGCCCGCTTGCAGCCATTGGCCTTCAGCGCCTTGCGCACGCCGCGGAAGATATCGGTCAGCGCCGCTTCTTCACTCACTGCCATGCGCAGCGGGTGATCGAGCTTGATCCCGGTGAACTCCAGGGCCGCCTGCTCGATATTGGCGCCCTCGAAGGGCTCTACGCGGAAGAAATAGGTGTGTTCCGGAAACAGGAAGCCCTTTTCATCCATGCCGATGGTCACCGCGGCGATTTCCAGCAGCGCGTCGGTGGCGCTGTTGAAGCCGCCGGTCTCGACATCCACCACGACGGGCAGATAGCCACGGAAACGTTCTGCCATCGGGTGGCGCGAACCACCGCCAAGACCTTCCTGGTCGTCGAACTGATCGTCACTCACGCGTTTTCCTCCAGCAGGCGCCAGCGCAGTTGCTCACCGGCGCGCAGCGGGACGACAGTCTGCTCACCGAAGGGCAGGCTGTCGGGTGCGGTCCAGCTTTCGCGGACCAGGGTAATGGTGTCGGTGTTCGCTGGCAGGCCGTAGAACGCCGGGCCGTGCAGGCTGGCGAAACCTTCGAGTTTGTCCAGGGCATTGCGCTGTTCGAAGGCCTCGGCGTACATCTCGATCGCCGCATAGGCGGTGTAGCAGCCGGCGCAGCCACAGGCGGCTTCCTTGGCGTGACGGGCGTGCGGTGCCGAGTCGGTGCCGAGGAAGAACTTGCTGTTGCCACTGGTGGCGGCGTCGAGCAGGGCGACCTGGTGGGTGTTGCGCTTGAGGATCGGCAGGCAATAGAAGTGCGGGCGAATACCGCCGACCAGCATGTGGTTGCGGTTGTACAGCAGGTGCTGGGCGGTGATGGTCGCGCCGACGTTGGCCGGAGCTTCGCTGACGAACTGCGCGGCATCGGCGGTGGTGATGTGTTCGAAGACCACTTTCAGCGTCGGGAAACGCTCGACCACGCGACGCAGGTGCTCGTCGATGAACAGCTTCTCGCGGTCGAACACGTCGACCTCGCTGCGGGTCACTTCACCGTGCACCAGCAGCAGCATGCCGACTTCGGCCATGGCTTCGAGCACCGGGGAAATCTTGTCGATGCTGGTAACGCCGGAATCCGAGTTGGTGGTGGCACCGGCCGGGTACATCTTGGCAGCATGGACGAAGCCGCTGGCCTTGGCGGCGCGGATTTCTTCCGGCTGCGTGCGGTCGGTGAGGTACAGCACCATCAGCGGCTCGAAACGGCTGCCGGCCGGACGGGCGTCGAGAATACGCTGGCGATAAGCGCCGGCTTCGTCGGCATTGCGTACCGGCGGGACCAGGTTAGGCATGATGATGGCGCGGGCAAAGGTGCGCGCCACGTCAGCGACGGTGTGAGGCAGGACGGCTCCATCGCGAAGATGGATGTGCCAGTCGTCGGGACGCAGGAGGGTCAGGCGGTCGGACATTGGGGATTCCAGGCGGTTCGAACTCTGGGCGAATGCTACCGGAAAAGCCTGGGTCGAGCACTCGCTATCAAGTTTTGCCAAAGCCGTCCGATAGCCTGCTGGTAAGTCGAAAGAATTTTGTGGAGCCGCCCGTGCGCCAGCGTTATCTAGCCCTGTTCAGCCTCTTTGTCAGCCTTCCGGCCGCCGCGCTCACGTTCCAGACGCGTGTGGAAAATATCGAGTGGAAGGTCGAAGGCGATCAGTTCGAGTGTCGCCTGATCCAGCCGATTGCCGATTTCGGCAGCGGCGAGTTCGTGCGTCGCGCCGGCGAGCAGGCGACGTTCCGCCTGCGCTCGTCCAGCAACATGCTCGGCGCGGGGTCGGCCACCCTGCTGGCCGCGGCCGCGCCGTGGCAACCGGGGCGCGGCGACATCAACCTGGGATCGATCCGCATGTCCGGTAGCGGCGTGCTGTTCAATAGCTCCCAGGGCCAGGCCAGCCGTCTGATCAACGGGCTGATGGATGGCCGCAGCACGGTGGTTCGCAACTACGCCGGGGAAGCCGGGCGGGCCATGGAAGTCCGCCTGCTGCCGGTGAAGTTCAACAAGGCCTTCGCTGACTACCAGGCCTGCACCGCCAAGCTGCTGCCGATGAACTTCGACCAGATCCGCCAGGCGCGCATCGGGTTCCCCGGCAATGGCATCGACCTGGACGCCGATGCCCGCGCCCGCCTGGACGTGATCCTCGACTTCCTCAAGGCTGACCCCACCGTCAACCATATCGAGCTGGACGGCCACTCCGACAACAGCGGCAACCGCCTGACCAACCGTGACCTGTCCCGCCGTCGTGCGCTGGCGGTGATGGAGTACCTCAAGGCCCATGGCGTACCGGAAAGCAACATCGTCGTGCGTTTCCATGGCGAGCGTTATCCGCTGGCGGCCAACAATTCGGCGGGCAACCGTGCGCGCAACCGGCGGGTGAATATCGAGCTGGACCGCGTGACCCCGGTCGAGACGCCAGCAGCGGAGAAACCCGCAGCGCCAGCACCGACGCCAGCTGCCACTCCCGCCGCACCGGAGGCCTCGGCGCCTGCGGCAACCCCGGTGGCGCCGGCGAAGTCGAATACCCCCGCCACGCAGCTGACGCCAGGCAAAACGTCGTTGAAGTCCTGAGTGCGACCGTCCGTCGCGCTCACGACAGTTCCTGTCGCTTTGTCGTCACAAGCTGTCGCCCCACTGTAAATTCCGCACCAAGAGCGGTAGAATCCGGGGTTTTCCGTACAACCCCGTGGAGTGATGGCATGGCGGACGTAAAAAAGGTCGTACTGGCGTATTCCGGCGGCCTTGATACTTCGGTGATTCTCAAGTGGCTGCAAGATACCTACGACTGTGAAGTGGTGACGTTCACCGCCGATCTGGGGCAGGGCGAAGAGGTCGAGCCGGCCCGCGCCAAGGCTCAGGCCATGGGCGTCAAAGAGATCTACATCGATGACCTGCGCGAAGAGTTCGTCCGAGACTTCGTGTTCCCGATGTTCCGCGCCAACACCGTCTACGAAGGCGAGTACCTGCTGGGTACTTCCATCGCCCGTCCGCTGATCGCCAAGCGCCTGATCGAAATCGCCAACGAAACCGGCGCCGACGCCATTTCCCATGGCGCTACCGGCAAGGGTAACGACCAGGTTCGTTTCGAGCTGGGCGCCTACGCGCTGAAGCCGGGCGTCAAGGTCATTGCGCCATGGCGCGAGTGGGACCTGCTGTCCCGCGAGAAGCTGATGGACTACGCCGAGAAGCACGCCATCCCGATCGAGCGTCATGGCAAGAAGAAGTCGCCGTACTCGATGGATGCCAACCTGCTGCACATCTCCTACGAAGGCGGTGTCCTGGAAGATACCTGGACCGAGCACGAGGAAGACATGTGGCGTTGGAGCGTCTCGCCTGAGAACGCCCCTGACCAGGCCACCTACCTGGAGCTGACTTACCGCAACGGTGACATCGTCGCCCTCGACGGCGTCGAGATGTCCCCGGCTACCGTTCTGGCCGAACTGAACCGCATCGGCGGCGCCAACGGCATCGGCCGCCTGGACATCGTCGAGAACCGTTATGTCGGCATGAAGTCCCGTGGCTGCTACGAAACCCCGGGCGGCACCATCATGCTGCGCGCCCACCGCGCCATCGAGTCGATCACCCTGGACCGCGAAGTCGCTCACTTGAAAGATGAGCTGATGCCGAAGTACGCCAGCCTGATCTACACCGGTTACTGGTGGAGCCCTGAGCGTCTGATGCTGCAAAAAATGATCGACGCCTCCCAGGTCAACGTGAACGGCGTCGTTCGCCTGAAACTGTACAAGGGCAACGTCATCGTTACCGGCCGCAAGTCCGACGATTCGCTGTTCGATGCCAACATCGCCACCTTCGAAGAAGACGGCGGTGCCTACAACCAGGCGGACGCGGCGGGCTTCATCAAGCTCAACGCCCTGCGTATGCGGATCGCTGCGAACAAAGGTCGTTCGCTGGTCTGATCGCGCCTCGTTGATAAAGAGCCCCGGCACTAGTGCCGGGGTTTTTTTATCCGTCCAAAGGTGGCGAGTGATTGTTGGGCCACTCGGTAATGATGGTCGTGTGAGTGCCGGCCTCCAGGTTTTGCAGGATCAGGCGGTTCGAGCTTGGCCGCGTTACAGCATGTCGGGCCAGTAGTTCGAGTAGGGTCTGCGCGTTGGGTCCGGAAATGACAACCGTCGATATTGTAACTTCAGATATTGGCGAAGCTGCGCGCGGAAGTAATAGCGGAGTTGTTGAGCTACTTGTTATGGGTGATGGCTCTTGTGTAACGTTATTGGTTTCAGGTGTTTCCGTTGTGCCCGAATGTTCATCGGGGCCGTACAGACTTTTGGTATTGAAGTTGAGTGTAAGAAAGAACAATAGCGTGAGAAAAGGCGGAAAACCGACCAGGAACCACGTGTAGATACTCTGGCTACTTTCCCCGAGAAAGGGTAACGAGGCCAATGCCGACGCTTCGATAATGCCGGCGAAGATAGCGATAGTGGTCAGCGGGCTTTTCGGTTCCTGGCTGCTCATGGTGAGATCTCTGCGTGCGGTGAGCGTTCGTCTGCCGGCTCTCGGGCAGGGAGTACAAGGGGCGTGGGCGCAGTGTGCCGCAAATGGGATCCAGCAATCACAGGGTGATGGGTCTTATTGAAGAAGCATTTCAGGGGGAATTTGTTTCCTTGCGGCGTGAACGGTCTGTCACTAGGACTTGTTTGGCGAATATTAAGGATATTTCCTTCATATGTTTTTCCGTTATTCGTAGCGATATTTTCTGCGCGCGAGGCTAGCATCCAGAGATGCCTTTTTTGATCTTCAAATTAAGGTTCGCAATAACGGTAAATACGCTGCCTGTAGGAATCTTCTGTAAGAAGCTTCTTTTATTTTTGTAGTCCATGTCTGAGTGTGCGGGTGTTCAGAACATACGCCCTGCAATCAACAAGCTGACTGGGCTATTGTGCGGGCTTCTAACAAGTCGAATAGTAAAGAATGGATCTTGCCCATGAATAAAGTGCTGATCGTCGATGACCATCCGGTCATTCGCTTGGCCGTGCGCATGCTGATGGACCGGCATGGTTATGAAGTGATTGGGGAAACGGATAACGGGGTGGATGCGCTGCAACTGGCCAGGGAGCATTTGCCGGATATCGTGATTCTGGATATCGGGATTCCAAAGCTTGACGGGCTTGAGGTGATTGGTCGCCTCACGGCCAATGGAATCGTCATCAAGGTTCTCGTACTGACTTCCCAGGCGCCGGGACATTTTTCGATGCGTTGCATGCAGGCGGGAGCTGCCGGCTATGTGTGCAAGCAGCAGGACCTTACCGAGCTGCTCAGTGCAATCAAGGCCGTGCTCTCGGGCTACAGCTACTTTCCCAACCAGGCGCTGCACTCGGTACGCGCCAATCTCGGCGGCTCCAGCGAGGCGGACATGGTGGGGCGTCTGTCAGGGCGGGAAATGATGGTGTTGCAGCAATTGGCCCGGGGCAAGTCCAACAAGGAGATCGCCGACGGCATGTTTCTCAGCAACAAGACGGTAAGTACCTACAAGACGCGTCTGTTACTCAAGCTCAATGCTCGCTCATTGGTCGATCTGATCGAGTTGGCGCAGCGCAACGGCCTGGTCTGACCGCTTCCCCCAAAACGCAAAAAGCCTCCGCAATGGAGGCTTTTGTTTTTCCAGGCCCGTAACGTCTCAAAGATCGAAGTCGTAATCAGCCAGTCGCTTTTGCAAACGGCGTTCTTCCAGCAGGTTGTCGATGGTGCGGCGCTTGCTCAGATTGGTTTTTGCAGCTTCAACCGGGGTGTCGTTGACAAACTCGTCGGACGCCGGGGCTTCGTCATCAACATCAAGGTCTTCTTTTTCAGTGCTCATGAGTCACTCCGTTACAAGAGGGCCATTCGCGCTCCTTATAACGATATTCCTGAAGCGGGTAAAAAAGATTTTTTCAATCACCCTGTGAAGGTTTTCACTATGTTCTCAATCGTCGGAGGTCTTGTGCTTGTACTCGCACAAGTCTTCGATCCGGCAACTTCCGCAACGGGGTTTGCGCGCTTGGCACACATAGCGGCCAAGCAGGATCAACCAGTGATGCGCATCCAGCAGATAGTCCTTGGGAACGAACTTCAACAGTGCCTTCTCCACGTCCACAACATTCTTTCCCGGGGCGATGTTGGTGCGATTGCTCACCCGGAAAATATGCGTATCAACGGCCATGGTCAGTTGCCGGAACGCGGTGTTGAGCACCACGTTGGCGGTCTTGCGGCCCACGCCCGGCAAAGCTTCCAGCGCTTCGCGGGTTTGCGGGACTTCACCGCCGTGTTGCTCCACCAGAATCCGGCAGGTCTCGATGACATTCTTCGCCTTGCTGTTGTACAGACCGATGGTCTTGATGTACTCGGACAGGCCTTCCACACCGAGCGCATGAATCGCGGCGGGCGTGTTGGCGACCGGGTACAGCTTGGCGGTGGCCTTGTTGACGCCCACGTCGGTGGACTGGGCAGAGAGGATCACGGCGATCAGCAGCTCGAAGGGCGAGCTGTAGGCCAGCTCGGTTTTCGGCTCGGGGTTGTCTTCGTGTAGCCGGCGAAAAATCTCCAGGCGTTTGGCGGCATTCATGGATCAGCTATTTCCTTCACGGTCTGGTGTGGCCTGTTTCGGACAGGCTCGTTTGATCAGGGCCAGCAGCACGCCGAGCAGCAGTAGGGCGCCGGGTGCGAGGCTGGCCAGGCGCAGGCCGGTAATGTCCGGCCCGCTGATGGATGTCAGATTGAGGGCGCCGCTGGCCAGCAATTCGCGAATCGTGCCCAGCAGCAGGTACAGCACGCAGAACCCTCCCAGCAATATGAACGCCCGGCGCCCGGCCTTGCCGACGCTTTGTTCGAAGAGCAGGCACTGCAGGGCGATCAGCTCTGGGTAGACGCCGAGCGCGTTGCGCAATTCCAGGCCCCAGGCGTGCAGGGCCAGGGTCTGGCACGTGACCAGGGTAGCGGCGACCAGAATGCTGGTGATCTCGCCCGCGACCCCATCGAGCCAGCGCCGCAGGGGTGTCATGCAGGCGAGATGAACCAGCACCGTCGACAGGGTAAGCCCGGCCATGGCGCTGGCCTGGAGCAGTGTCTGGCTCGCGCCGAGCAGTGGCGCCAGGCTGAGGGCCGCCAGCCAGGACCTATTCATGGGCGGGGCCCTCCGTCAGCCAGCCTTGGGCGTGTTCGTCGAAGTAGCGCAGGGCGTCCTGGATGGCGTGGATCACCGCCCGGGAGGTCACGCTGGCGCCGGCCAGTTGATCGAACTGGCCGTTGTCGCGCCTCAGGGCCCAGGCTGCCTCTGGCGTGTTGGCCTGGCTGTGGCCGGCGAAACCCTGCAGCCAGCGGTTGCCAGGTTCAGTCAGGCGAGCGCCGAGCCCTGGGGTTTCCTGATGCTGTAGAACATGGCTGGAGATCACCCGGCCATCAGGAGCGATGGCGATCAACAGTTGAATGGGGCCGGCATAGCCTTGCACACGGCTATGCAGCACCACCGCGGTGGGCTTGCCGGCCAGGGTGGCGAGATAGCCGCCAAGCAGGCTGCTGTGGGCCAGTTCCGGCTCGGGCAGGGCGAGCGGCTGTCGCAGCGGCTCGTTGTCGTAGCTGCCTGCGGGCAACACGCTGAGCCAGGTGCGTGCCTTGAGCTGTTCTTCAGCTGCGCTGATCCCTGGGGCCAAAAGCTGTTGCCAGGTGACACTGGCACCCACGCCCAGCAGTGCCAGGACGGCGATCAGCACGACGCTGCGAGCGTTCATGTCGCCTCCGCTTGCCGACGCTCCGCCCAGCGGTCCAGCGCCGGTACGCAGAGGTTCATCAGCAATACGGCAAAGGCGGTGCCGTCCGGATAATTGCCCCAGGTGCGAATCAAATAGGCCAGCACACCCACCGCGGCACCGAACAACAGCCGGCCCCACGGGGTTTTCGGGCCGCTGACCGGTTCGGTAACGATGAAGAATGCGCCCAGCATGGTCGAGCCGGCCAGCAGGTGCAGCAGCGGCGAACCGTTGGAATCTGACCCCGAACCGTTCCAGCAGAGCAGGCTGATCACGAACAGTGCGCCCAGCATGGCGACCGGTGCCTGCCAGGCGATCACCTTGCGTTGCAGCAGGAACAGGCCGCCGAGCAGGAAGCCCAGGCTGGCCCATTCGCTACCGCGGCCGGCGAAGTGGCCAAAGCCCGGATGGCTGGCGAACAGCTCATCGATGGTCAGGCTCTTGTTCTGGCGTAAACCGTCCAGCACCGTGGCCTGCGCCCAGGCGTCGGGACGTTCGCCGAGGCCGAACAGCGCATTCAGGCTGTGGCCCAGGTCCAGCGGCTGGGGCGCTGGCCAATGGGTCATTTGCACCGGGAACGAGAGCAGCACGACAACGTAGCCGAGCATGGCCGGATTGAACGGGTTGCGACCAACGCCGCCGTAAAGCTGCTTGCCGAGGGCAATGGCGCTGGCGGCGGCAATCACCGGTAGCCACCAGGGGCTGTGAGCGGGCAGGGCGGCAGCCAGCAGGGTCGCGCTGACCAGCGCGCTGCCATCGTTCAGCGCAGGGAGCACCGGACGCTGACGCAGGCGCAGCAACAGCGCTTCCGTGAGCAGGGCGGCGCTGCCAGCCAGCAGCAGATTGAACAACACCCCCCAGCCGTAGACCCAGAACAGCGCCAACACACCCGGCGCACAGGCCAGCAGCACCTGTTGCATGGCGCTACGCAGGCGCAGGTCGGTATCAGCAACAGCGCTCATGATGTGAACAATCCGCTGAACCCGAGAAAAGCCATGGCCATGATCCCGGCGCTCATCAACTCGATGGGCAGACCACGAAAGGCCAGTGGAATATCGTCATGCTGGCTGCGTTGGCGCAGGTCATCGAACAGCGCCAGCACCAGCCAGAAGCCTAGCCCGCTGCCCAGGCCCACCGCCAGGCTGAACAGCACGCCGCGCTGTTCGTCGGCCAGTTGCAGGCACAGGCCAAGCAGCGCGGCATTGCCCATCAGCATCGGCTTGAGCCCGTCGAACGCCGCATTGTTCCGCCAGCGCTGCAAACCATGAAGAATCGGCCCGGCGCTCAGCACACAGAGCGGCAGGAAGACGAACAGGCGCAGGTAGCCGAGTTGCAGCGGCAGCAGGAGGTAATGGTGGAGCAGTTGCCCGAGGGTGCTGATCAGCGTCATCGCCACCAGCGTTGCCAGCCCCAGCGCGTGGACGCGTGGGCGGCTCGTCCGGTCGTCCGGACGCAGCAAGGGATCCAGCGCCAGCGTCTGTTGCAGGACGATGTTGTTGATCAGCGCTGCGCCGATCAGGGCGAGGATCAGTTCGGTCATGGCGGTGCCAGCGGCAGGGTGCAGGACGCCATTATCCGGCAATGACGGTTCAATGAGAACGCCCCGGCGGGTGAGGCCGGGGCGTTGGTTTTACTTGATGCGCTGACCCGGCTTGGCGCCGCTGTCAGGGCTCAGCAGGTAGATTTCTTCGCCGCCAGGGCCGGCGGCCATGACCATGCCCTCGGAGACGCCGAAGCGCATTTTCCGCGGCTTCAGGTTGGCGATCATCATGGTCAGGCGACCTTCGAGCTTGGCCGGGTCCGGGTACGCCGACTTGATGCCGGAGAACACGTTGCGTTGCTCGTCACCGATATCCAGGGTCAGGCGCAGCAGCTTGTCGGCACCCTCGACGGCTTCGGCCTTGAGGATCAGGGCCACGCGCAGGTCGACCGCAGCAAAGGCATCGAACTCGATCTCGGGAGACAGCGGGTCCTTGGCCAGCTCGCCGTTGCCGGCAGGCGCCGACGAAGCCTGGCTGGCGGCCAGGTCTTCCTTGGAGGCTTCGACCATGGCTTCGACCTTGACCGGGTCGATCCGGGTCATCAGTGCCTTGAACGGGTTCAGCGTGTGGTTTTCGAGGCGGGTCAGGTGGTCGTTCCAGGTCAGCGGCGCGACGTTCAGGAAGGCTTCGGCCTCGGCGGTCAG
This sequence comes from Pseudomonas sp. 20P_3.2_Bac5, assembly GCF_025466035.1. Classification (NCBI taxonomy): domain Bacteria; kingdom Pseudomonadati; phylum Pseudomonadota; class Gammaproteobacteria; order Pseudomonadales; family Pseudomonadaceae; genus Pseudomonas; species Pseudomonas sp. 20P_3.2_Bac5. Next base: position 74,441 of record NZ_JANLOA010000070.1, on the reverse strand, counting down.
CACCGGCAATACCGGCTTGAGGAAGATCACCAGTTGGCGGAACAGGTTGATGCCCTGGGCGCAGACCGCCTGGACTTCATCCTGCTTGCCTTCCTGCTTGGCCAGGGCCCATGGCGCCTTGTCGGCGATCCAGGCGTTGGCACGGTCGGCCAGGCCCATGATTTCGCGCATGGCACGGGAGAAATCGCGTGCCTCATAGGCTTCGGCGATGCTCGGCGCGGCGGCGAGGAAGGCTTCGGTCAGTTCCGGGGCGGCATCGCCCGCGACCATCACGCCGTCGTTGCCCTTGTGGATGAAGCCTGCGCAGCGGCTGGCGATGTTGACCACCTTGCCCACCAGGTCGGAGTTGACCTTCTGCACGAAGTCTTCGAGGTTCAGGTCGAGGTCATCGACGCCACGGCCAAGCTTGGACGCGTAGTAGTAGCGCAGGTATTCCGGCGACAGGTGATCCAGGTAGGTGCGGGCCTTGATGAAGGTGCCGCGGGATTTCGACATTTTCTGGCCGTTGACGGTCAGGTAGCCGTGCACGTTGATCGCGGTCGGCTTGCGGTAGCCGGCGCCCTGCAGCATGGCAGGCCAGAACAGGGCGTGGAAGTTGACGATGTCCTTGCCGATGAAGTGGTACAGCTCGGCCTTGGAATCCTTGTTCCAGAAGGCCTCGAAGTCCAGCTCGGGGCGGCGGGCGCAGAGGTTCTTGAAGCTGGCCATGTAGCCGATCGGCGCGTCCAGCCAGACGTAGAAGTATTTGCCCGGCTCGTCCGGAATCTCGAAACCGAAGTACGGCGCGTCGCGGGAGATATCCCACTCCTGCAGGCCGGAATCCAGCCACTCGGCGAGCTTGTTGGCTACGGCGTCCTGCAGGGTGCCGCTGCGGGTCCACTCCTGGAGCATGGCCTGGAAGTCCGGCAGCTTGAAGAAGAAGTGCTGGGAGTCCTTGAGCACCGGAGTGGCGCCGGAGATGGCCGACTTGGGGTTCTTCAGCTCGGTGGGCGCGTAAGTGGCGCCGCACTTCTCGCAGTTGTCGCCGTACTGGTCTTCCGCCGCGCATTTCGGGCAGGTGCCCTTGATGAAGCGGTCGGCCAGGAACATTTTCTTGTCCGGGTCGAAGTACTGGGTCACCGAACGGGTGGCGATATGGCCAGCGTCGCGCAGTGCCAGGTAGATGTGGCTGGACAGCTCACGGTTCTCTTCGGCGTGGGTCGAGTGGAAGTTGTCGAAGTCGACGAGGAAGTCGGCGAAGTCGCCGGCATGTTCCTTCTGGACGCCGTCGATCAGTTGCTCCGGGGTAATGCCTTCCTTTTCCGCGCGCAGCATGATCGCCGAGCCGTGAGCATCGTCGGCGCACACATAGATGCACTGGTTGCCACGGTGTTTCTGGAAGCGCACCCACATGTCGGTCTGGACGTACTCAAGCATGTGGCCAAGGTGGATGGAACCGTTGGCATAGGGCAGGGCACTGGTGACAAGGATCTGGCGTGGCTCGGACATGGGGGCTCGGCTACTTTATTCGGCTAAACAGGAGGAAAACGTGATCGGCCACTATAAAGCGCCGGGAAATATATTTCACCCTGTGGACGTCCCGGCGGTGGCTCGCGGGTTAGCATAGCGGCCTGTTTTACTCAGTCTTTTTATCGGGAGTCTCCATGAGCGCCGTCACTCGCGCAGCGGTTGAAGCCGTCCTTCGTCAATACACCGACCCATACCTGAACCAGGATCCCGTCAGCGCCGGCAGCGTCCGCGCCATCGAGATCGAGGACGGCCGCGTCAGCGTGCAGATGCAACTCGGCTATGCCGCTGGCCTGTTCAAGAACGGTTGGGCCCAGGTGCTCCAGACCGCGATCGAAGGGCTGGACGGCGTGAGCGCGGCGAAGGTGAGCATCGATTGCGTGATCGAGCCGCACAAGGCCCAGGCGCAGATTCCGGGGCTGGCCAACGTCAAGAACATCATCGCCGTGGCCTCGGGCAAAGGCGGCGTCGGCAAGTCCACCACCGCCGCCAACCTGGCGCTGGCGCTGGCCCGTGAAGGCGCCCGGGTGGGGATTCTCGACGCGGACATCTATGGCCCGAGTCAGGGCGTGATGTTCGGCATTGCCGAAGGCACGCGGCCGCAGGTCAAGGACCAGAAGTGGTTCGTGCCGTTGCAGGCTCATGGTGTCGAGGTCATGTCGATGGCCTTCCTCACCGATGACAACACGCCGATGGTGTGGCGCGGCCCGATGGTTTCCGGCGCGCTGCTGCAACTGGTGACCCAGACCGCCTGGGACAACCTCGACTACCTGGTGATCGACATGCCGCCGGGCACTGGCGACATCCAGTTGACCCTGGCGCAGAAGGTGCCGGTCGCAGGCTCCGTGATCGTCACCACGCCGCAGGACCTGGCCTTGCTCGATGCGAAGAAGGGCGTGGAAATGTTCCGCAAGGTCAACATTCCGGTGCTGGGTGTGGTGGAAAACATGGCCGTGCACATCTGCTCGAACTGCGGTCATGCCGAGCACCTGTTCGGCGAAGGCGGCGGCGAGAAGCTGGCGTCGCAGTACGGTGTCGAACTGCTGGCTTCGCTGCCGCTGTCGATGCTGATCCGCGAGCAGGCCGATAACGGCAAGCCGACCGCGATCGCCGAGCCGGAAAGCCAGATCGCCATGGTCTATCAGGAACTGGCCCGCTCGGTGGGTGCGCGCCTGGTGTTGCAGGAAGCGGCCGCCCCGGCGATGCCGAATATCACTGTCAGCGACGACTGAGTGCTGGCCCGGCCCGCTGCGCTGTTACGCGGCGGGCCTGCAAGAACCGATCGCCCATAAAAAAACCCCGCTCGAGAGCGGGGTTTTTTCAAGCGATGAAGCAGAAGTTAGATAACTTCAACTTCTTCAGCTTGCATGCCTTTCTGACCGCGGGTAGCGATGAAAGAGACCGCTTGGCCTTCTTTCAGGCTCTTGAAGCCGTCAGCCTTGATGGCTTTGAAGTGTACGAACAGGTCGTCACCGGATTGTGGGGTGATGAAGCCGAAGCCTTTTTCATCGTTGAACCACTTAACGGTACCGGTTTGGCGATTGGACATGGTCTGTCTCCTTGGACAAAAGTTTTCCGGCTCAGGAACGCCCTGGCCGAGACTGAGTGCAAAAAGACAGAAAATTCATGGATGGTTGATCGAGATCTTGCATCGAGTAGAGATTCTCAGTGACAGCGTGCAGCACAGTGTCGGCACCTTACCGGTTTTTCTTCGAGGTGCCAATGGTCTTGCGCGGCTTTTGCGCAATTCATGACTGACGGCGTCATTTGCGGCCTGTAGCCATTCGCCACTAACGGATCGACGGCCGGATGCAGGCTAATTCTTTGAAGCGGGCGCTCGTCCCGGTAAGATGCCGCTCACCTTTTTCACCACGCTACTTCAGGACACCCCGCCATGAGCATCAAATCGGACAAGTGGATTCGCCGCATGGCGCAGGAACACGGCATGATCGAGCCGTTCGTCGAGCGCCAGGTGCGCAATGACGGCAACGACAAGCTGATCTCCTTCGGTGTCTCCAGCTACGGCTACGACGTGCGCTGCGCCGATGAATTCAAGGTGTTCACCAACATCAATTCGGCCACCGTCGATCCGAAGAACTTCGACGCCGGCAGCTTCGTCGACGTCAAGAGCGACGTCTGCATCATCCCGCCGAACTCCTTCGCCCTGGCCCGCACCGTCGAGTACTTCCGCATTCCGCGCAACGTGCTGACCATCTGCCTGGGCAAGAGCACCTACGCCCGTTGCGGCATCATCGTCAACGTCACGCCGCTGGAACCGGAATGGGAAGGCCACGTGACCCTGGAATTCTCCAACACCACCACGCTGCCGGCGAAGATCTACGCCAACGAAGGCGTGGCGCAAATGCTGTTCCTGGAGTCCGACGAGGAATGTGAAGTCTCCTACAAGGACCGTGGCGGTAAATACCAAGGCCAGCGCGGCGTCACCCTGCCGCGTACCTGAACCGACGAACTGGTGGGAATTCCGCCGCCTTGTGGCACTCCAAGAAGATGAACCGTCCCGGCGCGCATGACGTGCGCCGGACCTCGTCAGGAGCAGCCAATGAAACTCGATCCCGCAATCAGCGCCAAGCTGGCCGTGCTGCAGCCCAACCACATCGGGCTGCCGGTATGGTCACTGCTGGCCCATCCGCATCCGGCGATGCACGCTGGCGGTGTTCCCGGCCAGCCCGACCCGGACACCCCGCAACCGCCGCAGCCCGGTGAAAATCCACCGATGGAACCCGGCGAACCGACCCTTCCCGATGAACCGCCACCCGCCCCGGTAGCCTGACTCAGCTTCAGCGCGCCAGCGGCCAGACCCGGCCGGCGCCCGCCAGGAATATCCTGGCCGGTGCGGCCGGGGTCACCCGCCAACCGCCGGTAAATTCGCCGAACGCCGGCAGCAGGCTCACTTGCTCGTCGATCACGAAGCACGGCAGGCGCAGCCTTTGCCGTGCCTTGCCATGCAGTACGCAGACCGGATGCACATGCCCGCACAGCACCGGATGGGTCGGGTGGGCCACGGGGTCGTGCTGCAAGGCGAAGGGCTCCAGCAACCAGGGTTCGTCCAGCATCTCGATGCCCAGGCTAGGCGGCGGATCGCCGGCATGCCGGTCGTGATTGCCGCGAATCAGGCGGATTTGCAACGCGGGGTGGCGTTCACGCCAGGCCTGCAATAACGCCAGGGTTGCCGGCGCGCGGCCTTGGCGGGCATGGATGAAATCCCCCAGCACCACCAGTTGCTCGCTCGGATAGCGTTCCAGCAGGGCGTCCAGTCGCTGCAAGGTTGCGGCGGTGGTGCCACGCGGCACCGGCTGATGCTGGGCGCGGTAGCTGGCGGCCTTGCCGATATGCACGTCGGCCAGCAGCAGCGCCTTGCGTGCAGGCCAATACAGGGCGCGGTCGGCGAGCAGCCACAGACGCTCGCCGCACAGTTCGATTTCACAGTGCTCGTGCATTCCGGCGCCCCCCGTCCGCAGCTTTTTCCAGATCGGCGACCATCCGTGCGATGCGGTCGGCGAGCTTTTCCGTGCTCATGGTCTCGCGCATGCCCTCGACGACCAGCGCGAAGGCCAACGGCCCCGGCCGGCGCAGCGCGTGCAGGTCCAGGCGCTGGCCGCTCATCTTCAGCAACTGGCGATGCAGCCGCTCGATTTCCAGTTCCTCGCGCAACACTTCATCCCGTGCCTGGCCCAGCAGCAGGTTGTCGGCGTCGTGGCGGCGGAACACTTCGAAAAACAGCCCGCTGGAGGCCTGGATCTGCCGGGTGCTTTTCTGCGCGGCGGGGTAGCCGCCGAACACCAGCCCGGATATCTGTGCGATCTCGCGAAAACGTCGCTGGGCCATTTCCCCGGCGTTGAGGCTGGCGAGCACGTCTTCGAGCAGGTTGTCGGCGCTCAGTGCTGCCGGCAGGATGCTGGCCCATTCCACGGCGGTCGGGCTGAGCAGTTCGAAGCCGTAATCGTTGACCGCGATGGACACACTCAACGGCTGCTCGCGACTCGCCCGCCAGGCGATCAGGCTGGCCAGCCCGAGGTTGGCCATGCGCCCGGCGAAGGGGTACAGAAACAGGTGCCAGCCCTGCCGCGAGTGCCAGGTTTCCGCGAGTAGGCTGCTTTGCGTCGGTAGCGCCGACCAGGCGGCCTGCAATTCCAGCAGCGGGCGCACGGCTTGCATTTCCGCGCCGCTGAATTGCCCCTTGGCGGCGGCATCGAGCTGCTCCACCAAGGCGTCGGCCAGTTCGCTGGAAAGCGGCATGCGCCCGCCATTCCAGCGCGCCAGTGCGGCCTTGCGCGCGGTGCTGCGCCGCACATAGGCGGTCATGTTCTCGACCCGCACCAGCTCCAACACCCGCCCGGCGAAGACGAAGGCGTCGTTGGGCCGCAGACGGGCGATAAAGGCTTCTTCGACGCTGCCGAGGTTGGTGCCGCCGCCGCCCTTGCTCCAGAACTTCAACTGGATGCTCGCGTCGCTGACGATGGTGCCGATGCCCATGCGATGCCGTCGTGCCAGTCGCTCGCTGGCGACCCGCCATATACCGTCGGCATGGACCTCGACCCGCTGGTAGTCGGGATAGGCGCTGAGGGAACTGCCGCCATGCCGGACGAAATCCAGCGCCCATTGCCACTGGCTGTCGCGCAGGTCGCGAAAGGCGAAGGTCGTGCGCACTTCCTCCAGCAACTCCAGCGGCCTGAAGCCCGCGCCCAGCGCCATGCTCACCAGATGCTGCACCAGCACGTCCAGGCACAGTCGCGGCGATTGCCGCGCCTCGATATGCCCGGCCGCCAAGGCCTGGCGCGCGGCGGCGGCTTCCACCAGTTCCAGGCTGTGGGTCGGCACCAGGGTGATGCGCGACGCCCGCCCCGGCGCGTGCCCCGAGCGACCGGCGCGCTGCATCAGCCGTGCCACGCCTTTGGCCGAGCCAATCTGCAGGACCCGCTCCACCGGCAGGAAGTCCACGCCGAGGTCCAGACTCGAGGTGCACACCACCGCCTTCAGCCCGCCCTCCTTGAGACTGCGCTCGACCCACTCGCGAGTGCTGCGGGCCAGCGAGGCGTGGTGCAGGGCGATCAGTCCGGCCCACTGCGGACGGGCTTCCAGCAGCGCCTGATACCAGCGTTCGGCCTGGGCGCGGGTGTTGGTGAAGACCAGGCAACTGTGGCAGTCATCGATCTCCCGACAGACCGGCTCGACCAGATTCAGGCCCATGTGCCCGGCCCAGGGAAAACGCTCGATGGCGGCGGGCAGCAGACTGTCCACCAACAGGCGCTTGTCCTGGCGACCTTCGATCAGCCGGCCGTTTTCCGGCACCAGCACGTCAAGGGCGTGGGGAAGATTGCCGAGGGTCGCCGACAGCCCCCACACCACCAACTGCGGGTGCCATCGACGCAGGCGGGCGAGGGCCAGTTGCAGTTGCACGCCGCGCTTGTTGCCGAGCAGTTCGTGCCACTCGTCGACCACCACCATGCGCAGGCTGGCGAAGTCGTCTTCGGCCTGGGCGCGGGTCAGCAACAGGGTCAGGCTTTCCGGGGTGGTGATCAGCGCGCTCGGCAGGCGCCGGGCCTGGCGGGCGCGTTCGGCGCTGCCGGTGTCGCCGCTGCGCACGCCGATGCTCCACGGCAGTTCCAGCTCGTCCAGCGGTGCTTGCAGGGCGCGGGCGGTGTCGGCGGCGAGGGCGCGCATCGGCGTGATCCACAGCACCTGCAAGGGCGCGGGCTGCGGGCGTTTGGCGTTGACGACGGGTTTGCCGGCGAAGGCGCGCAAGGCGGCCAGCCACACCGCGTAGGTCTTGCCCGCGCCGGTGCTGGCGTGCAGCAGCCCGGATTCGCCGCGGCCCACCGCTGCCCAGACCTGCCGCTGAAAGGCGAACGGCGTCCAGCCACGGGCGGCGAACCAGGCATCGGCGAGGTTGGGGCTGACTGGCATGGGCGCGTCCGGCTCGATGAGGGCTGTGTCTTCACAGACCATCGGCCGGACGCATTGGTTTTATTTCAGATTGCCCCGCAGGAATTGCTGCAAGCGCTCGCTCTTCGGCTGGCCGAGCACGTCGGCCGGCGTGCCCTGTTCTTCCACCAGCCCCTGGTGGAGGAACATCACCTGGCTGGAGACCTGACGGGCGAAGGCCATTTCATGGGTGACCATGATCATGGTCCGGCCTTCTTCGGCCAGGCCCTGGATCACCCGCAGTACTTCGCCCACCAGTTCCGGGTCGAGGGCCGAGGTCGGTTCGTCGAACAGCAACACTTCCGGCTCCATCGCCAGCGCGCGGGCGATGGCCACCCGTTGCTGCTGGCCGCCGGACAGAAACGCCGGGTACTGGTCGGCGACTCGCGGCGCCAGGCCGACCTTGTCCAGGTAGCGGCGCGCGCGTTCTTCGGCCTCGTGCTTGCTCACGCCCAGCACGCGGCGTGGCGCCATGCAGATGTTCTCCAGCACGCTGAGGTGGCTCCACAGGTTGAAGTGCTGGAAAACCATGGCCAGCCGCGTGCGCAGGCGCTGCAACTCGTCGGCGTCGGCGACGTGCAGGCCATGGCGGTCATGGACCATGCGGATGTCCTTGCCGTCCAGGGTCATGCGCCCGTCGTCGGGTTGTTCGAGGAAGTTGATGCAGCGCAGGAAGGTACTTTTGCCCGAGCCGCTGGCGCCGATCAGGCTGATGACGTCGCCGGTGTTCGCCTTGAGCGAGACGCCCTTGAGCACCTTGTGGTCGCCGTAGCTCTTGTGAAGGTCTTCGATGGTCAGTTTGTACACGCACAAGCCCTCATGGCGACAGCAGATAACCGCTTCGGTAAGCCTCGCGGCCGGCGACGTGGGCGATGACCATCCCGGCGGTGGCCATGCGCCGCAGCGAACGGGCGTAGAGCAGGCCCGGCTGGACGTTATGCACCGGGGTCACGCGGTCACTGAGCGGGTCGATGACCTCGGCCACCCGTTGTCCGGCTTCCAGGTATTGGCCGGGGCTGACATGAAACACCAGCAACCCGCCCAGCGGCGTGGCGACCGGCTCGACACCGGCCAGCGGCGTGGCCGGATACAGCAGCGGCGGCAACGGCGCCGGCTCGCCGTCGATGGCGCCGAAGTGGGTCAGGTAATCGAGGATGGCCTGGCAGTCGGCCTGGGCCAGCGGATGACTGACGTCGCCTTGGCCGCGCAGTTCGACGGTGACCGAGAAGCTGCCCATCGGAATCGGGAAGTGCTTGCCGAACCGCTGCTGCAACTGCCACCAGACCAGGGTGAAGCACTCGTCGAACGACTGCCCGCCGGAGTCGGTGGCCAGCAGGCTGGCCTGCACCCCGAGGTAGCGTGACAGCGGCTCGACCCGCGCCCAGGCTTCCGGCGTGGTGTAGAGGTGTTTCACGGCTTCGAAATCGCAGTGCAGGTCGAGCACCATGTCGGCATCGCAGGCCAGCCGTTGCAGGGTCAGGCGCTGGGATTGCAGCGGCGTGTGCGCCGGGTGCCCGGCCAGGGCACGGCGCAGGCTCTCGCGGATCAGCTCGACGTTGTGTTGCGGGTCCTGGTTCAGGTGCCCTTCGATCTGGTCGCCGACCAGGTCGGACAGGTCGACGAAGCGCCGGTTGAAATTCTCGCCGCTCTGCAACTCGTAGCGGCCCAGCGGCACGTCCATCAACACCTGCTCGAGGCCCACCGGATTGGCCACCGGCACCAGGACGATTTCCTGGCGCAGGCGTCCCTGGCTTTCCAGTTCGGCGAGGCGTTGCTTGAGGTGCCAGGCCACCAGCATGCCGGGCAGTTCGTCGGCGTGCAGCGAGGCCTGGATGTAGATCTTGCCGCCGGCCCGCGGGCCGAAGTGGAAACTGTGGATCTGGCGGGAAATGCCGGGGACCGGGGCCAGAAGGTCGTGGGTCTTGTGGTGCATGAAAAGTCCTAGTGAGCGGGGCCGAGGAAGGCCAGCCAACGCCGCTCGGCGAGGCGGAACAGACCGACCAGGGCGAAGGTGACGCACAGATAGATGATTGCCGCGGTGCCGAACGACTGGAACGTCAGGAAGGTGGCCGAGTTGGCATCCCGGGCCACTTTGAGGATATCGGGCACGGTGGCGGTGAAGGCCACGGTGGTCGAGTGCAGCATCAGGATCACCTCATTGCTGTAGAACGGCAGCGAGCGCCGCAATGCGGACGGCATGATGATGTAAGCATAGAGTTTCCAGCCTTGCAGGCCGTAGGCGCGGGCGGCCTCGATTTCGCCGTGGTTCATCCCGCGGATCGCCCCGGCGAAGATTTCCGTGGTGTAGGCGCAGGTGTTGAGGGCGAAGGCGAGGATGGTGCAGTTCATCGCGTCGCGGAAAAACGCATCCAGCAGCGGCTGTTCGCGCACGGCGGCGAGGCTGTAGATGCCGGTGTAGCAAATCAGCAACTGGATATACAGCGGCGTGCCGCGGAACAGATAGGTGTAGAACTGCACCGGCCAGCGTACCCAGAAGCGCCGCGAAACCCGGGCGATCGACAGCGGGATCGAGACCAGGAAACCGATCGCCAGCGAGGCGCTGAGCAGCCACATGGTCATGGCCAGGCCGGTGATGTGGGTGCCGTCGGTGTAGAGGAAGGCGCGCCAGTATTCCTGTAGCAGTTCGATCATCGCAGGGCCTCCCGGGTGCCGACGTTATAGCGCCGTTCCAGCCAGCGCAGGGCGATGTTCGAGGCACTGGTGATCAACAGGTAGATGAGCGCCGCCACGATCAGGAAAAAGAACAGTTGATAGGTGCTTTTGCCGGCGTCCTGGGCGGCCTTGACCAGGTCGGCGAGGCCAATGATCGACACCAGCGCGGTGGCCTTGAGCATCACCATCCAGTTGTTGCCGATGCCCGGCAGGGCGAAGCGCATCATTTGCGGGAAGACCACGAAGCGAAAGCGTTGCATGCGCTTGAGTCCGTAGGCCGTGGCCGCCTCGACTTGGCCGCGGGGCACGGCAAGGATCGCGCCGCGAAAGGTCTCGGTGAAATAGGCGCCGTAGATGAAGCCCAGGGTGATGACCCCGGCGGCAAACGGGTCGATCTCGATGTATTCCCATTCCAGGTAGTCGGTGAGGCTGGTGAGCCAGGTTTGCAGGCTGTAGAAAATCAGCAGCATCAGCACCAGGTCAGGCACGCCGCGGATCAGCGTGGTGTAGAGCTGGGCGGGGAGGCGCAGCATGCGCAGTGCCGAGAGCTTGGCGCTGGCGCCGAGCAATCCCAGGCCGACGGCGACCAGCAGCGACATGAAAGACAGTTTCAGGGTCATCCAGGTGCCCTGCCACAACAGTGGGCCGAAGCCCTTCAGGCTGAACGCCGAAAGCCCGAGCAGCGCAAGCAGATCGTCGAACATGAAGCGAACCCTTGGGGTGAAAAAAAGATGCCCATCCGTGGGATGGGCACCGGTTGGCGGTTATTTGCCGCTGTAGAGGTTCAGTTCACCGAAGTGCTTCTTCTGGATCTCGGCGTAGGTGCCGTCGGCGTGTAACGCTTTGATACCTTTGTTCAGGAGGTCCTGCAGGTCTTTGTTACCTTTGCGGATACCGACTGCGGTTTTCGACGGCAGCAGTTCGCTGTCCACCGGCTGGCTCACTTCATAGTTGGCGCCTTGCGGCGACTTCAGGAAGCCCAGTTCGGCTTGCAGCATGTCCTGGATCGAGGCATCCAGGCGGCCTGAGATCAGGTCGGAATAGACCTGGTCCTGGTTCTGGTAGGCCTGGGTCTTGACCCCGGCCTTGTCCAGCACGGCCTTGGCGTAGGCTTCCTGAATGGTGCCCTGCTCGTAGCCGACGGTCTTGCCCTTGAGCGAAGCGATATCGGCGCTCAGGCCCGAACCTTTCTTGAAGACGAAGGAGGTAGGGCCGGAGAACAGCTCTTCCGAGAAGTCGATGACCTTCTGCCGCGCTGGCGTCACGGTCATGGACGAAATCACGCCATCAAACTTGTTGGCCTTGAGGCCCGGGATCATCCCGTCGAAATCGCTTTCCACCCACTTGCAGGTGACCTTCAGTTCCTTGCAGATCGCGTTGCCCAGATCGATATCGAAGCCCACCAGCGAGCCATCGGCGGCTTTGGACTCAAACGGCGCATAGGAAGGATCGACGCCAAAACGCAGCTCCTTGTACTCCTTGGCCAGGGCGTTGCCGGCAGCCAGACACAGAGCAACAGCGGAAAGCGTCAGCCATGCTTTTTTCATCGTGTAGTCCTTGAGAAGCGGCGAAATATTGGGGTGGCCGTGCACCGTTACCGGTCGCGGCCCGACATCACAGTGATAGCAAGTTTTGCACCACTCTGACGGATACCTTGTCCTGGAGGCTTTATCCGGGCACCTCGGGCGGTGCCTGTCGTGCGGGGAAAGCGGTTTGGCGGCGGTGTGCGTTTTTACAGTGCGTGCCTCGCACAGTTCGATCCGCTCAGTGCACTGTCTTGCAGCACGGCGTGGCCGGGTCTCACGTGACTAACTCAAACAGTCTGCATGTTTGAACTGTTTATATCGTGTGCGAAACGGGCGACGGTCATCTCCCAAAGTTCATGCTCGAACCGATTGTTTATTGTCGGCCAGCACAGAGTCTCTTAAGGTCCCCTGTGAAGTGTGCTGCCCAGGCTTGCAGTGTTTTTATTATGTGTGCGAGAGGCCATAAGGCCGATGTGAATGTGCCTCCCGGCTGCGGCTGTTGCCTGCCTGAACACTGGCGGATCTGACTTTATTCTTTGAAATTAATGTTGGAGATGACCATGGTGTACGACGTTGTTGTAGTCGGGAGTGGGGCGATTGGTGGCTCCATTGCATTCGAACTGGCCAGCCGCGGGCTCTCGGTCTGCCGCGTGGGCGAGACCGCCCGGCGCAATGCGGCGTCCCGGGCTGCGGGGGCGATGAATGGCTGTTTCGGTGAGGTGACCAGGACACTGTTGTCTTCGGAGCCTGGTCGCCTGAAGTTGGTCATGGATATACAAGCGAAAAGTCTGTGGGCCGACTGGGAAGAGCGCCTTGCAACGGCCAGCAGCAATAACAAGGGATTACTGGCCGCCTGCGGAACGCATGTAATTCTAAACTCCGCGGGCATGGCGGAAGTTGACAGTGCCAACTACGCCGCCATTGAACAGAGCCTGCGTGATTTTCAGGTATTGCATACTTCGGTGGCGCCGGATGAACTTGAATGGATCAAGGCCAATGATCTGGTCAGGCCGATGCGCGCGCTGTTCATTCCGGATGAAAACGCAATCGATCCCCACCTGCTGCTGGAGAAACTTGATACGGCATTACTGGGAACCGGCGGCACGATCATCGATGCAACGGCCCGCAAGATCCTCGTGGAAGGTGCCGTCGCCACCGGCGTGATGCTGGACGACGGCCGCTCTATCGCGGGAAAACACGTGGTGGTGGCGGCGGGCGTGCAGTCACTGGACCTGTTCGACGAACTGGAGGACGTGGGACGCAAGATTCCGCCGCTGTTCGCCGGCTATGGCGTGTCGCTGCTGTTGCGGCCCAAGGCCGGCCAAAAACTGCCTGAAACCGTGATCCGTACGCCCAATCGCGCCTTTGCCTGTGGCTTGCACTGTCTGCCCCGGGGCGATGACCTGCTCTACCTCGGCGCGACCAATATCCTCGCGGAACAACCGCGCAGCCAGGCCCTGGTTTCCGACGTGCAGTTCCTCCTCGACTGCGCTGTAGACCAGCTCAACCTCGACCTTCATGACGCGGAAATCGTGGATATCCAGGTGGGCAACCGGCCGATCGCCGCCGATGGATTCCCGTTGATAGGGCCGTGCGGATACGACGGCCTGTGGATGGTCACTGGTACCTACCGCGACGGTTTGCACCAGTCGCCATTGTTGGCGGCCTGGGTCGCGGACCAGATCGAGGGCCGCGACAACAAGCTCGACCTGTCGGCCTTCACCCCGTTGCGGGCGCCGCTGCAGGTCGCGTCGCGGGCTGACACCCTCACCGAAACGGTGCGGCAGATGTTCGCCACCGGTTACGAATACCGCTGGGATATCAAGCCCTACTGGATGCCGCTGCTGGATCGCGGCATGAACGAGAACTACACCCGGCTGGTCGAGGCACTGCACCCGAGCTTCACGCCGCCGCCGGAGCTGATTGCCTTCTCCTGGCTGTACCCCTCGATGTTCCAGAGACTGGCCCGTTACTACGAGGCGTGGTCATGACCGCGGCATGGATCGCAGGGCACCGCGCGGCGGCATTGCGTGCCCTGGCCGACGCCGGGGTCTGGGATCCGGGTGCCGACACGGCGGCGCTGGTGGCGAAGCACTTGTACGGCGTCGAATGCTTCGACGAGCAGCGGGTGCAGGCGTTTCGCGCCGATGTAGCGGAGCGCTGCGCGCGCATTCCGCTGGGGCACATACTCGGTTACGCCGATTTCGGCTTCCTGCGCCTGATGGTTGGCAGCGGGACGTTCGTGCCCCGGTGCCAGAGCCTGGCAATGCTGCGCTGGATCGAGCGCAACCTGAGGCTGGATTCCCAATCCTGCGTGTATGACCTGTGTGCCGGAGTCGGAGCGCTGGGGTTGTCGATCTGGTCGGCGTGCGGCGCGAGGGTGACCTGCGTCGAATCTGATCCCACCGCCCAGGCCTATCTGCAGCGCAACATCGGCCGGCTCGGTGCCGAGCGCCACCTCAACCTGATGGCGGCGGACATCACCCAGCCCGCCCCCTTCGAACACGACCGCGGGTTGATCGATGTGGTCGTCGCCAACCCGCCTTACGTTGCACCGCACACCGACCTGCTACCGGAGTGGAGTCGTCATCACCCGCCTGGCGCGATTTACGCCCGGGACGAGGGCGCTGAATTGATCGAGGCCTCGGCCCGGCTGGCCAGCACCGTGCTGAAGCCTGCGGGCGCCTTGCTCATCGAGCATGGCGAGGCCCAGGTGGAGCAGGTTGAAACCTTAATGAGGAGGCACGGCTTTCAGTCGATCAGTCATTGCGTGGACGATGACTTCGGCGATGCGACCGGACCCTCCGTTTTCAGCGTAGGGAGAAGGGCATGAATCAATACGGCAAGCACAACACGGGCAAGGGCGACACCTGGATGGGGCTGCGCCATCAACGAACCAGCGATGCACTGGGCACGGCCGCCGCCGGTGGCCTGACCGGATTCGATGTGGTCGCTCGCAAGGGCAAGGAACTGACCCTGGCCGATGGCTCGACCTGCACCGAGTTCGTGTCCTGCTCCTATCTCGGGCTGGAGAGCCACCCGGCGCTGGTCCTGGCTGCCCGGGAGGCGCTGGAGCGGATCGGCATCCACCTGTCGGCCAGCCGCGGGGCGATGAGCCCGGTGTACCTGCGCCAACTGGAACAACTGCTGTCAGAGATCTACGACGGGGCGTCGGTCACGGTCTTCACCTCCACCAGCAATGCCCATCTGGGCGTCCTGCCGCTGCTGGGCAGTGGGGTGATGGAGGGCTATCCCGTTCGCGACAAGGGCGTGATGTGGCTGGTGGATCGCACCGCCCACGCCTCGATGCAGGTCTTGCGCGGGGTGCTGGAGCAGTTTGGCCCGGTATGCCGGGTCGACACCGCGGATATCGACGCCGTCGAAGAGGTGCTGCGTGGCTGCGACCAACAGGGCGTGACACCGGTCCTGCTGATCGACGGCGTGGGCTCGATGTCCGGCCTGCTGCCGGTGGCCCGGCTGAGCGAACGGCTGCGCACCCACGGCGGCTACCTGTACGTCGATGACGCCCACGGCATTTCGATCACCGGACGCCATGGCGCCGGCTACGCCTTCGAGAACCTGGGCCACCGGCTGCCGGCCAACACCCTGATTGCCGGCTCCCTGAGCAAGGCGTTCGGCGGGGCGGGAGGCTTCATCGTACTGCGGCCCGGCTACGACGCCCGGCAACTGCAGGCGCTGGCCAACCCGCTGGTGTTCGGTCACAGCATCGCGGTGCCCATGCTGGCGGCGAACGTGGCGGCTGCGCAGATTCACCTGTCTTCCGACATCCACGCGTTGCAGCAGCGGCTGTGGCGCAACGTCCGGCGGCTGGATGAAAGCGTCGCACAGCCGATGATGAACGCCGACCTGTGTGCGCCGATCCGCGGCGCCCTGTTCGCCAGCGAGCGTCAGGGCGTGACTGCCGCCCGGGCCCTGAGGGCGGCGGGCCTGGTGATGTTTCCGGTGTTCTATCCCATCGTCGAAAGCGGCAAGGCGATGCTGCGCTGCGCGGTGTCCGCCGCCCATACCCCGGCCCAGATCGACACCCTGGCGCTGCAGCTCAACCAGCACCTGAACGCACAGGCCGTGGAGGAATGAACCATGTCGAACGATGCCGCTGTAGTGCTCGGCTCGCACCGGGCGCAACTGGACAGGATCAACGGGCAACTGGTCGATTTGCTGGCAGAGCGAATGCAGCTCTGCCGGAACATCGCCAGGCTGAAATCAGCCCATGGCATTTCGATGATGCAACCGCAGCGCATCAGCTCGACGCTTGAGCTGGTGCGCTCGCTGTCCAGCGCGAGGCAATTGCGCCCGGACTATGTCGACCGGCTGTTCCGTCTGATCATCGATGAAACCTGTGATGAAGAACTGCGGGTCATGGCCAGCGCCGCCAAGGACGAGGGATGAACGATGCGCGTACTGATCATCGACAACCTCGACTCCTTCACCAACAACATCGCCCAGTACCTGTATGAGGTCTGCGGCGAGCACCCGGTGGTGGTGCCCAACACCCACAGCCTGGCGCAACTGGAACTGGACCGGTACGAGGCCGTGGTGCTGTCGCCCGGCCCCGGCCATCCCGGACGCTCCGGGGATTTCGGGGTGTGCCGGGATGTCCTGGAACATGGCGGTCTCCCGGTGCTGGGCGTGTGCCTCGGGCATCAGGGCATCAACTGCTTTTTCGGCGGGCAGGTGGAGCACGCACCGGCGCCGGTGCACGGTTACAGGACCCGGATCCGGCATGCGGGCAGTGGCCTGTTCGAAGGCATCGAGCAGGACTTCACCGCCGTGCGCTACCACTCGCTGGTGTGCACCGAAGTGCCGGAATCACTGGAGGTGACGGCCCGTTCCGAGTGTGGGCTGGTCATGGCGCTGGCCCATCGGCAGCGCCCGGTCTGGGGCGTGCAGTTTCATCCGGAGTCCATCGACTCGCAGCACGGCAAGCGGCTCTTCGGCAATTTCCTGCGCATGGTGAGGCAGTGCCAGAAAGGCGCTATCGAGAAACAGGTGGCTCATGCCTTGCGCCTGGCGGGCGGCCCGTCGACGCTCGCTCCGGACTACCGGCTGATGGACCCCGCCACCGATCCGCTGGCCACCTTCGAACACCAGTTCGGTGACTGCGTGGCGGCGTTCTGGCTCGACAGCGAGCGGGCCGAGCGCAGCAGGGCGCGCTATTCGCTGATGGGCAGCTGCGATCCCGATTCGGCGCTGGTGTTCAGCTATAACGTCGAGCAACGGCTGCTGACGATCGAAGGGCCGGCGGGGAAGACCGCGCTGGCGGGTGACTTCTTCGATCTGATGGCCGGGGTCACCGCCTCGTTGCGTCCCGAGTGCTGGCCGCAGGCGCCGTTTCCGTTTCGTGGCGGGCTGGCGGGTTATCTGGGGTACGAACTCAAGGCGCTCAATGGTGCTGAAAACCTGCACGTGTCGCCGCTGCCCGACAGCCTGTTGTACCTGCCGAAAAACATGATCGTGTTCGATCATCAGCTTGGCGTTGGTTATCTCTGCCACCTCTGGGGCGAGCGCCTGTCGCTCAAGCCCGTGCCGCCGGTCAGCCGCGCCGCTGCCACCGCATTTTCACCGGGGCCGGTGGCCGAGGCGGCGTTGAACCTCGCCGACGGCTCGACCGCCTACCAGGAAAAAGTCAGGGCCTGCCTGGCGCAAATCACCGAAGGCGAGTCATACGAGATCTGCCTGACCAACCGCGCCCGCATGGTCTGCCCGGATGCGCCGCTGGCGGTCTACACGCGCATGCGTGCTATCAGTCCCGTGCCTTATGGCGCCTATATCGACACCGGCACCTTCGCGATCCTCAGTGCGTCGCCGGAGACCTTCCTGAAAATCGATGCCACTGGCCGTATCCGCTCCCGGCCGATCAAGGGCACCCGCCCGCGTGGCAGCAGCCCCGTGGCGGATCAGGCGCTGCGCGACGACCTGGCCGCATCAGCCAAGGACCGTGCCGAGAACCTGATGATCGTCGACCTGGTCCGGCACGACCTCAACGGTATCTGCGTGGCGGGTTCGGTCGAGGTTCCGGACGCCTTTTCGATTGAAAGCTATTCGTCGGTCCACCAACTGGTGTCCACCGTGCAGGGGCAGCTGCGTGCGGGCGTCGATGCGTTTACCGCCATCAAGGCGTGCTTTCCGGGCGGCTCCATGACCGGCGCGCCGAAAGTGCGCACGATGGCTATCATCGACCGGCTCGAAGCTTCCGCCCGTGGCGTTTACTCTGGCGCCCTGGGCTGGATCGGGATGGACGGCTACACCGAACTGAGTGTGGTCATCCGCACGGCGGTGGTGAGGGACGGCATGGCCACCTTCGGTATCGGCGGGGCGATCGTCGCGGCCTCCGACCCCGCCGACGAAATGGAGGAAACACTGGTGAAGGCGAGCGTTCCGTTTCACAGCATCAAGGGATGAACATGGAAAAAATTCTGATCATTGGCGGCGCGGGCTGCGTCGGCCAGTTCATGGCGGGCCTGCTGGCGGACGCCGGCCATGCGCCGATCATCATCGATCGGGTGGCCGCACCGTCGGGCCTCGATCAGCGGGTCATGGACGCGCTGCTGTTGCCCGAACAGGCGCCGGAACTGCTGCGGGCCGCCACCACGCTGATCATCGCTCTGCCGGAAGAGGCGGCTTTGCAGGTGCTGGAGCGTTACGCCGGTGCCATGCCTGCGTTGCGGGTACTGGTCAATACCTGTTCGGTGCAGACTCCGTTCCAGTTACGCGCCTCCCGGCTGTTTTGCGATGTACCGTCGCTGGGCCTGAACCCGATGTTTTCGCCGACCCTCGATTGCCGGGGGCGGCCGCTGGTGCTGTGCGAGCGCGGGCGCAGCGAAGCGGGTGAATGGTTCGAGCAACTGCTGGTCGAGCGCGGCATGCTCGTCACCCGCCTGGCCCCCGACGAGCATGACCGCACCCTGGCGGTCTGCCAGACGCTGCCCCATGCGGCGATCCTCGCTTTTGCCGTTGCCCTGCAACACAGTGAGTGCGATCCGGCGCTGATCGCGGCGCTGGCGCCGCCGCCGATGAAAACCCTGCTGAGCCTCGCCGCCCGCATCCTGCAAAACCAGCCCGAGACCTACTGGGATATCCAGAAGCACAACCACAACGCCGCGCGCCAGCGCGAACAACTGGGCAAGGGGCTGGACCTGCTGCATCAGTTCTGCCGGCAGGACACGCCGGAGCATTTCAGCGCCGAACTGGACGCCGTGCGCCGCTACCTCGGCGTCGGGGTCGAACACTACGGCAAGGCGTGTGCCGGCATTTTCACGTTGTTGAATACACCTCAGGGAGAAGCACTCCATGCAAGAAGCAGCGAGCCCGCTGTACGCGATTCTCGGCAACCGCACGAAAGCACTGGCGTTGCTGGCGATCATGCTGCCCGTTCTACTGGTCACCATCGATAACACCATTCTCAACTTCGCCTTGCCGCGTATTGCCGTGGCGCTCAATCCGTCCGCCGCTGGCCAGTTGTGGATGATCGATGCCTACTCGTTGGTGCTGGCCGGTCTTTTGGTGACCATGGGCGGCACCGGTGACCGGGTCGGTCATCGCCGCATGCTGTTCATCGGGTGCGGCGGGTTCGCGCTGGTGTCGCTGCTGGTGTCGCTGTCGGTGCACGCCTGGCAGTTGATTGCCGGACGCGCCTTGCTGGGCATCTTCGGGGCAATGATTCTGCCGGCGACCCTGGCCCTGATCCGCAGTGCCTTCAGCGACCGTGAAGAGCGGCGGGTGGCCGTGGCGGTCTGGGCCACCTGCCTGACCATCGGTTCGGCGCTGGGGCCGTTGCTGGGCGGTGTGCTGTTGCAGTTTTTCGACTGGCCTTCGGTGTTCCTCGTGGCCTTGCCGTTCTTGCTGCCGGTCCTGGTGCTGGCGCCGTCGCTCAGTGAAACGCAACGGCAATCCGGAGGCTCGGCGGATTACCTCAGCATCCTGCTCAGCCTCGGCGCCATGACCGGCGTAATGCTGGCGCTCAAGCACGGCGCGACCACCGGTCTCGACGTCCAGGCCCTGCTCTTGCTGGTGGCCGGTGCGGGGCTGGGCCTGTTGTTCGTGCGGCGGCAGTTTCGCCTTGAAGAACCGCTGCTGGACCTGCGCCTGTTCCGCAGCACCACCTTCAGCGTGTGCATCGCGGTGAACCTGGTGAGCCTGGGGCTGCTGATCGGCTTCATCTTCTTCGCCACGCAACTGCTGCAATTGGTGTTCGGCATGGCGCCGCTGGCCGCCAGCCTGATCCTGGTGCCCGGCCAGGTGCTGGCGATCATCGCCGGCATGGCCGTGGTGCCGTTGGCGCGCAATGTGGCGCCCAACCGGTTGCTGGCGGCCTGCCTGCTGCTCGCGGCGCTGGCGTTCGCGGTGATGGCGCTGGTTCAGGCCAGTGTGGTCAGCGTCTGCGTTGCCTTCGTGCTGCTCAATATCAGTGTCGCGGCGATCACCACGGTCTCCAATGACCTCGTGTTGAGTTCGGTTCCCGCCGAGCGTGCGGGCAGTGCATCGTCGGTGAGTGAAACGGCCTATGAGGTGGGCGTGGTGCTGGGCACGACGCTGATCGGTGGCGCGGTCGCGGCGCTGTACCGGTTGTCATTGGTGCTGCCCGAAGGGCTGTCGGACGAGGCGACCCGCGCGGCGGCGACCCTGGGTGGCGCGCGCACGGTCAGCAGCGGCGAGCATGCGGCGGCGCTGTTGCAGGCGGCGGATGCGGCGTTCCGCGAAGGTGTATCGCTCACCAGTGCCGCGGTGTCGCTGACCGTGCTGGCGTTCGCGCTGCTGACTCTGCGCTGCCTGCGTTCGCCTAGCTGAGCAACGCCTGCAATGTCGCCAGGTCATCCGCTTCTTCTACCGGCTTGTCCTGGCGCCATCGGGCCATGCGCGGGAAGCGCACGGCGATGCCGCTCTTGTGGCGGCGGGACAGGGCGATGCCTTCGAAGGCCAGTTCGAAGACCATGCTGGGGGTGACGCTGCGCACCGGGCCGAAGGTTTCGAGGGTGGTCTTGCGGATGATGGCGTCGACGCTGCGCATCTCGGCGTCGCTGAGCCCGGAATAGGCTTTGGCGAACGGCACCAAGGCGCGCTCCGGCGTGCCGGGCGGGGCGTCCCAGACGGCGAAGGTGTAATCGCTGTAGAGGCTGGCGCGGCGGCCGTGGCCGCGCTGGGCATAGATCAGCACGGCGTCGACGGTGAAGGGGTCGATCTTCCATTTCCACCACACGCCCATGTCCTTGGTCCGGCCCACACCGTAGAGGGCGTCGCGCGCCTTGAGCATCAGGCCTTCGACGCCGAGGTCGCGGGAGTTTTCGCGCTGGCGGGCGAGGTCGGCCCAGTCGCTGGCGGCGAGCACGGGCGACAGGTGCAGCACCGCGTCCTGGCACTGCTCGACCACGGTTTCCAGTTGGCGCCGGCGCTCATGCTGCGGGCGGCTGCGCCAGTCTTCGCCCTGCCACTCCAGCAGGTCGTAGGCGAGCAGCGCCACGGGCGCATCGGCCAGCAGTTTCTTGCCGAGGGTCTTGCGGCCGATCCGTTGCTGCAACAGGGCGAAGGGCTGGACGGCGATGGCGTCGGCCTGGGTATCCGGCTTCCATACCACGATTTCGCCGTCGAGCACCGTGCCGTCGGGCAGGCTCGCGGCCAGCGTGTGCAACTCGGGAAAACGCTCGGTGACCAGTTCTTCGCCCCGCGACCAGATCCACAACTGGCCGTCGCGTTTGACCAGTTGCGCGCGGATGCCGTCCCACTTCCATTCCGCCTGCCAGTTGCTGACCGGCCCGAGCAGGGCGTCGAACTGCTCGACTGGCTGTTGCAGAGCATGGGCGAGGAAGAAGGGATAGGGCTGGCCGCCGCGTTGGGCGTGCTCGTCGGCGGAAGCTTCGGCGACCAGCGCGCGGTAGTCGTCCGCAGTGGGTCTGTGGCTGAGGTCGGTGTAGCCGACCAGGCGCTGGGCCACTTGCTTGGCGTCGAGGCCGGCCAGTTGCGCCAGGGCGCGAGTGACCAGCAGCTTCGACACGCCAACGCGGAAACTGCCGGTGATCAGTTTCAGGCACACCAGCAGGCTGTTGCGGTCCAGTTGCGCCCAGAGCTGCGGCAGGCGTTGTGACAGGGTTTCCGCTGGCAGGCCGCGCAGCGGCAGCAGCTCGTCTTCGACCCAGTGCGCCAGGCCCGCGTCGCTGCTGTGTTCGACCTCCGGCAACAGCAGGGAGAAGGTTTCGGCCAGGTCGCCCACCGCCTGATAACTTTCCTCGAACAGCCATTCGGGCAGTGCCGCGAGGCGGGTGGCGATGTCGCGCAGCAGGCGAGTGGGCACCAATTGCCGGGGACGACCGCCGGCGAGAAAGTACACCGCCCAGGCGGCGTCCCGCGCTGGCGCCTGACTGAAGTAGTCCTGCAGGGCTTGCAACTTGGCGTTGCTGGAGGTGGTGGCGTCCAGGCGCAGGTAGAGCTCGGCGAAGGCTTTCATGCCTCGGCCTGCGCTGCGGTCGGCGCGTCGTCTTCGTCGCCGTATTCGGTGACGAAGGGGCGGGCGTCGAGGCCCTGTTCGCTGAGATAGCGCACCAGCACACCGACCGAACCATGGGTGACCATCACCCGCTGCGCCCCCGTCTCGGCGATGGCCCAGAGCAGTCCCGGCCAGTCGGCGTGGTCGGACAGTACGAAGCCGCGATCGACCCCGCGCCGCCGCCGGGTGCCGCGCAGGCGCATCCAGCCGCTGGCGAAGGCGTCGCTGTAATCGCCGAAACGGCGCATCCAGGTGCTGCCGCCCGCCGAGGGCGGGGCAATGATCAGGGCCTGGCGCAGCAGCGGGTCGTTGCGCGGAATATCGCCGGCGTATTGCGTCGGCGGCAGATGGATGCCGGCCTCGCGGTAGACCCGGTTGAGCGGTTCGACCGAGCCGTGGGCGAGGATCGGCCCGAGGCTGGCATCGATGCCGTGGAGGATGCGCTGTGCCTTGCCGAAGGCGTAGCAGAACAACACGCTGGCCTTGCCGCGGGTCTGGTTGCCGCGCCACCACTCATTGATTTCGCTGAACACCTCGGCCTGTGGTTGCCAGCGGTAGATCGGCAGGCCGAAGGTGGATTCGGTGATGAAGGTGTGGCAGCGCACCGGCTCGAACGGCGCGCAGGTGCCGTCGGCTTCGACCTTGTAGTCCCCCGACGCGACCCAGATTTCGCCCTGGTATTCCAGGCGCACCTGGGCCGAGCCGAGGACATGGCCGGCGGGGTGGAAACTGAGGGTGACGCCGTGGTGCGACAGGCGTTCGTGGTAGGGCAGGGTTTGCAGATTGATCTCGGCGCCGAGGCGGGCTCGCAGGATCCCGGCGCCGGGGGCGGCGCACAGGTAATGGTGATTGCCGGTGCGGGCATGGTCGCCGTGGCCATGGGTGATGACCGCCCGTTCCACCGGGCGCCAGGGATCGATATAGAAATCACCGGGCGGGCAGTAGAGGCCTTCGGGGCGGGCGATGACAAGGTCCATGGCAGGGCTGCTGGTGGAGGGCTTGTATCGGTAGAGCGGTTACTGGGTGGGGAAGTTCGGTGTTTTTGAGGGCCTTATCGCTGATTTGTCGGGGGACCGAACCGCAGCGATAAGGCCCTCAAGGCCGATAAATTACTTCCCTGGCACCAAGGTCAGGCGCTTGCTGCCATACGCCCGTTCAAAGTTCTGCGTCTGCAGCGGCACGCTCTGGTACTGCCCGCGGAACCACGCATCCAGGCCGTTGGCGAACTGCGGGCTGGCCGGGTTGCCGGACTGGCCGCTGCTGGTGAGCAATTGCAGCGGCTCGACCTGGCCGAAGTCCACCACCATGCGTACTGCCGGGCCGAGGCTGGCCTTGAAGTCCTGGCCCCAGGCATAGGTCGACGGGTTCAGGGTGCTGTGGTCGCCGCCCACCGCTTGCGCCCGTCGGCTGAGGTTGTCGCCCAAACCATGCAGGTTGGCCGTCGGCCATTGGTACTGGTGCAGCTTGCCCCACTGCCAGGTCTTGCGGTCGGCACCGAGTTGCTGTTCACCGGCACTGATCGCCGCGGCCAGGCTGCGGGCAATGATGGTCGGTTTGTCCTCTTTTGCCGGGGTCGTGCGGTCATCCCAGAACGGGCTGTCGTCGCGACCCAGCAGGTGGTCGGCCTGGGCCGAGTAGGACAGCCGCGCATTGGCGACAAACGCCTGCCACGCCGGGCTCGACTCCGGACCCAACTCGTCGAGGAAGGTCAGCCGGGTGCTTTCCTGAAGGAACAGTTCGTACACCGCGGCGTCGGCCGAGGTCTGGCTCAGGCGGCCATCGAAAGCCATCAGGCGGGTGTACGCCTCGCGGGCGCGGGCCTTCTGCTCGGCCGGCAGGCTGTCGATGGCCTTTTTCAGCGGCTGGGCCATGCCCGGCGCTTCGAACATGGCCTTGAGTTTGCCGGCGAACAGCGTGGTCTGGTCGTTCTGCATGGCGATCAGGCTGCGGTTGTCGTGCTTGCCGTTGCCGGCCAGTTGCGCGAGGCGCTCGGCGCGCTCCGGGTACGACCAGCTATTGGACAACTGCATGCCGTAGCCTTTCGGCGCGCTGCGCTGGTTGGCGTTGCCGATCCAGCCTTGCAGCGGGTCCTGGTCGTACGGATGGAGCATGGCGTCGGCGTAGCCGTCCCAGTCGTAGCGGCTGTCCCAGCCCGGCGAGGGCAGCAGGCCCTGGCCTTCGCGGCGGTTGGGGTAGCGGCCGGTGACTTGCCAGCCGATGTTGCTGGCATCGGCGAACACCATGTTCAGCGCTGCTGCGCCGATCTCCCGGCTGGCGTCGAAGGCGCGCTCGACGTTCTGCGCCCGCGACAGGTCGAAGAACGCGTCGAGGCTCTTGTCGCCCTTGAGGTCGGGCATGCGCAGCGCCAGGCCGAGGCCGCCCTTGTCGCCGGTGAGCAAGGCGCCGTGGCCGGTCTCGTAGATCACTTCGCGCTGCGGGCGCTGGCCCTTGACGAAGAAGGTTTCGTTACGCGCCCGCGCCGGCTGCCAGCGGCCGTCCACTTCATAGAGCAACTGGCTGCCCTGGCGGCGCAGTTTTTCCAGGTACAGGTCCTGGTTGTCGCCCATGGCCGCGCTGCCGCTCCAGGCCAGCTTGCCGTTGAAGCCGGCGAGCACGAAAGGCAGGCCGGGCAGGGTGAAGCCGGCGGCCTGGTACTTGGTGGTGCGGATCTGCACCGGGCTCAGCACCCAGCCGCCCTGGCTGTCGCTGGCCAGCAGGCTGCGGCCGCTGCGGCTGCGCTGTGGGCCGAGGGCCCAGTTGGCCGAGTTGGCATTGCCGAGCACGTTGAACGCCGCGAGTTGCGCGCTGACCGCCGCCACCGGCGCCAGGCCGGTCAACTGGCTGGCCAGGTTCAGGCCCTTGAGCTTGTCGGCCTCGGCCTCCGGCAGCGGTTCGTCCGGGTAGTTGGGCAGCAGCCAGGCCAGTTTGTCGGCACCGACTTTCTGCGCCAGGGTCAGGGCGGCGAGTTCTTCCTGCAGGTTCACCGACTGGCTGAAGCTGTAGAGGGCGAACACCAGCGCCGAGTCTTCGGCTTTCCAGTACTCCGGGCGGTAGCCGGCGAGTGGCGTCGGCAGTTTTTCGCGGTAGCGGAACAGGTAGGCGTTGACGCCGCGGGCGTAGACCTCGAAGAAGCGCTTCAGCCGCGGCGAGGCGTCGGCATAGAGCTGGGTCGCGCTCTGGCGCAGGTTGGTGGCGCGCATGAAACGGTCGATGTCCAGCGCGTCGGCGCCGGCCATCTCGGAAAGGCGACCCTGGGCCAGCAGGCGCATGCCGAGCATCTGGCCGATGCGGTCGGAGGCGTGGACGTAGCCGAGGCTGAACAGAGCGTCATGGAAGGAGCTGCTTTCGATCAGCGGCATGCCCTGGGCATTGCGCCGTACCGAAACGTTCTGCGCCAGGCCCTTGAGCGGCTCGACCCCGACGGTCGGTGGCACGCTGTCGCGAACGTTGCCCATCTGGCAACCACCCAGGCTGAGCAGCCCGAGTGCGGCCGCGGCGACGCCGAACCGAAGACGTGAAAGGGGAAAGGCTGGCGAGGCCATGGCAAGGCTCCTGCAAGGGGGTGGCGGCTGAAAGGCGCTACGTTAGTGAGCGCGATGGCCCCGTGCAAGCGGGGGCGCGGGCTTTATTTGCAAAGCGCCGCGCCGGTGACGCGGGCTTATGGCTGCGGCGGGTTGATCTTTTCCACCAGAGCGTAGGCGCGCTGGGTGGCGGGACGGGCCTGAATGCGCTCGAACCAGCCTTTAAGGGCCGGGAAGTTGTCGAGATCCTGCCCCTGCCATTTGTGCGGGACGATCCACGGGTAGATCGCCATGTCGGCAATGCTGTACGCCTCGCCGGCGACGAACGGTCGGTCTTCCAGGCGCTTGTTCAGCACCCCGTAGAGGCGCGCGGTCTCGTCGACATAGCGCTTGATGGCGTAGGGGATCTTTTCCGGCGCGAAGCGGTTGAAATGGTGGTTCTGCCCGGCCATCGGGCCGAGGCCGCCCATCTGCCAGAACAGCCATTGCAGGGCTTCCTGGCGACCGCGCAGGTCTTGCGGAATGAACTGGCCGGTTTTTTCGGCGAGGTACAGCAGGATGGCCCCGGATTCGAACAGCGACAGGGGCTGGCCGTCGGCGGTGTCGTTGTCGACGATGGCCGGAATGCGGTTGTTGGGGGCGATTTTCAGGAAGTCGGCGGCGAATTGCTCGCCTTTGCCGATGTTGATCGGGTGGATCCGGTACGGAAGGCCGGTCTCCTCAAGAAACAGGCTGATCTTGTGGCCGTTGGGGGTGGTCCAGTAGTACAGATCGATCATGAGGCGCTCCATCAGGAAACGGCAGCATGGTGCATGCTGCCGTCGTTCTGCCGCGCTCGGGCGCAGCGGTCGGCGTTATGGATATCACAAAGCGCGACCGCTGTTACAGGAAGTCACACTCAGGCGCCGTGGCACTTCTTGAATTTTTTCTCGCTGCCGCAGGGGCAAGGGTCGTTACGGCCGACATCTTTCAACGTGTTGCGCACCGGCTCCTGGGGCGCATGGTTGCAGTGCGGACCGTGCACATGGCCGTGGTCGTGATCGTGGTGATGGTCGTGATCATGATTGCAATCAGGGCCGTGAACGTGGGGTTGCTGGGTCATCTGGGTTACTCCGGGACAAAATCGCCGGGAATTATCTCACCACTGCGGGACAAGTGCAGGTCGCGGGTGAAGAATAATCCGGTGCGCAGGGTGCCTTCGAGGCGGTAGTGCAGCGGTCGGTGGGTGCGCAGCATCTTCGCCAGCGGTTTCAGGTGCTGCCAGAGGTTGGTTCGCACCTCGACCTGGACGGTGCGCCGGCCGTGGGCGTCGATCCGCAGCCACTGGCCGTCGTCGCCCTCGGCCAGCAACAGCTCGTTGAGCCGTACCGCGTAGCTCAGGCCGCGAACCTGCAAGGCGCTGTCGTTGGGGTTGTCGATACGAAAGTGAAGGATGAAGCGCTGCTGCATCAGTCGCGCCTTGACCGTTTCCACCTTGATCAGGTGCACCTCGGGATCGCGGAAGTCGCTGTCCAGCCAACTGGCGCAGCCTGTCAGGCTCAGCAGGAGCATGAGCACTGACAGACGGGCCAGACGGCGCATGGTCGCTATCCGCCTACATAACTGGAACAGCACTTCTTGAATTTCTGCCCGCTGGCGCAGGGGCAGGCGTCGTTGCGGCCGGCCTTGAGGCCGACGGTCGGGTCGATGAAGTACCAGTGGCCCTGGTTCTGCACGAAGGCCGAACGCTCGCGGTGGCTGTGTTCGCCCTCGGCGTCATGCCAGCGCGCGGTGAAGGTGACGAAGGCGTGCTCGGGCTGACCGCCGAAGACCTCCGCCGATTCCACCTCCAGCCCGAGCCAGGTGCTTTGCGCACTCCAGGCGGCGATGGCCGGGCGGTCGAGGCCGGCCTGTTGCACCGGCAGGGTGGTTTTCACCAGATAGTCCACCAGGCCCAACACATAGGCGCTGTAGCGCGAACGCATCAGCGTTTGGGCGTCCGGGGCGGGTTGCCCGGCGTGATAGTGCCCGCAGCAGGTATCCAGCAGGTTGCCGCTGCCGCAGGGACAAACCGAAACACTCATCGCGTCACCACCAGTACTTGCCGAAGTTTTGCGGATTGGCCCAGAACTTGGCGTTGAGCCAGTCGGGTACCTGTTTATAGTCACGCAGATCGTAGCTGAACAGGCCGAGGACCTGGTCATCACGCTGGAAACGCTCGTTGGCCTGCAGCGCCAGCGAGTAGAAATCAGTGTCTTCCCAGCCGCTGGCGGCGAGGTCGGCCAGCACGGCGATGCGGCTGGCGTTGAGGTTGCGGATTCCGCCCACCAATTCCAGGCCATTGCGCTTGGGCAGGTGTTCCAGGCAGTCCACCAGCAGCGCCAGGTCGTAGCGCTTGCCTGCCAGTTCCGCTGGCAGCGGGCCGGGCGCGGCGACGTCGATGCTGGCCTGCGGGTGCGCCGCGGCGAAGGCTTCCAGGGCGGGGAAGCGGGTGCCCACCAACAACAGGCGTTGCGGGGCGTGGTGTTCCAATAGCGCGGCCAGGGCCTGTTGCGGCGTGCGCGAAGAAAAGCTCTCGGTCATCGAAGGTCCTCATCTGATCCGCCAAGACTAGCGGGCCACGGCGCCAAGGCAAAGGGGCGCGGTGGTAGCGTCATGGCTTATTGCTGGCGGAGATGGACGCTGCGGTCTTTACTCCCAGAGCATCGGTTTTGCACCGAATCCTCCTGGGAGATGCAACAAATGAGCATAGTTCGCACAGCTTTACCTCTGGTTCTGCTAGCCAGCGTATTGACTGGTTGTGCAGGTTTGCAAAAAACCGACTGGCCGAAATGTGCAGCCGTCGGAGGCGTCGGTGGCGCCGCATTGGGCGCGATCGAGAGCAGCAGTTGGGCCGGTTGGGGCGCATTGGTGGGCGGCACCATGGCCGCGGCGTATTGCTATGTCCATGGTGATGGCGATGAAGACGGCGATGGCGTGCCGGACAGCCGCGACAAGTGCCCGGGCACGCCGCGTGGCGTCCAGGTCGATGCCAACGGCTGCCCGCCAGAGCCTGTGCCGGTCGCGGTGGTCGAAGAAGTGGTGGTGGTGAAGGAAGAGACCATCGTGATCCGCGACATCCACTTCGAGTTCGATTCGGCCAAGCTGACCGCGGCTGACAAGTCCCGCCTGAACACCATCGCCACTCGCCTGAAACAGGAAGCGCCAAGCGCCCGGCTGAGCGTGACCGGGCACACCGACAGCGTCGGCTCGGACGCCTACAACCAGAAACTCTCCGAGCGCCGGGCGCATTCGGTGACCGAGTACCTGATCGAAACCGGCGTGCCACGCGCCAGCTTCGTCTCGGTGCGCGGTGCCGGTGAAAGCCAGCCTGAAGCCGACAACCGCACCGCGGACGGTCGCGCGCAGAACCGCCGCACGGAAATCCGCATCGAGCGTTGAAGCCTCGCGGCCCGTGGCTTGTGAAGTGCCACGGGCCGGTCTTTACTCCTGTGTGCTGGTAATAGCCAGTAACACAGGAGGCATTCCCCCATGACCGCACTTACCAGAGCCGCGCTTCCCGTGTTGTTGGCGGCCGGCTTGCTTTCCGGTTGCGCGACCCACAGCGATGGAAGCGCACCGCTCAATCAACGGACCTGGCCGCTGTGCAGCCTGCTCGGCGGCCTGGTAGGCGGTGGCCTCGGTGCCATCGAAAGCTCGGCATGGGCAGCCGGCGGTGGTGCCGCCGGTGCCATTGCCGGCGGCCTGATCTGCTTCGCCCATGACGGCGACGAAGACGGCGACGGCGTGTTCGACCGCCGCGACCGCTGCCCGGACACCCCGGCCAATACCCCGGTCAGCCACAACGGCTGCCCGCTGCCGCAGTACCCGGTATCGGAAAAAGTCGCCGAGCCTGAGCCGGTGCAGGAAGTCATCACCCTCAGTGACCAGGGCAATGTGCTGTTCGCCTTCGACTCGGCCGAATTGATGCCGGCCGCGCAGCAGCAACTGCAAGCGCTGGTCGAGCGCCTGAGTAACCCGGCGGTGACCCGCATTCGCGTGGTCGGGCACACCGACAGCAAGGGCACCGACGCCTATAACCAGAGCCTCTCCGAGCGCCGCGCCAGCGCCGCCGCCGAGTACCTCATCAACCAGGGCGTGTCGCCGCAGAAGGTCACCAGCCAGGGGCGCGGCGAAAGCGAGCCGGTCGCAGACAATGAAACCGACGCTGGCCGTGCGCAGAATCGCCGGGTAGAGCTGCACCTCAATTGATCGGCGCGGCGTCAGCCGTTATGGTGGCAGTCTGTCTCCTGGCGGACCGCCACGGCTGACGCGAACCCTTCAGGAGGCAAGGCTATGAAAGGCTTTCTCGGCTTGTTCAAGGCGCTGACAGTGGTGTTCTGGTGGGTGGTGCTGGTGAATCTGCTGATTCCCGCGCAACCGCCGTTCCACCAGTTGATTAACCTGGCCGGCGCCTCACTGCTGGGGCTTCATCTGCTCGAAATCCTGTTCTTCAACGGTCGCCTGCGCCAGCGCAGCCACCGCTGGTTCGACCGCCTGCAGATTCTGCTGGTGGGCATCTTCCACATCCTCTCCATCCCCGCACCTCCCAAGGAAGCCAAGCATGCGTAAGCTGATGCTGTTGACCGCGTTGTTCAGCCCGCTGAGCATGGCCGATGCCCTGAGCGTTGCACCGCATTCGGTGCTGCGCCTGGCAAACAAGGCCAGTGTCGTTCACCTGGAGCGCCTCGATGTGGCGGATTCCGCCACCTTGCTGCTGCCGTCCAGTCTGGTGGAGCTGAAAGTCGATCAACTGACACTCGGCCGCGATGCACGAATTGCCGTGGTGCCGGCCCAGGACACCCTGCGTATCGAGGCGGGCAGCGCGCAGCTCGCCGAAGGCAGCCAGATCGCCGCCCATGGCGCGCCGGGGACGTATGAAAAGCCGGCACAGTCAGGCCGCAATCTGGACCTGCGGCTGAACCGTTTGCAGGCACCGCTGCTGTCCATCGACGCCCGCGGTGGCGCCGGTGCGCCGGGTTACGTCGGCCTCGATGGCGCCAACGGCAAGGCCGGTGGTTGCACTTGGGGCCAGGCCAGCCGTGGCGCCAATGGTGACAACGGCGGCAATGGTCATGACGGTGCTCCCGGTGGCCGGGTGCGCCTGAGCCTGCCGGCGGATTATCCGGCGGAGCAGATCAAGGTGCGTCTGGACGGCGGGGCACCCGGTGCACCGGGTGTTGCCGGCAAACCGGGGCAGGGCGGGGCGAGCAAAGGCTGCCTGGTCTATCGCACCGATGGCGGTGCCGACGGGCGTCCCGGCGCCGCTGGCCAGCCTGGGCTGGCCGGGTCGCCGGGCGAGTTGAGCGTGCAGCGGCTGTAACGCGTGGTGTGAGGGGCGGCGGCGTTGCCGCGGCCCTCAGAACGACAACCGCGACGCCGCCACCACGATCACCGCAATCCCCAGCAACAGATTGATCCCCACCATGCGCCGGATGCGACCCATCACACCGGCGCCCGCTGCCCAGTCGCCAGCCTCGACGGCCTTGCGCAGCTCAGGCAGCAACAGGCTCTGCACCCGCATGAACAGGGCGAACATGGCGATGGCACCGCCCATCATCACCTGCACATGGCGCGGCGCATGGTCGAAGCCGGAATAGTGCATGTGCAGCATGCCCACGCCACTGACCGCCAGGACCAGCACGGCGATCCACACCCAACTGAAAAAACGCGGAAACACTTCCAGCCACAACTGCAGCCGGGGCGGGCCTTCGAGGACCGTGGCGGCCGCCGGGCGCAGGATCATCCAGGCGAAGAACATGCCGCCGACCCAGACCATGGCGGCCAGGACATGCAGGCTGTAGGGAAGGGCGTAGGCGGTCATCGGGCACTCCATTCGGCGCAAAGGGCAATAGCGGGGTATGATAGCCGGCCCACTCGAAACACTGAAAATTTATCCAGCCTTTTGGGCGCCCCGAGACCATGATCAGTACCGAACTCAAGTCCCAGATTCAGGGCGCCTACTCCCGTTTTCTCGAAGCCAAGAGCCTCAAACCGCGTTATGGCCAGCGCCTGATGATCGCCGAAGTGGCGAAGGTGCTCGGCGACATCGACTGCGACGACGAAGGTCGGCGCTCTGGCGACCCGGCCGTGGTGGCGGTCGAGGCCGGCACCGGTACCGGCAAGACCGTGGCCTACAGCCTGGCGTCGATCCCCGCGGCCAAGGCCGCTGGCAAGCGCCTGGTCATCGCCACGGCGACCGTCGCCCTGCAGGAGCAGATCGTCTTCAAGGACCTGCCCGACCTGATGCGCAACAGCGGCCTGAATTTCAGCTTCGCCCTGGCCAAGGGGCGCGGCCGTTACCTGTGTCTGTCCAAGCTCGACCTGCTGTTGCAGGAAGGCCACGCGCAGAGCGCCACGGCGCAGTTGTTCGAGGAAGAAGGCTTCAAGATCGAGGTCGATGAAGTCAGCCAGAAGCTGTTCAACAGCATGATCGAGAAGCTTGCCGGCAACCGCTGGGACGGTGATCGCGACAGTTGGCCCATGGCCCTGGAAGACAAGGACTGGATGCGGGTCACCACCGACCACAGCCAGTGCACCGGCCGCCACTGCCCCAACTTCGGCCAGTGCACCTTCTATAAAGCACGCGAGGGCATGGGCAAGGTCGATGTGATCGTCACCAACCACGACATGGTCCTCGCCGACCTGGCCCTGGGCGGCGGCGCGGTGTTGCCCGATCCGCGCGACACCATCTATGTCTTCGACGAAGGCCATCACCTGCCGGACAAGGCCATCGGCCATTTCGCCCATTACAGCCGCCTGCGCTCCACCGCCGACTGGCTGGAACAGACCGCGAAGAACCTGACCAAGCTGCTGGCCCAGAACCCGCTGCCGGGTGACCTCGGCAAGTTCATCGAGCAGGTGCCGGAGCTGGCCCGGGAGATCAAGAATCAGCAGCAATTCATGTTCAGCGCCTGCGAGCAGGTCGCCGATTTCCGTCCCAGCGATGACCTGGAAGGCCGCGAGCGGCCTCGGCATCGCTTCGTCGGCGGTGTGATTCCGGAGCATATCCGCGAGATCGGCATCGAACTGAAGAAGGGCTTTTCCCGTCTCAACGACCTGTTCTCCCGCCTCACCGACCTGCTCAAGGAAGGCATGGATGGCGAGGTCAATATCGGCATCGCCAGCCACCAGGCCGAGGAGTGGTACCCGCTGTTCGGCACCTTGCTGACCCGCGCTCAGGGCAACTGGGAACTGTGGACCGCCTTCACCGCCGAAGACCCGGAAGACAGCCCGCCGATGGCGCGCTGGCTGACATTGGCCGAGAGCGGCGCGCTGTTCGACATCGAAGTCAACGCCAGCCCGATCCTCGCCGCCGAAATGCTCCGGCGCAATCTGTGGAGCGTCGCTCACGGCGCCCTGGTGACCTCGGCGACACTGACCGCGCTGGGCACCTTCGACCGTTTCCGCATGCGTTCCGGTTTGCCGCGGGCGGCGGTCACCACGGTGGTGCCGAGCCCGTTCCACCACGTCGACGCCGGCGTGCTGCGGGTGCCGGACCTGCGCGCCGACCCGCGAGACGCCGCCGCCCACACCGCGGCGATTATTCGCGACCTGCCGGAACTGGTGGAAGGTTCGCGGGGTTCGCTGGTGCTGTTCTCTTCGCGCAAACAGATGCAGGACGTGTTCGACGGCCTGGACCGCGACTGGCGCAAACAGGTGTTCATCCAGGGCAACCTGTCCAAGCAGGAAACCTTGAACAAGCACAAGGCGCGGGTCGATGGCGGTGATTCCAGCGTGCTCTTCGGTCTCGCCAGCTTCGCCGAAGGGGTCGACCTGCCGGGTGCCTATTGCGAGCACGTGGTGATCGCCAAGATCCCCTTCGCCGTGCCGGATGACCCGGTCGAAGCGGCGTTGGCCGAATGGATCGAGGCGCGCGGCGGCAACCCGTTCATGGAAATCGCCGTGCCGGATGCGTCGCTGAAACTGATCCAGGCCTGCGGTCGCCTGCTACGGACCGAAGAGGACCGCGGAATCATCACCCTGCTTGACCGCCGCGTGGTCACCCAACGCTACGGCAAGGCTATTCTTAACGCGCTGCCGCCGTTTCGTCGGGAAATTTCCTGAGGCCAATCGCTGCGCTTCGGCGTCCCGCCAGGCCGCAGCGATCAGGCGCTGAAAATCTTTTGTATTTCTCGCTGTCTATTCACCGGACCCAAGACCCGCAAGGGTCCTTCAAGGAGAACTCGAGCCCCATGTTGCGCCGTACCCTTCCCGCCGTTTTCGCGCTGATGTTCTGCCCGCCACTGTTGGCCGCGCAGCAGACGCTGTTCAACTTTGTGCGCCCCACCTCCGTGGTAAACGTGGCGACCGAGGAGGCCAGCCTGCCGCAGTACAACGCTGAGCAGACGGCCGAAGGCGAAGTGCTGCGCCGAGTGGTGTTCAATCCGGTGCAGCGCCCCAACCTGCGTATGAGTCCGCAGACCGGCGTTTGGGACTGGTCCGCGCAAAAGGCCCTGACCCTGCGCCTGCAAAGCGGCATGGACTGGGCCCTGACCGTCAACGTGACCATCCAGAGCGCCGACGGCAAAACCCTCACCAGCCGCATCGACCTGCCAGCCGGCCCGGCACAGACCGTGCTGATTCCGCTCCAGGCCAGTTCGCCGCTGAGCCAGGGCATGCGCGCCGGCCCACCGATGCCCTGGACCTTCGAAGGCCAGCGCCTGATCCTGACCGGCAGCGCCGGCGAGCTGGACCTGAGCCAGGTCACGTCCGTCACCCTGTCGATGAACCAGCCGAATGTCGCCCAGAGCGTGCTGATCGAACGCATCAACGTGCAGGACGACGAGCGCCTACAGCAGGCGGCGTACAGTCAGTTGATCGATGGCTATGGCCAGTTCAGCCGAGGGCGCTGGCCGGAAAAGGTCAGCAGCGACGAACAACTGCGCAGCGCCGCCGCCAAAGAGCAGCAACAACTCAAGACCTGGCTGGCCGAACGCCAGAAGCAGCCGCTGGACCGCTTCGGCGGCTGGACCGGCGGGCAGACCTTCGATGCCAAGGGCTTCTTCCGCACGGTCAAACGCGATGGTCGCTGGTACCTGGTTACGCCGGAGGGGCACCCGTTCTATTCGCTGGGCGTCAACGCGGTGAACGCTGAACCCGGGCGCACTTATGTCGCCGGACGTGAAGCGATGTTCAGCGGGCTGCCGGCGTCGGATTCGCCATTGGCGGCCTTCTACGGTGAAGGCAACAACAACGACGGCAATGCCTCGTCCAAAGGCCGCAATTTCAACCAGGGCCGGTGGTTCGACTTCTATGCCGCCAACCTCGAACGCGCCTATGGCAAACCCTGCACGCTAGCCGCGGCAACCGGGCAGCAGCCCGCCGCGCAATGCCCGCCGGTCGCCTTTGACGCCGGGCGCTGGCAGACTCACGCCCTCGACCGTTTGCAGGCCTGGGGCTTCAACACCCTCGGCAACTGGAGCGACCCCGACCTGGGCCATGCCCAGCGTCTGCCTTACACCTTGCCGCTGGCGATCGTCGGCGATTACGCCAGCATCAGCACCGGCATGGACTGGTGGGGCGCGATGCCCGACCCGTTCGACCCGCGTTTCGCCATGGCCACCGAGCGCGCGGTCGCCATTGCCGCCCGCGATCACCGCGATGATCCGTGGCTGATCGGTTATTTCGCCGACAACGAGTTGGCCTGGGCCGCGCCGGGAGACGATCCCAAGTCGCGCTATGGCCTGGCCTACGGCACCTTGCGCCTGACCACCGACGTGCCGGCCAAGCGTGCTTTCCTCAAGCAACTGCGCGACAAGTACCGTAACCAGGAAGGCCTGTCCAAGGCCTGGGGCATCGAGTTGAGCGCCTGGGAACTGATGGAAGATCCGGGCTTCGAGCCGCCGCTGCCAAGCGCCGAACACCCGGAAATCGAAGCGGACTTCAAGCATTTCCAGCGCACCTTCGCCGACGCCTACTTCAAGACCATTTCCGATGCGCTGAAGTGGCATGCGCCGAACCAACTGCTGCTGGGCGGCCGTTTCGCTGTCACTACACCGGAGGCCGTGGCCGCCTGCGCCCAGTACTGCGATGTGCTGAGCTTCAACTTCTATACGCCGAAACCCCAGGACGGTTATGACTTCGCCCAACTGCGGGCGCTGGACAAGCCGGTGCTGGTTTCCGAGTTCCACTTCGGTTCCCGCGATCGCGGGCCGTTCTGGCCGGGGCCGATGGAAGTCGCCCGCGAGGAAGATCGCGGTCCGGCCTACGCGGCGTTCCTCAAAGCGGCACTGGCCGAGCCAAGCATCGTCGGTGCGCACTGGTTCCAGTTTGCCGACCAGCCGGCCAGCGGTCGTCTGCTCGATGGCGAAAACGGTCATTTCGGCCTGGTCGGCATCACCGACGTGCCGTTCCAGGGCTTCGTCGATCAGGTGCGCAAGGCCAACCTGCAGGTGGAGAAAGAGATCGTCGGCAGCGCACCGGCCCGGCAACCGGCGAGCGAGCCGGGCAAACCCTGAGCCTTACATGAATGATGCTGCCGTCTGACCCGTGTCTGTTCCCAAATCCGTCGCGTGCTGAAACAATGCACGCCACTTTTCAGGCAGGTCGCGCAGGAGTCGTCGGGTGCAGATTCAGGGTCATTTCGAACTGAAGTTCGAAGCGGTACGCGAGGCCTTCGCGGCCCTCTTCGACGATCCTCAGGAGCGCGGTGCGGCGTTGTGCATCCAGGTCGGTGGCGAGACAGTCCTCGACCTGTGGGCCGGCAGCGCCGACAAGGACGGCCAGGAGGCCTGGCACAGCGACACCATCGCCAACCTGTTTTCCTGCACCAAGACGTTTGCTGCGGTCACCGCATTGCAACTGGTGGGCGAGGGCAAGCTGCAACTCGACGCGCCGGTTGCGCGCTACTGGCCCGAGTTCGCCCAGGCCGGCAAGGAGTCAGTGACCCTTCGCCAGTTGCTCTGCCACCAGGCCGGCCTGCCGGCGATCCGCGAACTGCTCCCCGCCGAAGCCCTCTACAACTGGCAAACCATGGTCGACACCCTGGCCGCTGAAGCGCCGTGGTGGACGCCGGGCAGTGCGCATGGCTATGCCGCGATCACCTATGGCTGGCTGGTGGGTGAGCTGATCCGCCGCGCCGATGGCCGGGGCCCGGGCGAGTCGATCGTTGCGCGTACGGCAAAACCCTTGGGGCTGGATTTTCATATCGGCCTAGCCGACGAGGAATTCCACCGCGTCGCCCATATCGCTCGCGGCAAGGGCAACCTCGGCGACGAAGCGGCGCAGCGCCTGCTTCAGGTCACCATGCGCGAGCCGCAGGCCCTGTCGACCCGGGCCTTCACCAACCCACCGGCAATCCTCACCAGCACCAACAAGCCCGAATGGCGGCGCATGCAGCAGCCGGCGGCGAATGGTCACGGCAACGCCCGCAGCCTGGCCGGCTTCTACGCCGGGCTGCTCGATGGCAGTTTGCTGGAATCCGAACTGCTCGACGAACTGACCCGCGAACACAGCCTGGGCGAAGACAAGACCCTGCTCACCCGTACCCGTTTCGGCCTCGGCTGCATGCTCGACCAGCCGACGGTGGCCAACGCCACCTTCGGCCTCGGCGCTCGTGCATTCGGGCATCCGGGCGCGGGTGGTTCGGTCGGTTTCGCCGATCCTGAGCATGACGTTGCCTTCGGCTTCGTCACCAACACCCTCGGCCCCTACATCCTCATGGATCCCCGTGCGCAGAGACTGGTGCGGGTCCTGAAAGAGTGCCTTTGATCGGTTGGTTCTGTACTCATCAGGCCCGTTGGCTATTCTGCATTCCACGTACTTTTTCTTTCATTTTCATGGTGTATCGCTGATGTCTTCACATAAAACCTTAGCTCTTGCCCTGTGCCTGGCCATCACCGGCTGCGCCCAGAACCCCCAGAAAGACGCCGCCGACAACGGTCATAGCTGGTGGCCTTTTGGCTCGGACAAGGTCGCCGATCAGGAAGTGAAGGCAGCCGTGACCGAGAAAGTCGCCAAGTCCGAAGCCAAGTCCGAGGGCGGTAGCTGGTGGTGGCCTTTTGGTGGTAGCGAAGAAAAAGAGGTCGCAGCGGCGGCGGTACCGAAGATTGACGTGAAGGCCACCCAGGCCTGGCTGGACGCCTACGAGCCGCGCTTGCGCGAGGCGGTCAAGGACAGCAAGCTGGAACTGGAGCGCCGTGAAGACGTGCTGGTGGTGATCTTGCCGGTGGACAGTGGCTACAACCCGGATCGTCCGGCCATGCTGCTGCCGGTCACCCTCGGCCCGATCACCCGTGTGGCCAAGATCGTCGAAACCGACACCAAGACCGCCGTCCTGGTTCTCGGCCATGCCGACAGCAGCGGCGCCGCCGCGGTCAACCAGAAGCTGAGCCAGGAGCGTGCCCAGTCGGTGGCGGCGATCTTCCGCCTCAGCGGCCTGCAGCGTGATCGCCTGGGCCTGCGCGGTCTGGGTTCGGTGGCGCCACGGGCGGCCAACGACAGCCAGCAGGGCCGTTCGCTGAACCGTCGTGTGGAAATGATCCTGACCCCGCAAGCCACCATGGTGGCGCTGCTTGCCAAGTACCAGCAGCCAACCCCAAGCCCGGCTGCGCTGGTCGCTGTCCAGGATGCCAAACCTGCGGTCAAGGCACCTGCGGCCAAGCCAGCCGCCAAGGCTGCTGCAAAAGCCCCGGCCAAAGCGGCGCCTGCCAAGAAAGCCGCCCCGGTGAAAGACACCGCGGCCAAGAAGAAAGCGGCACCAGCCAAACCGGCTGCGAAAAAAGCCGAGCCCGCAGCCAAGAAGGTTGCGGCCAACAGCCCTGCGAAGACCAACTGATCCTCAAGGAACGCTGTAGATGACTCAGACGCTGGCAGATATGCGCCGTGACTACACCCGCGACGGCCTGGCCGAAGCCCAGGCCCCGAGCGAGCCCTTTGCGCTGTTTCACCAATGGTTCGCCGACGCGGTGAAAACCGAACAGGCCCCGGTGGAAGCCAATGCCATGACCGTGGCAACCGTGGACGAGCACGGCCGTCCGCATTGCCGCATTCTCCTGCTCAAGGGCCTGGACGAGCAGGGTTTCACCTTCTTCACCAACTACGAGAGCGCCAAGGGTCAGCATTTGCTGGCCAATCCGTACGCGGCCATGACCTTCTTCTGGCCGACCCTGGAGCGCCAGGTGCGTATCGAAGGGAAGGTGGTGAAGGTTTCGCCGGAAGAGTCCGATGCCTATTACCAGGTGCGTCCGCTGGGCAGTCGCCTGGGCGCCTGGGCATCACCGCAGAGCCGGGTGATCGCCGATCGTGGCGAGCTTGAAGCGCTGCTCAAGGCGACCGAACAGCGTTTCAGCGACAGCCAGCCGCAGTGCCCCGAGCACTGGGGTGGCTACCGCCTGTTGCCGGAGCGTATCGAGTTCTGGCAGGGCCGTCCGAGCCGTCTGCATGACCGCCTCAACTACCGCCTGGAGCAGGGCGCCTGGCTGCGTGAGCGGCTGGCGCCTTAACCGACGCTGTATCCGGCGGCCTCGCGTTCCAGCCAGGCCGCCAACTCCTTCCGTTTGACCTTCTGTGCCTTGGCGGCTTCGAGCCGCTGGAGCATGAATGCGCGTTTTTGCTCGTCTTTCCCCGCAAACGACAGGGCCAGGTCCCGGTCGGTCCAGCGCCTGATCCGCACGTACAGCCAACCGTGAAAATACAGGCCGGCCACGGTGGTGACGGCGATGATGAAGTAATCCATGTCTATCCTTGTTAACCGAGCCTTCTGACAGTTCCAGGTGTGCTGCCTGTACCCAAGCTGAATGGAAGCAATTTTATCCGGTGCGTGTCGTGACAGTCGTCAATGTGCGGAGTCTAATGAGCACCTGTCTTAAGGAGATGATCCTATGCGTAAGTCTGTTCTGCTGGTTGCATCGTTCACCACGATGTCGCTGCTGCTGGGTGGTTGTGCCTCCAACCTGTCCGGCGACTCCTACTCTCGGGACGAGGCACGCCGCGTCCAGACCGTGCGCATGGGTACCATCGAATCCCTGCGCCCTGTGAAGATCGAAGGCACCAAAACCCCGATCGGCGGTGGCGCCGGTGCGGTGGTCGGTGGTGTAGCCGGTAGCGCCATCGGTGGCGGTCGCGGCAGCATCGTCGCCGCAGTGATCGGTGCGGTCGCCGGCGGCTTGGCCGGTTCCGCCGCCGAAGAAGGGCTGACCCGTACCCAAGGTGTGGAAGTCACCGTTCGCGAGGATGATGGCAGCATGCGCGCCTATGTACAGCAGGTTCAGGAAAACGAGATTTTCCGGGTCGGCGAGCGCGTGCGTATCGTGACCGTCGATGGCACCAGCCGCGTCACCCACTGATCGGCAACGCCAGAAAGACAAAACCCCGACACGGCTCGCGCCGTTCGGGGTTTTTTAGTGCTGCCTGAAAAGCCGTGGATCAGCTCGCCTGGGCCTTGCGGCTGCACAGGGCAGTGATGCCGTAGCCGATCAGTGCGGCAAACAGCGAACCGGTGAGGATGCCCATCCGGTCCATGCCGGCGTACTCGCTGCTACCCGGCATGAAGGCCAGCGAGCCGACAAACAGGCTCATGGTGAAGCCGATCCCGCAGAGAATGGCCACGCCGAGGACCTGCCCCCAGTTGGCGCCGCTGGGCAGGGCGGCCATGCCGAGTTTGATGGCGATCCAGGTCAGGCCGAACACGCCGATGGTCTTGCCCGCCAGCAGGCCGAGGGCGATGCCCATGGGCACGGTGTGGGTGAAGCTTTCCAGGGTCACGCCGGCCAGCGACACGCCGGCATTGGCAAAGGCGAACAACGGCAGGATGCCGTACGCGACCCAAGGGTGCAGGGCATGTTCAAGGCTGCGCAGCGGCGAGGTCTCGGCATTGCGGGTGCGCAGTGGAATGCACAACGCCAGGGTGACCCCGGCCAGGGTCGCGTGAACCCCGCTTTTCAGCACACAGACCCAGAGGATCAGGCCGACTACCATGTACGGACCGAGCTTGACCACCCCCAGCCGGTTCATGGCGATCAGCACCAACAAGCAGGCGGCGGCCAGCATCAGCGAAAGGCTGGAAAGCGAGCCGGAATAGAACAGCGCGATGATGATGATGGCGCCAAGGTCGTCGATGATCGCCAGGGTCATCAGGAACAGCTTGAGCGAGGCCGGCACCCGCTTGCCCAGCAGGGCCAGCACGCCAAGCGCGAAGGCAATGTCGGTCGCGGTAGGAATCGCCCAGCCGGCGATGGCGGCGGGGTTGTCCCGGTTTAGGAACCAGTAGATCAGAGCTGGCACCACCATGCCGCCCACTGCGGCGGCGGCGGGCAGTACCACTTGCGACGGTTTGGACAGTTGTCCTTCCAGCACCTCGCGCTTGACCTCCAGGCCGATCAGCAGGAAGAACAGCGCCATCAGGCCGTCGTTGATCCACAGCAGCAGTGGCTTGGCGATGTTCAACGCGCCAACCTGGACCGCCACCGGGACTTCCAGCAGCCCGCTGTAGAGCCAGGACAGAGGTGAATTGTTGATGATCAGGGCCAGGACCGCGGCAGCGATCAACAACAGGCCACTGGCGGCTTCCAACTGAAAGAAACGAGTGAATGTGCTACGAAGAGGCAAGATCGCTTCCTCCCATCAAATGTGCAAAAGGCCGGCCACCCTAACCCTTTGTGTTATTCATTAAAATAAAAAATATATTCTTTTTTGTTATAAGTAATTTCGATCGTTTCAGTTTCGTCGATGTTTTCCGATCGGCATGTAGGAATCGGCTTATGTGGACGGTAGTTGGTTAAACCGGATTTGTAATTTGAGGCGCGCTCGTGATTTTTAAAGCGCTACACATCCTGTGTTAGCGTGCTGTAGTCCTTTCGCTTGAGAACCCCCTATGAGCCATGACCGCACCTGGGCCCGCGAAGCCATCCGCATCATCGAGGCCGATTTCCAGCGCAGCGCCGACACGCACTTGATTCCGTTGCCGATGGCCGGCTTTCCCGAGGTCGACCTGTATTTCAAGGACGAGTCCAGCCATCCCACCGGCAGCCTCAAGCATCGGCTGGCGCGGTCGCTGTTTCTGTATGCGTTGTGCAACGGCTGGTTGCGGCCCGGAGCCCCGGTCATCGAGGCTTCCAGCGGTTCGACGGCGATTTCCGAAGCCTACTTTGCCCGCTTGCTGGGCCTGCCCTTCATTGCCGTGATGCCCGCCACGACCTCGCGGGAGAAGATCGCCCAGATCGAGTTCTACGGTGGGCAGCCGCATCTGGTGAAAGATCCGACACAGATCTATGCCGAGTCCGAACGGCTGGCACGGGAAAGCGGCGGGCACTTCATGGACCAGTTCACCTATGCCGAGCGCGCCACCGACTGGCGGGCGAACAACAACATCGCCGAGTCGATCTTCAGTCAATTGCGTTTTGAGCGGCATGCCGAGCCAAGCTGGCTGGTTTCCAGCCCTGGTACGGGCGGCACCACCGCGACACTGGGGCGTTATGTGCGCTATCGGCGCCACGCCACCCGAGTGTTGTGCGCCGATGCCGAGCGGTCGGTGTTTTTCGATTGCTACCGCACCGGTGACCGCGACTTGCGGCTGGACTGCGGGTCGCGGATCGAAGGCATTGGCCGGCCGAGGGTCGAGGCGTCGTTCTTGCCGGCGGTGATCGATGCGATGGTCAAAGTGCCGGACGCCTTGTCGCTGGCGGCCATGCATTACCTGGCGCGTCGGCTGGGGCGGCGGGTCGGCGGTTCCAGTGGGACCAACCTGATCGGGGCGTTGCAGGCAGCATTGCAGATGAAGTCGGCAGACGAGGCGGGATCGATCGTGGCGATTCTCTGCGACAGCGGCGAACGCTATGCGACGACCTACTACGACGAGCAGTGGTTGAAGGCGCAGGGTTATCAACTGGAGGCGTTGATCGAGGTGGTGGCAGGGTGTGTCGAGCGGGGCGAAGCGCTGCCCGAGACGGTCTTGCGCGAAGGGATTTGACTCGCTTGTCGCGACGGCTCGGCACCCCGAACCGTCGCGTCAGGCGTGATTACTCGGTCAGACCCAGCATGCTGCGGGTCACGGCCTCGGCGATGCGGATCCCGTCGACACCGGCGGAGAGAATCCCGCCGGCATAACCTGCGCCTTCACCGGCCGGGAACAGCCCTTTCAGATTCAGGCTTTGCAGCGTCTCGTCGCGGGTAATCCGCAGCGGCGACGAGGTGCGCGTTTCGATGCCGGTCAGTACCGCATCCGGCAGGTTGTAGCCTTTGATCTGGCGGTCGAAGGCCGGCAGGGCCTCGCGGATGGCTTCGATGGCGAAGTCCGGCAGGCTCGGGGCCAGATCGCCAAGGTTGATGCCCGGCTTGTAGGAAGGTTCGACGCTGCCCAAGGCCTTGGACGGACGACCGGCGACGAAATCGCCGACGAGTTGCGCCGGCGCCTGGTA
This sequence comes from Pseudomonas sp. 20P_3.2_Bac5, assembly GCF_025466035.1. Taxonomy (NCBI): domain Bacteria; kingdom Pseudomonadati; phylum Pseudomonadota; class Gammaproteobacteria; order Pseudomonadales; family Pseudomonadaceae; genus Pseudomonas; species Pseudomonas sp. 20P_3.2_Bac5. The sequence continues at coordinate 31,399 of NZ_JANLOA010000070.1, read as the reverse complement.
GTTGCTGCCACCCAGCACGTAGGCGAGGGACTCCAGGCGTTCCTGCAACTCGATGCCTGCCAGCGGGCCGCCCGGGTAATCCTGCTCGGGGGTGATGCCGACGACGATGCCCGAGTTGGCGTTACGTTCGTTGCGCGAGTACTGGCTCATGCCGTTGGTGACCACCCGGCCCGGTTCGCTGGTAGCAGCAACCACGGTGCCACCCGGGCACATGCAGAAGCTGTAGACCGAGCGGCCGTTCTTGGCGTGGTACACCAGCTTGTAATCGGCGGCGCCGAGTTTCGGGTGACCGGCGTATTTGCCCAGGCGAGCCTGGTCGATCAGCGATTGCGGGTGCTCGATGCGGAAACCGATGGAGAACGGCTTGGCTTCCATGTACACGCCGCGGCTGTGCAGCATGCGGAAAGTGTCGCGGGCGCTGTGGCCGAGGGCCAGGACCACATGGCGCGAATGCAGTGTTTCGCCGTTCTGCAGTACCACGCCGGTCAGTTGACCGTCGTCCATCACCAGGTCGGTGACCTTGTGTTCGAAGCGCACTTCGCCGCCCAGCGCACCGATTTCCTCGCGGATGTTCTCGACCATGCCGGTCAGGCGGAAGGTGCCGATGTGCGGCTTGTTGACGTAGAGAATCTCGTCCGGCGCACCGGCCTTGACGAACTCGTGCAGGACCTTGCGGCCGTAGTGTTTCGGGTCCTTGATCTGGCTGTACAGCTTGCCGTCGGAGAACGTGCCGGCGCCGCCCTCGCCAAACTGGACGTTGGACTCCGGGTTGAGCTCGCTTTTACGCCACAGGCCCCAGGTGTCCTTGGTGCGCTGACGGACTTCCTTGCCGCGCTCGAGGATGATCGGGCGCAGCCCGGCCTGGGCCAGGATCAGGCCGGCGAAAATACCGCAGGGGCCGAAACCGACCACGATCGGACGCTCGGCAAGGCCACCCTCGGGGGCTGGTCCCACGGGTTTGTAGGTGACGTCGGGAGCGATGCCGATGTTGTGATCGTCGGCGAACTTGCTCAGTACGGCCGCTTCATCACGGACATTCAGGTCGATGGCGTAGATGAACAGCAGTTCGGTGTTCTTCTTCCGCGCATCGTAGCTGCGCTTGAAGATGGTGAAGTCCAGCAACTGGTCGTCGCTGATGCCCAGGCGTTGCACGATAGCGTCGCGCAGGGCTTCGTCGGGGTGATCCAGCGGCAGCTTCAGTTCGGTAATTCGTAGCATGACAGGGTCCAGTATCCCGGCCATGGAGGGGCCGGCGGCTTTACACAAACCGCCGAGTATAAAGGTTTCACCGCGCGAGCACTCAGGTTGAATGCGCGCCGGCTGTCAGTCGTTGCGCGAGCCGCCGTAGTAGGCGCAGCCGTTCAGGGTCTTGCCGTCCAGGCGCAATTGCGCACTGAGGTGGCTGATGCCGCCGGTGGCGCTGTCGACGCAACGTTGTGGGGCGAGCCACAGGTCGATCTTCTGGCCGTTGGCCTCGGTGCTCAGGTTGATGCGGCCTTCCGGCAGTTGCTCTTCCAGGTACGGCAGCGCCAAGGGCGGCTGGCCCGGACGGTCGAGGACCATGCCCTTGCCGCTGATGTTCAGGTTCCAGTCCGGCTCGTGGCCGAAGGCGCGCAGGGTCAGGCGTTTGAAGTTCGGGTCGCTGCAGGCGTTGGCGGCGTGTTCGACACGGTAGACCTGGTGCACGTTGAACTGCCCGTCGGCACCGGCGTTCTGGCTGCCGGCGAGGGTGCCGCGGATATCGGCGAACAGTGCTCCGGGCGTGTTGGCCAGGGCTACGGCCTCCTGCAACAGGCTGGTGTTGCCGGTGTCCTTGATGACGAAGCGGCGGCTTTCGGTGCAGGGCTTGAACAGCAACTGGCCATTGGCGGCGCTGAGTTCACCTTGCAGGCGGGTCATGCCGGCGGTGGAGACGGGTTCCGGCTGGTCGGCCAGCAACTGGCAACCGGAGAACAGCGGCAGCAGGGCGGCGACCAACAGGGAATGAGCGATACGCATCGAGGAAAACTCCGGGATCTCGACCAGAAAAGTTTTCAACGGTACGCAGGGAGGCGTGGGATCACAAGTGAAGTTGAATCAGAAAATGCGCGAGTAGCTGGAAGGCCATCACTGCGGCTCGGCGGAGCGCCGAACCGCAGCGATGGGGCCTTGAGGATCAACCGCCCAGGTAAGCGTCGCGAACCTTCGGATCGGTCAACAGCGCTTCACCCGTGCCCTGCATCACCACCCGGCCGTTTTCCAGCACATAGGCGCGGTCAGCGATCTTCAGCGCCTGGTTGGCGTTCTGCTCCACCAGGAACACCGTCACGCCATCACGGCGCAGTTGTTCGATGATGTCGAAGATCTGCTGGATGATGATCGGCGCCAGGCCCAGCGACGGTTCGTCGAGCAACAGCAGCTTGGGCTTGCTCATCAGTGCACGACCGATGGCCAGCATCTGCTGCTCGCCGCCGGACATGGTGCCGCCACGCTGGCTGAAGCGCTCCTTGAGGCGCGGGAACAGTTGCAGGACCTTGTCCATCTGCGCCTGGTAGTCGCCCTTGTCGGTGAAGAAACCGCCCATTGCCAGGTTTTCCTCGACGGTCAGTCGCGAGAACACCCGACGGCCTTCCGGCACTACGGCAATGCTCTTGCGCATGATGTGCGAGGAACTCTGGCCGACCAGTTCTTCACCCAGGTAACGGATGCTGCCGCTGTGGGCTTGCGGCGAACCGCAAAGGGTCATCAGCAGGGTGGACTTGCCGGCGCCGTTGGCCCCGATCAGGGTGACGATCTCGCCCTGGCGGATTTCCACGTTGACGTCGTGCAGCGCCTGGATCTTGCCGTAGAAGGTGGAAACGTTTTCGAACTGCAGCATTTACGCTTCCCCCAGGTAGGCTTTGATCACATCAGGGTTGTCACGGATTTGCTCCGGCGTGCCGTCGGCCAGCGGAGTGCCCTGGTTGATCACGACGATATGGTCGGAAATGCTCATGACCAGTTTCATGTCGTGCTCGATCAGCAGCACGGTGACGTTGTGGGACTCGCGCAGGTAGCCGATCAGTGCCTTGAGGTCGTCGGTTTCCTTCGGGTTGAGGCCGGCCGCAGGCTCGTCGAGCATGATGATCCGCGGTTGGGTCATCATGCAGCGGGCGATTTCCAGGCGGCGCTGCTGACCATAGGCCAGGGTGCCGGCGGTGCGGTTGGCAAACTCGGTCAGGTTGACCTTGTCCAGCCAGTACTGGGCCCGCTCCATTGCTTCCTTCTCGCTGCGGCGGAACGCCGGGGTCTTGAACAGGCCCGCGAAGAAGTTGGTGTTGAGGTGGCGGTGCTGGGCGATCAGCAGGTTTTCCAGCGCGGTCATTTCCTTGAACAGGCGTACGTTCTGGAAGGTCCGCACCACGCCCTTGCGGGCGATCTGGTGGCCGGCCAGGCCCTGGATCGGCTGGCCATCGAGCAGGATGGTGCCGCCGCTTGGCTTGTAGAAGCCGGTCAGGCAGTTGAACACGGTGGTCTTGCCGGCGCCGTTCGGGCCGATCAGGGCAACCACCTGTTTTTCCTTGACGGTGAGGGCGACGCCGTTGACCGCCAACAAGCCGCCGAAGCGCATGCTCAGGCCGCTGACTTTCAGAATTTCGCGGCTCATCGACGCAGCTCCATATGAGGACGTTGCATAGGCAGCAGGCCCTGCGGACGCCAGATCATCATCAATACCATCAGGGCGCCGAACATCAGCATGCGGTACTCGCTGAAGTCGCGCATCAGCTCAGGCAGCAGGATCATCACAATGGCCGCGAGAATCACGCCCAGTTGCGAGCCCATGCCACCGAGCACGACGATGGCGAGGATGATCGCCGATTCGATGAAGGTGAAGGATTCCGGTGTCACCAGACCTTGGCGGGCAGCGAAGAAGCTACCGGCGAAACCGGCGAAGCAGGCACCCAGGGTGAAGGCCGACAGCTTGATCACGGTCGGATTCAGGCCCAGCGCACGGCAGGCGATTTCGTCTTCACGCAGCGCTTCCCAGGCACGGCCGATCGGCATGCGCAGCAGGCGGTTGATGACAAACAGTGCCACCAGGGCCAGCAGCAGCGCGACCAGGTAAAGGAAGATCACCTTGTTGATCGAGTTGTATTCCAGCCCGAAGAACTCATGGAAGGTCTGCATGCCTTCGGCGGCCTTGCGTTCGAACGTCAGGCCGAAGAAGGTTGGTTTCTCGATGTTGCTGATGCCGTTGGGGCCGCCGGTCCACTCGGTGAGGTTACGCAGGAACAGGCGGATGATCTCACCGAAGCCGAGGGTCACGATGGCCAGGTAGTCACCGCGCAAGCGCAGCACCGGGAAGCCCAGCAGGAAGCCGAAGGTGGCAGCCATCAGGCCGGCGATCGGCAGGCAGACCCAGAAGCTCAGGCCGAAGTAGTGCGACAGCATGGCGTAGCTGTAGGCACCGACGGCGTAGAAGCCGACGTAACCCAGGTCGAGCAGGCCCGCCAGACCGACCACGATGTTCAGGCCGAGGCCGAGCATGACGTAGATCAGGATCAGGGTGGCGATGTCGACCGCGCCGCGCGAGCCGAAGAACGGCCAGACCAGGGCGACCACGATCAGGCCGAGGATGATGTAGCGCTGGGTCTTCGGCAGGGTCAGGTAGTTGCTGACATTGGCGGGGATCAACGGACCGTCGCGACGGGACTTCATCGCCGCGCTCCATTGCTTGTCGAACAGCACGCGCAGGAACATCAGCACCGAGCACAGGGCGATGACACCGAGGGTGAAGGGACCCTGGCCATGCACTTCGAGGTTGATGCCGGCAATGCTGAGCTTCAGGCCCAGTACCGGGAATGCCACGGCCCAGACCAGCAGGGCGCTGAAAAACGCCGATTTGAGATGTCTGTTCATACTTTCTCAACCTCCGGACGGCCCAGGATGCCAGTCGGCCGGAACAACAGAACGAGAACCAGCAGGCCGAACGCCACGACGTCCTTGTACTGGTCGCCGAAGATGTCAGCGCCGAAGGCTTCGGCCACACCCAGCACCAGGCCACCGAGCATGGCGCCCGGGATGCTGCCGATGCCGCCGAGGACTGCCGCGGTGAAGGCTTTCAGGCCCACCAGGAAGCCGGCGTTGGGGTTGATCACGCCGTACTGCATGCTCAGCAATACGGCCGCGACGGCCGCCAGCGCGGCGCCGATGACGAAGGTCAGGGCGATGATGTTGTTGGTGTTGATACCCAACAGGTTGGCCATCTTGATGTCTTCGGCGCAGGCCCGGCAGGCCCGGCCCAGACGGGAGCGGGAGATGAACAGGGTCAGGCCGGTCATGGCGATCAGGGTGACCACGAAGACCAGGATCTGCATGTAGGAAATCAGGACTTCTTCCGCGCCGCCCGGGCCGAAGGAGATGCTCCCCGGGATCAGGTTGGGAATGGACTTGTCCTTGGAATCCTGGGAAAGCAGTACGGTGTTCTGCAGGAAAATCGACATGCCGATGGCGGAAATCAGCGGGATCAGGCGGTTGCTGTTACGCAACGGCCGGTAGGCGACCCGTTCGATACTGTAGCCATAAGCACTGGTAACGAGGATCGTCGCGACAAACGCGGCGGTCATCAGCAACGGCAGTGAGTGGATACCCATCATGGCCAGTCCGGCAAGGACGATGAAGGCCACGTAGGAACCAATCATGTACACCTCGCCATGGGCGAAGTTGATCATTCCAATGATGCCGTAAACCATTGTGTAGCCAATGGCTATCAAGGCATAGGTGCTGCCAATGGTCAGGCCATTAACAAGCTGTTGGAAGAAGTGATAGATCTCAGGCATTACAGCGCTCCTAAAAACCTGATACGCATTTCTCTGGTGGGTTTGTACCCGGCACGGCCTTGTGGTCTATAGCCACTTCGACGCGCGCAACTGCCAGGGAACCGCTGGTGACGGTTTTAAGATTTTCAGGTGAACCCGATCCCGGATCGCGGGAAACAGGTCCATGAACCTCGTAAAACAAAGCCCACTGCTCGCACAGTGGGCTTTTCGGTCATGTATCAAACAGTGTTACTGAGGGGAAACTTCGGTTTTCGGTTTGCCGAAATGCCATTCGTAGACCACGAATTTGAAGTCCTTCAGGTCGCCCTTGGCGTCGTACGACAGGTCGCCGGTCGGAGTCTTGAAGGTGCCGGCGTGGATGGCGGCTGCCACCTTGTCGGTGTCTTCGCTCTTGGCTGCCTTGATGCCTTCGGCGATCAGCTCGACCGCGGAGTAGGCCGGGAACACGAACGGACCACTTGGATCCTTGCCGTCAGCCTTGATGGCGTCGGAGATGGCCTTGTTCGCAGGGTCGGTGTCGAACGACTTCGGCAGGGTAACCAGCAGGCCTTCGGAGGCGTTCTGGGCGATTTGCGAGATGGAGTCGTTGCCGACGCCTTCCGGACCCATGAACTTGGCTTTCAGGCCTTTTTCCTGGGCTTGGCGCAGGATCAGGCCCAGCTCTGGGTGGTAGCCGCCGTAGTAGACGAAGTCGACGTTGTTTTGCTTGAGCTTCTGGATGATCGAGGAGAAGTCCTTGTCACCGGCGTTCAGGCCTTCGAAGACGGCAACCTTGGTGCCTTTCTTCTCCAGGGTTTCCTTGACCGCGGTGGCGATGCCTTCACCGTACTGTTGCTTGTCGTGCAGGACTGCGACGACTTTCGGCTTGACGTGATCGGCGATGTAGTTGCCGGCGGCCGGGCCCTGGGCGCTGTCCAGGCCGATGGTGCGGAAGATCAGCTTGTAGCCACGAGCGGTGATTTCCGGGCTGGTAGCGGCCGGGGTAATCATGATCACGCCTTCGTCTTCATAGATGTCGGACGCTGGCTGGGTGGAGCTGGAGCAGAGGTGACCGATCACGTACTTGACGCCATCGTTGACCACTTTGTTGGCAACGGCCACGGCTTGTTTAGGGTCGCAAGCGTCGTCGTACTCCTTGGCTTCGAGCATCTTGCCATCGACGCCGCCCTTGGCGTTGATGTCTTTGATGGCCTGTTTTGCACCGAGGAACTGCATGTCACCGTATTGAGTGACCGGGCCGGTTTTCGGGCCGGCGATGCCGATCTTGATGGTATCGGCTGCAAACGAATGGCTGGCGACGCCGGCCAGAACCATTGCGGCAAACAACTTGGAAATTTGCTTGGTAGCCTTACTCATAGTGCTCCACTCATTCTGTTGTAATTTTTATAGTCCTAAGCGCCAAGGCAGAGGACCTGACCAGATCCCGGTGCGGCTACGCCGTACCGCGAGCCTGATCTTCCGGAATCGCCCCCGGTGAATGCCCTGGCAACTGTACCGGTACAGTGTAGAGCGCTGCTTCCTCGCTTGAAAAGCAGGCGCGCCGAGGCAAAAACCGAGGGTGTCGCCTGATCGACATAAAGTTACAAAAAAGCGTCTTTTATTGTTCCGGTATTGCCCGGAAACACTTGGCTTTGCTGTATCCGTCGATCAATTACTTATTTGAAACTGGGTTTTTCTGCAAAAATACCGGGCTTTACTCAAGCCGGATTATTTTTGGTGGAACCCATGACAGATGAACCAAGCACCCTCTATGCCAAATTGCTCGGTGAGACGGCGGTAATCGAGTGGAAAGCCTTGGAGCGTTTTTGGGCGAAGGGTGACCTGATTTGGGTCGAGCCTGCCGTCGACCTGATCGAAGTCGCACAGGCAATGGCCGAGAATCGTGCCGAAAGCGTGGCCTTGTGGCGCAATGCTGGCACTGTCGGCGCGGTCACCGCCGAGCAGGCCCTTGACCTTCAGAGCCGCGATCCAGAGATATGGGCGGTGGTGGTTTCGCCGTTCATCCTGATTCAGGAACGCAAATCCGCCTGATCGCGAGTTGAATTGGTGCGTGAAAACGCACAGCGAGTCCATTTTGGTGCGCGAGCCTGTTCAGGCAAGGTGACCGTTGGTAACAGTCCTGCCGCATCACGGGCGGGCGGTAACAGTCACCAGCCTTGAAACAGGGCAAATACAAAACGGGGCGCCTTTATGGGCGCCCCGTTTTTGTTTTCCCGCCGACTCAGTAGTCGACTTTACCGGTGTGGTAATTGAGCGAAATGACTTTGGTCTTGCCAATCCGGTGGCGGTAAATCTCGCGCAGATACTTCACGGCTTTCTTCACGCACTCCCGCGACAGGCGAATATCGTTGATCGAGACGAACTTGCTCTTGTCGTTGATCAACTCGCGATATTTCTTCTCGTACATCGGTTTGATTGCGTACCAGTTGGTATCGAGAATCTTCGCCGGGTTCTCGAATTCGTTGAGCAGCTCATCGATGCGCTCCTCCTCGAATTCCTCTTGGGTGATGAAGTCGAGGATCGCGTTGTCCAGGGTTTCGTCGAAGCGATAAGGTGCGCGGGCGAAGCAGCGCTTGATGAACGCCACGATCAGGGTCAGGAAGTCGTCCGACAGGCACGGGCTCTTGGCGATCAGCGTGGTCAGCGACAGGTTGGCCGAAGCCCCGATCACCAGCGCGTAACGCTTGAGGGTGGTGTTGGGGAACAGGCTGTTGAGGTGGGTCTTGAGCCGGTTCAGGTCCATGTAGGACAGCTTGTAGTCCTTGGGCAGCGAAACGATCGACACCACCGACGAGCAGTTCTTGAAGAAGTGCAGGTCATGCAGCGCCGCGGCGTCGCAGCCTGAATTACGGTACTGCTCCAGGGCCGCGCGATAGCGCTTGGACTCGATCGGCAGCAGGCTGATGCCTTCGATGGCCTGGGTGTCTTTGTTGAAGTGCGGCAGGTCGATGGAGCGGAAGAACAGGTCGTCGATGTCGAGTCGCGGCTGTTCCTTCTCGAACACCTTGAAGCCTTTCTCGGAACTCTGGGTCGGGGTTTCCGGCACGACCGATTCGGCGTAGGCGATGGCCACCGGGCCGGCCAGGCTCATGAACAGGTCGTTGGCGTCGAGGCGGATGGTTTCGCCGATGTCGATGCCGGCGCGGCGGAAGTAGTTCTGGTCGTAGTCGGTGGTCACCGCCTGGGCGGTGAGGATGTTGAAGATTTGCTGGGAGATGTACTGGTTGGCGTGCTTCTCCATCGCGTTGACGTCGATGTTCTGGATGTTGCCGTCATCGCTTTCTTCGGCGTAGCGCATGATGTCGTTGGAGATCAGCATCATCGCGTTCCATGGGCGAATGCGGCCCATGACGCTGGCTTCGCTGCTGTCTTCGTTGTCGAAGTTGTACGAGAAGTCCCATTCTTCCGACAGGTATTTGCAGAGCAGTCGCCCGGCGTTGATGTGCAGCGCCTCGGACATTTCGCTGCGATGATCGGAAATGTTCGGCAGCACGCAGATGCCGCTGGTGAAGATCGGCTCGAAGACGAACGAGTGCCCGGACTCGCCGTCTTGCTCGTCGGCCGGCTTGGTGTCGAAGGTCTTGTTCATGTACGAAAACTGCTGGGCCAGGCCGAACTCCGAGGCCATGCCCGAGCCGGTACCGCCGCCGGCGCTGAAAATGTAGAAGTACAGCCGCGACTGGTTGGCCTTGATCCCGCAGGAATCGATCAGGTACGAATGGATCAGCTTCCAGTCGGCGCTGGAGAAGCGGTGGGTTTCCTTGTTGAGGATGATCTTCGCCAGGTACTGGCCGAGGATCGGCGCGTTACCGGCGCCGCCGGCATGGACTTCGGAGAGGTCCATGATCTTCATTTTGCTGTAGTCGCGCAGGAAGCCGCTTTTCTCGCCTTTGCGCGAGAAACGGATGCGTCCGGCGATGTCCTTGTCCAGATCGCCAAGCATGACCAGCGGTTCGACCAGGAACACCGGCTTGGCGCTCTTGGCCTGGACCAGGCGCAGGTTGTTGCGGATCCAGCGCGCCGGGTTATAGCTCGGGTCGGTGCCGGTGCGCTCGTCGTTGTTGAATTCGTTGAGGTAGAACGTGCGGGCGTTGTAGACCAGCTCGGCGACATCCAGGGCGATGTTCGAGCCGCAGCGGCCAAGGCCAATGAGACAAACCGAGGGGAATTGCTGGTCCAGCCGCAACTGGCTGTCGTCTTCGACATGCAGGCTCGGCGGGAACACCAGATCGCGCAGGCCGTCGAGGTTGTCGAGGATGCGCTGGGTGTCTGGTTCGGTGAAGTAGAGGTATTGCTGTGGCGTCAGGGTGGGCTGGTTGTAATAGCTGCGGGCCCCGTAATTGGAGGGCGCGGTGGCTGCAAGCAGCTCGGAAATCACGTTGGCTGGAGTATTCTTGGAGGTCATTTTGCGCCGTTTGCCTGGGAGGGTGGCAGTGAAACAGTCGATATCATTCAGCCATCCCTGGATAAGTTTCGCGACTGTATCAGCGCGTCTCTGGCGTACGCGATCAGGTTTTACCCTATAAACCCTAGGGGTTTTCCCTCGTACCCCTTCTGAATCGTCCAAGTCGTCAACTTCTTTAATTGTCTGGAGCTGTAGATGAGCAATCCAATGCCGTTGTCCCTGGGCTTTGCCGGTATCGGTTTGATGGGCCTGCCCATGTGTCGGCGCCTGCTGGCGGCGGGTTTTTCGCTGACTGTGTGGAACCGCTCGCCCGATAAATGCGCACCGTTGGTGGCCGCCGGAGCCCGGCAAGTGGCGACACCGGCCGAGCTGTGCGAGGCGGCGGATGTGGTGATGCTGTGCCTGGCGGACACTTCGGTGGTGCATGACGTGGTGTTCGGTGCCGAGGGCATCGCCAGCACGGCGAAGGCCGGACAGTTGCTGGTGGACTTCTCCAGCCTGGAACCGACCGCCACCCGCGAAATGGCCGCGCGGCTAAAGGCCGCCAGCGGCATGAGCTGGCTGGATACGCCGGTATCCGGCGGCACCCCGGGCGCTGAGGCCGGCACTTTGGCGATCATGGTTGGCGGTGAAGCGGACGACCTGGCGCGAGTGCGCCCGGCCTTGCTGTCACTGGGTCAGCGGGTGACGCACATGGGCGGGGTCGGGGCGGGGCAGGTGACCAAGGCCTGCAACCAGATGATCGTGGCCTGCAACGCGCTGGTAATTGCCGAAGTAGTGGCCTTGGCCGAGCAGTCCGGGGTCGATGCCAGCCTGATCGCCGAAGCCCTGGCCGGTGGCTTCGCCGACTCGAAACCCTTGCAGATCCTTGCGCCGCAAATGGCCGAAAGCCGTTTCGAACCGGTGAAATGGCATGTACGGACCTTGCTCAAGGATCTCGATACCGCCGTCAAATTCTCCCGTGAGCAGGGCTCGGCAACCCCGGTCAGCGGACTGGCCGCGCAGTTGATGCGCCTGCATGGCGCTCAGGGCTATCTGGAAAAAGATCCCGCGACGCTGATTGATCTGTATCGCAGCAAGCCATAAGCCGTTCTTCGCGATGGTTGAGCTCGTTGAGCACGTCGCGCAGCGCTTCCAGCGGCACCGGTCGGCTGAGCAGGTAACCCTGAATAGCGTCGCACTCCAGTTGCCGGAGGAATTCGTACTGTTCCTCGGTCTCCACACCCTCGGTGATCACCTTCAGGTGCAGGGTGTGGGCCATGACCATGATCGCCTGGACGATGTCCTTGTCTGCCCGTGAGCGCGGCACGTCCTGGATGAACGAGCGGTCGATCTTCAACGTGTCCAGCGGCAGGCGCTTGAGATAGGCCAGCGATGAATAGCCGGTGCCGAAGTCATCGATAGACAGCGACACGCCCTGCTCGCGGATGCGCCGCAGCAGGGCGATGGTGCTGTGGATATTGGCCATCAAGGCGTTTTCCGTCACTTCCAGCTCCAGGCGCCAGGCCGGCAGACCGGCACCGAGCAGGGCGTCCTGGACTTCGTTGGCCAGTTCATCGCGGCCCAAGGTGAGGGCGGAGCAGTTGACCGTCACTTTCAGATCACCGAAGCCGTGCTGGCTCAGCTCGGCGAGGTCCAGGCATGCCCGGCGCATCACCCACAAGTCCAGATCGGCGATCAGGCCGTTGGTTTCGGCGATGCCGATGAAACGGTCGGGGCTGAGCAGGCCATGTTGCGGATGCTGCCAGCGAATCAGCGCTTCGAGCTTGGTCACCCGGCCACTGGCCAGTTCGTAGATCGGCTGGTAGTGAATGCGCAGGCCGCGCTCTTCCAGCAGGGCGATGCGCAGTTCTTCCTCCAGTTGCAGCTCCAGGGTGGCGCGGGTCTTGAGGTTGTCGCTGAAGAAATTGAGCTTGTTGCGCCCGCTGCCCTTGGATTGATAGAGCGCAAGGTCGGCGTGCTTGAGCAACTCGTCGCAACTGCCGCCGTCGTCCGGGAACAGGCTGATGCCGATGCTGGTGGTCATGACCATGCGCCGCCCGGCCAGGTCGATCGGCTCGCGGACCTTCTGCAGGATGCGCTGGGCAAGGCCGCGGGCTTCGTCCGGGCTTTTCAGGTTGAAGAGGATGCAGAACTCGTCGCCGCCGAGCCGCGCGACCACGTCCTGGTTGCGGGTCGCGGCCTTGATCAGGTTGGCGATGGCCTTGAGCAACTGGTCGCCGGCGTCATGGCCGAGGCTGTCGTTGATGCGCTTGAAATGGTCGATGTCGAGGAACATCACCCCGAGCATGCCGCCGATCTGGCTTTGCTCGGCCAGGCGCTCGGCGAAAATCTGGTTGAAACCGCGGCGGTTGATCAGGTTGGTCAGGGCGTCGTAGTGCGCGGCCTGTTGCAGCGAAACCCTGGCCTGGTCGAGCTGGCTCAGCAGGGTGTTGACCCGCTGCAGGTCCTGCTCCTTGCTTTGCAGCTTCTTGTCCGACAGCGCCGCACTGATGCAGCTGCCGCTGATCAGCAGGGTGATCACGGCGATGGTCAGGCTCAGTTGCAGGCTGTTGTCGCTCAGGGCCATCTGCGTGCTGGTGCCGTCGGGCAGGGTCAGGCTCAGGGCGCACATGCCGGTGTAATGGGTGGCGATGATGCCCCCGGCCATGACCACGGCGGCGCTGTACTTGAACAGTTGCGGGCGGGAGCTGTTGCCGCCACGCAGGTAGCGGGCCATCAACAGCGGCAGAAGCGCGGCGATCAGGGCGACGATCACCGACACCAGCACCAGTGCGGGGTTGTAGTGCTGCAAGGCGTTGGAGCGCATGGCGGCCATGCCGGTGTAGTGCATGATCGCCACCCCGGCAGCGACGCACAGCGCGGCGAGGCAGTAATGGCGGGTGCGCGGCAGGGGCTGGCCGAGGATGTTCATGGCGCAGAGGGCGGCGGACAGCATGATCAGCAGCGACACGCCGGTCAGGAACATGTCGTAGTGGACTTCCAGCGTCGTTTCGAAAGCCAGCATGCCGATGTAGTGCATGGCCCACACGCTGCAGGCAAGGCAGCAGGCGCCCAGTATCTTCCAGCGTCGTCGGGCTGCAGCGTGTTCGCTGTCGCCGATGCGTTCGATGATATCGAGGGTGGCGAAGCTGCCCGCGCACATCACCAGATAGGCGAGCAGGATCAGGTAGGGGTTATGGCGTACAGCCAGAGCAAAATGGCCCGCCGGATGATCGGCAAGCAGCATGTGCAGCCATTCCATAGCGTGCCTCCCAGTTCAGCCGAGTTCGCACTCGTCCCCACACCGCCTGGAGACTCTTTTCTTTTGCTGAGTATAGAAAGACCGCGCTGAGGCATCGGGATTAATGGCAGATTGATTTCAATGAATTGGCAATCACTTCCATAGCCAACGGTTCTAACGGCGCAAATGGTTACAATTACCCGTCATCAAGCGAATGGATGATGGCAGACAGCCTTGAGATTGCCTTCTAGATTTTGTCCGGCGTACTGGCGCGCACTGACAAAAACAAGAGGGATCTGACTGATGCATACCCCCACCCAAGCGGCCAATGCCTGGCGCATTCTGTTCCTGTTGTTCCTGGCGAACCTGTTCAACTTTTTCGACCGCACCATTCCCGCCATCGTCATCGAGCCGATCCGCCTGGAATGGCACCTCAGCGACTTGCAGATCGGCTTGATCGGCACCGCATTCACCTTGGTGTACGCCATCGCCGGCCTACCGTTGGGACGCCTGGCCGATACCGGTTCACGCAGCAAAGTGATGGGCTGGGGCCTGGCGGTCTGGAGCGGACTGACTGCAGTGAACGGCATGGTTGGCAGTTTCTGGACGTTCCTGCTGGTGCGCATGGGCGTTGGTGTGGGCGAGGCCAGCTATGCGCCCGCAGCCAACTCGCTGATCGGTGACCTGTTTCCCGCCGAGCGCCGCTCCCGGGCCATGGGTATCTTCATGCTCGGGCTGCCGCTGGGCCTGTTGCTGGCGTTCTTCACCATCGGGGCGATGGTCCAGGCCTTTGGTAGCTGGCGCGCGCCGTTCTTCATTGCTGCGGTGCCCGGGGTGATCCTGGCGCTGTTCATGTTCATGATTCGCGAACCGGCGCGGGGCGCGGCGGAAGCCGTTGCCTCGTCCCAGACGCCGCTGGACCGCCCGCTGCGCCGGGTCTTGAGCATTCCCACCTTCGGCTGGCTGGTGTTGGCCGGGCTGAGCTACAACTTTGCCACTTACGCCTGCAACTCGTTCATGGTGCCGATGTTGCAGCGCTACTTCCTGCTGTCGTTGCAGCAGGCGGCGGTGGCGACCGGGGTGATCGTTGGTGTGACCGGACTGTTCGGCCTGACCCTCGGCGGCTGGGTTGCCGACAAGATCCACCAGCGCATGCCCGCCGGGCGCTTGTTGTTCGGCGCGTTCAGCATGCTGGTGGCCACGCTGGGAACGGGCTGGGCGCTGTATGCCGGGCGGGTGGAGATCGGCGTATTCGTCGCGATGTTCGGCGTGGGTTGGCTGTTTGCCTACAACTTCTACACCTGCGTCTACACCGCGATTCAGGACGTGGTCCAACCGCGTTTGCGGGCGACGGCCATGGCGTTGTTCTTCGCCGGGCTGTACCTGCTGGGTGGTGGCTTGGGCCCGGTGGTGGTGGGATCGCTGTCGGATCACTACGCCAAGGTGGCGATGCTGGAGGCGGGGGCGCTGGAAATGAGCGAGGCGTTCAAGGCCGTGGGTCTGCATGACGCCATGGGGCTGATTCCGGTGGCCTTGCTGTTTACGTTGGTGTTTCTGCTGTTTGCGGCGCGGAGTTTCAGTCGCGATGCGCAGAAGATGAAGGCGGGGATGTTGGAGGAAGCTGAAGGGCTTGGCGGCAAGTCCGCCGAAGCGGTGTGATATTGGGGCCGCATTGCGGCCCCAATGGTTTCAGCCGGCGACGAGAACCCGAATCGCCTCAAGCCGCAGCGCTGCCTTGTCCAGCATCGCCAGGCCATCTTCCCGCTGCTTGCGCAGCGCGTCGATTTCGCTGTCGCGCACGGTCGGGTTGACCGCTTGCAGCGCGGTCAGGCGTGCCAGCTCTTCTTCGGTTTCCG
Source organism: Pseudomonas sp. 20P_3.2_Bac5 (assembly GCF_025466035.1). Classification (NCBI taxonomy): domain Bacteria; kingdom Pseudomonadati; phylum Pseudomonadota; class Gammaproteobacteria; order Pseudomonadales; family Pseudomonadaceae; genus Pseudomonas; species Pseudomonas sp. 20P_3.2_Bac5. The sequence continues at coordinate 16,117 of NZ_JANLOA010000070.1, read as the reverse complement.
CAGCCAGGCGGCGTTGCGCTTCGGCTACGCGCTCGTTGTGGCGCGGCTGGATCTTGGTTTCGCCGGCGTTGATCCGTGGCGTCAGCACATCGCGCTGGGCCTGGATGAACTTGTTGGCGCTGGCCTTAGGCACGCTTTCGAGCTGGTCATTGAGGGTTTCGAACGACACCCGCGAAGCCAGGTCGTTGCCGTTGGCATCGAGCAGGCAGCGCAGCGCCGCCGGCGGCAGGTAACGGCCCAGTTGCAGCGCGCGCGGGGCAACCACTTCGCTGACATAGAGCAGTTCCAGCAGCACGGTGCCGGGTTTGAGCGCCTTGTTCTTGATCAGCGCGACGGCGGTGTTACCCATCGAGCCGCTCAGGACCAGGTCCATGCCGCCTTGCACCATCGGGTGTTCCCAGGTGATGAACTGCATGTCCTCGCGGGACAGCGCCTGGTCACGGTCGTAGGTAATGGTCACGCCTTCGTCGTCGCCCAGCGGGAAGCTGGCGTCGAGCATTTTTTCGCTCGGTTTGAGGATCAGGGCGTTTTCCGAATGGTCCTCGCTGTCGATGCCGAAGGCGTCGAACAGGGTTTCCATGTAGATCGGCAGGGTGAACTGGTCGTCCTGTTCAAGGATCGCCTCCACCAGGTCCTGGCCTTCGCCGGCACCGCCGGAATTCAGTTCAAGCAGGCGGTCGCGGCCGCTGTGCAGTTCCGTTTCCAGGCGTTCACGCTCGCCGCGCGCTTCGTCGATCAGGGCTTTCCACTGGTCGTCGTCGCTGTCTTCCAGCAGTGGCAGCAGGCGCGGGCCGAACTGATGCTGCAGGGCGTTGCCGGTCGGGCAGGTGGCGAGGAAGGCGTTCAGCGCCTGGTCGTACCACTGGAACAGGCGTTCCTGCGGGCTGTTCTGCAGGTGCGGAACATGCAGCTCGATGGTATGTTTCTGGCCGATCCGGTCCAGACGACCGATGCGCTGCTCCAGCAGGTCCGGGTGGGCCGGCAGGTCGAACAGCACCAGGTGATGGGAGAACTGGAAGTTGCGGCCTTCGCTGCCGATTTCCGAACAGATCAGCACCTGCGCGCCGAACTCTTCGTCGGCGAAGTAGGCCGCGGCGCGGTCGCGCTCAAGGATGCTCATGCCTTCGTGGAACACCGTGGCTGGAATGCCGGAACGCACGCGCAGGGCGTCTTCCAGGTCCATGGCGGTTTCGGCGTGGGCGCAGATGACCAGCACCTTGACCCGCTTGAGCATCTTCAGGGTGTCGATCAGCCAGTCGACCCGCGGGTCGAAACGCCACCAACGGTTTTCTTCATCGCTGTCGCCCTGGGCCTGGAAGCTGACTTCCGGGTAGAGGTCGGCGTGCTCGCCAACCGGCAGCTCCATGTACTGATCGGGGCACGGCAGCGGATAGGCGTGCAACTGGCGCTGCGGGAAACCCTGGACGGCGGCGCGGGTGTTGCGGAACAGCACGCGGCCGGTGCCATGGCGGTCGAGCAGCTCGCGGATCAGACGAGCGCTGGCCTCGGTGTCGCCATCGCTGACGGCTGCCAGCAGGGCTTCGCCTTCGGCACCTAGGAAACCCTGGATGGTGGCGTGGGCCTTGGGCGACAGGCGGCCTTCGTCGAGCAGCTCCTGTACCGCCTCGGCGACCGGGCGATAGTGCTCGCTCTCGGCGCGGAACGCGGCCAGGTCGTGGAAACGGTTCGGATCGAGCAGGCGCAGGCGCGCGAAGTGGCTGTCCTGACCGAGCTGTTCCGGGGTCGCGGTGAGCAGCAGCACGCCGGGGATGACCTCGGCCAGTTGCTCGACCAGCGCGTATTCCGGGCTGGCGTTTTCTTCGTGCCAGACCAGGTGGTGCGCTTCGTCGACCACCAGCAGGTCCCAGCCGGCGGCGAACAGTGCGTCCTGGGCTTTCTCGTCCTCGACCAGCCATTCCAGCGCGACCAGCGCCAGTTGGGCGTCTTCGAACGGGTTGCTGGCGTCGCTTTCAATGAAGCGCTCGGCATCGAACAGCGCGACTTCCAGGTTGAAGCGTCGGCGCATTTCCACCAGCCACTGGTGCTGGAGGTTTTCCGGGACGAGGATCAGCACACGGTTGGCGCGGCCGGACAGCAGTTGGCGGTGGATCACCAGGCCGGCTTCGATGGTCTTGCCCAGGCCCACTTCGTCCGCCAGCAATACCCGCGGGGCGATACGGTCGGCCACTTCACGGGCAATGTGCAACTGGTGCGCGATCGGTTGGGCGCGCACGCCACCGAGGCCCCAGAGCGACGATTGCAACTGGCGGCTGGTGTGCTCGAGGGTGTTGTAGCGCAGGGAGAACCACGGCAGCGGGTCGATCTGCCCGGCGAACAGGCGGTCGCTGGCCAGGCGGAACTGGATGAAGTTCGACAGTTGGGTTTCCGGCAGGGTGCACGCCTCGTTCTGTGCGTTGAGGCCGTGATAGACCAGCAGCCCATCGATCACTTCGACTTCGCGGACGGTCAGTTTCCAACCTTCGAAGTGAGTGATCTGGTCGCCTGGAGAGAAACGCACCCGGGTCAGGGGGGCGTTGCGCAGTGAGTACTGGCGAGTGTCGCCAGTGGCCGGGTAGAGCACGGTCAACAAGCGACCATCCTGTGCGAGGACGGTACCCAGACCCAGCTCGGCTTCGCTGTCGCTGATCCAGCGTTGCCCCGGTTGATACTGCTGCACCATACTGCCTGACTCCCGCCATGAAAAAGCTGGCTATCTTAACGGATAGCGGCGTATTGACCAAAGGTTCTGGCCCTCGAGCGGGTGACCGGGCGTCGGTATCCGCGCCGTGATGCCGCTCACAGTTGCCGGCACTCTGACCTCAAGCCGTGGTCAAACGTGCCGACACAGGGGCAACAGGAGACCCTTCACCATGCTGCCACCGATGATTCCGCTGAGTGCCGTGCCCGTCACGTCGCAACTGGACCCGGTCAAACCGACCCCGGACATCAAGCCCGTGGTGCCCACCCAGCCCAGCTCCAGCGACGGGACGATCGACCTCAAGCATCGCCATCCCGAGCAGGCCGCCGTGCTCCTGCGCGAAGAACAGCGCAGGCGCCAGGGCCAGGGTCAGCAGGCCTCCCATGAACAGGATGACGACCCTTATCACCCGCTACCCGGCGACGAACTCAACGCCGACAACACCGTGCCGGTGTCGCCGCTGATGGGCGGTGAAGGCCGCCAAGGGTTGCTGGTGGATATCGAAGTCTGACCGCCGGGCTGTTCAGCACCGGCATCAGCCTTCATCATGGGGCCTTCGCTGCCTCAGAGCCTGACCATGAGCCAAGACGACAACCTGATCGATTTCGGCGCCGAGCGCGCCCGTCGTGTTCACGACCTTAATGAAAAACGCCTGAACGAAGTGCGCAAGGCCTTCGAGCAGGCCATGCCCCTGGGCGCTGCCAAGAAAGGCAAGAAAAAGCCCAAGGGCAAACCCGCCAAGCGCTGAAAATCTTGATGCAGGTCAAGCCTGCCCCCGCCTCCGGCGCCCGCTCAGGGCGCTATTGACCTCGGTCAATTTTCCCTCCCGGCACATTCGCTACTGTTCACTCATCGGACAGGCACTGGCAAATGGAGGCCGACATGTTCTTCGATAATGTGGTTGTCGCAGGGGTAGTCACAGTCGGACTGATGTTTGTCTTCTTCGCCGGCTTCGGACTTTTCATCTGGAAGGACTCGCAGAAGCGCAAAGATCGCTGATTCCTTCCCGATACAACGAGCACGCAAGGCATTTAGGGCGACTTCGGTCGCCCCTTTTTTTGTCTGCGATTTTTGCAGGACACGGCGGGTAAGCAGACAACATCGAAAAAGACGCTGGACTCTGATAGTTAGCTAGCTAATAATTTGTTTCAGGTCGTTTCCTGTTACCTCTGTCTATCGTTAACCCCACCGTCCTCAGGTTCGCTCCGTGCCGCTCACCCTGCAGGCGCTTTTCGCGCCCAACACACTTGCCGTGCAATTCGCCATCAAGACCTTGCTGGGTGGCGGGCTGGCGCTGTGGCTGGCGTTGCGCTGGGGACTGGAGCAGCCGGCTTGGGCCTTGATGACCGCGTTCATCGTCGCTCAGCCGCTGTCCGGCATGGTCTTGCAGAAGGGTTTGGCGCGCCTGGTCGGGACGCTGGTGGGGACGGTGATGTCGGTGGTGTTCATCGCCGTGTTCGCCCAGACACCCTGGTTGTTCCTGATCTGCCTGGCGTTGTGGCTGGGCCTGTGTACCGCGTGCTCGACCCTGCTGCGCAGCGCCTGGGCCTACGCCTTCGTGCTGGCCGGCTACACCGTGGCGATCATCGCCTTGCCCGCGGTCAATCACCCGTTGCTGATCTTCGATCAGGCGGTGGCGCGTTGCACCGAAATCAGCCTCGGCATCATCTGCGCCACGTTGAGCAGCGCCTTGCTTTGGCCGATGCGGGTCGAGCAGCAATTGGCCGTGCAGGCGCGTCAGGCCTGGCAAAGCGGCTTGCACGCGGCCAGCGCGACGCTTGCCGGCGACGAGGAAGGGCGCAAGAGCCTGGTGGAAATCCTCGGGCGGATCGTCGCCGTCGATTCGCAGCGCGAACACGCCTGGTTCGAAGGCCGCCTGGGCCGTGAGCGCGCCCGGGCCATTCGCGGGTTGAGCCAGAAGCTGTTGATCCTGCTGCGCATCGCCCGGTCGGTGCGCCGGCAGTGGCGACAACTGGACGAGCGCGAGGCGGAGCACTTGCGGCCCTGGCTCGACGAGGTGCGCGCGGCCCTGGCGACACCTGACGCGGAATCACTGATGGCACTGCGGCAGCGGGTCTGGCAGGCCTCGCAGGACCTGCGTGACAGCGCCGCCGAACACTATTGCCTGGCGCGCCTGACCCTGTTGCTGGATAACGCCGCCGCCGCGACCCACGCGCTGCACGCGGTAGAAGAGGGCAAGGCGCCGGCGGACCTGCCGGACAGCCTTGCCGTGCACCGCGATTTCCCGCTGGGCCTGTTGTTCGGTTCGCGCAGCGCCCTGGCATTCCTGGCCATGGCCAGTTTCTGGCTGGCCACCGCCTGGGCCGCGGCGCCGGGCGGGCTGGTGCTGACCTGCGTGGTCTGCAGCCTGTTCGCCAGCCGCGAAAACGGCGCGCAAATCGGCATGAGTTTTCTGCGCGGCATTCTACTGGCGCTGCCGGTAGCGTTTTTCGTCGGGCAAATCCTGCTGCCGCAGTGGAGCAGCTTCGCCATGCTCTGCCTGGGGATGGGCGTTCCGCTGTTTTTCGGCGCGCTGGGCATGGCCAACCCGCGAATCGGCGCCACGGCCACCTCGTACTGCCTGCATTTCATCGTGCTGGTGTCGCCCCTGAACACCATGAGTTTCAGTGTCGAGGCCTTCCTCAACAATGCCCAGGCGATGATGATCGGCGTCGGCGCGGCGGTGCTGGCGTTCAAGCTGCTGGTGCTGCGCAATCCCGCCTGGCACGGCCGGCGGTTGCGCGCCGCGACTCAGAGCGATCTGGTGCGTCTGACCCGACGTGAATTGCGCGGCGCCGAAACCTGGTTCGGCGGACGCATGGCCGACCGCCTGTTGCAACTGGCGCGGCACTTCGCGGCGCTGCCCGAGCAGGAACGCGGGCGTTGGGATGACGGCCTGCACGGCCTGGACATGGGCGACGAGTTGTTGCACTTGCGCATGTGCCTGGCGGTAGCCCGCGCGCCGGTGGAGCCGGCCCAGCGCGAGTACCTGCAACAACTGGAAGCGGTGCTGGCGCAAGGTCCGGGCCCCGGTCGCGAGCACCGCCTGGATGGGCCGAGCGCCAATTTTATCGCCGCGCTGCAGGACCAGCCGAGCAGCGACGCTCTGCGCCTGGCAGTGGGCGCCGTTCTGCAACTGCAAAAGAGCTGGGGGCGCTGGTGCCGCCGGCTGGAGGATATTCATGGGCTTGCGTGAATGGGCGCTGGGCGGAGTCCTGCTCAGTCCGTTTCTGATCTACGTATTGCTGGCGCTGTTGCTCACCGGCGCGGTGCGCCTGCTCCTGCGCCTGACCCCGGTGGGGCGCTGGATCTGGCACGAAGCGCTGTTCGATTGCGCCTTGTTCGTTTGCATCCTGACCCTGGTAACGCTGTACCTGGGAACTGTCTGAGGAGTTTGTCCATGCGTACCACCGTGCGTATCGCCCTGACCCTGTGCCTGGTGGCTGTGGCCGTGTTCGCCGGCACCCACTTGTGGCAGTACTACATGCTCACCCCCTGGACCCGCGACGCGAAAATTCGCGCCGATGTGGTGATCGTCGCCCCGGACGTTTCCGGCTGGGTGCGCGAATTGAAAGTGAAGGACAACCAGCAGGTAAAAGCCGGCGAGTTGCTGATGTCCATCGACAGCGACCGCTTCGAGGCGGCGCTGGAAAAGGCCAACGCCGTGGCCGAAACCCGCCAGCAACAGTTGCGTCTGCGTGAGCACGAGGCTTCGCGCCGGGCCGCTTTGGGGCCGCAGGCGATCAGCGCCGAGCTGCGCGAGAACGCCCAGATCAACGCCGCCGTGGCCCGCGGCGAATTGCGTCAGGCCCAGGCCGACGCCAAAGTCGCGGCCATCAACCTGGCCCGCAGCAAGGTCCAGGCGCCCCGCGACGGACACATCACCAACCTGCGCTTGGCCGAAGGCAACTACGTCAATGCCGGGCAGCCGGTGATGGCCCTGGTGGACGACTCGACGTTCTACGTGCAGGCCTATTTCGAGGAAACCAAGTTGCCGCGGATCAAGGTCGGCGCGCCGGTGAAGATCTGGCTGATGAGCGCCGGCGAACCGATGAAAGGCCATGTGCAGAGCATCAGCCGTGGCATCACCGACCGCAACGCCACCCCGGACAGCCAGTTGCTGGCCGAGGTCGAGCCGACCTTCAACTGGGTGCGCCTGGCTCAGCGCATTCCGGTGCGGATCAGCCTCGATGAGGTGCCGGAAGGGTTTGCCCTGAGCGCCGGGATGACCGCCAGCGTCCAGGTCGAGGAGCACTGATCAGGGCTGCTGGCGGGTCGCGGCCAGGACGATCTCGCGGATACATACGTGCTGCGGCTGTTGGTAGGCCCAGAGGATGGAACCGGCAACGTCCTCGGCGCTGAGCACCAAGCCGCCCATATCCTGCTGTTTCCAGTCTTCGTAGCCGCGCTTGATCGCCTCGTCGGTGGTGTGGCCGAGCAGCTCGGTTTCCACCGCGCCGGGGGCGATGGTCACCACCCGCACATTGTGCGGCGACAGCTCTTCGCGCAGGTTTTCGGAAATCCCGTGCACGGCGAACTTGGTGCCGACGTAGGCGACGTGGTTGGGGAAGGTCTTGCGCCCGGCCACCGAGCTGACGTTGATCAGCGTACCGTGGCGGCGTTCGACCATTCCGGCGGCGAGCAGGTGAATGCCGTTGAGCAGGCCTTTGACGTTGACGTCGAGCATGCGCTCCCACTGCGCCGGGTCCTGTTCGTGCATCTGCCCGAGCAGCATGACGCCGGCATTGTTGACCAGCGCATCGGCCGGGCCGTAGGTCGCCTCGGCTTCGGCCACCGCGGCGGCGAAAGCCTCGCGATCGCGGATATCGACAGCACGGCAAAGCGTGTCAGGCAACTCCAGTGCCTGCATCCGTTCCAGGCGGCGGGCCAGCAACAACAACGGGTGGCCGGCCTGGGAAAACAACCGCGCGCAGGCTTCGCCGATACCGGAACTGGCACCGGTGATGATAATCAGGGGCTTGAGCATGATGACCTCCAAGGCATAATCAATTTGAATGGCTGAATTCTATTGAGCCCGGAAAGTCTTGAGAAACGGCTTATTCCGCTGGCTAGCATCGGAAATGACTATGGATATTCGACACCTGAAGGCGTTCATTGCGGTCTTCGAAGAACGCAACATCACCGCGGCCGCGCAGCGCCTGTGCGTGGCCCAGCCGTCGCTGTCGGTGACCATCCGGCAATTGGAGGAGGAACTGGGCGTCGAGTTGTTCCTGCGTCAGGCCCGCGGCGTCGACGTCAGCGAACAGGCGCGGGTGCTGTATCCGAGGCGCAGCGGATGGTGGCCGAGGCCGAGGCGCTGAGCGTGAGTTTTCGCGAGGGCCGCCAGCAATTGGTGCTGCAACTGGGGATCGAGGCGGATATGGCCGGCAGCCAGGTGGAGTCATTCCTGCGCATGGCCAGTACGGCGCTGCCGTCGTTGCAACTGACGCTGCTGGACGGGTGCGCCGGCGATGCGCGGCTCGGCGTCGAATCACTGTGCTGCGAGGATGAACTGTTCCTGCCGCTGTGGGATGAGCCGTTCGTGCTGGCGCTGCCGAGCAGCGGCGCGCCGCTGCGCTGGATCACCTGTCCGCAGCAGCCGTCGCATCAACGCCTGCTCGGTTTCTACGGCGATGCCGCGCAGGACTGCGCCGGCACCGCCGCCAGCCTGCAGCAGGCGGTGCATATGGTGGCGGCGGGACTGGGGCAGGCGCTGCTGCCGCAATCCTTGGTGGAGCATCATCCCGGCGTGCAGTGGCGACCGTGCCAGGGCGCGGCGTTGAGCCGCCGGGTCGGCCTGTGTTTCTCCGCCCAGGCCCTGCAACTGCCCGCGTTGGCGCAGTTGCGGGTGGCGTTGGGCGCCGCGGCGGATTAAAGGAACATCCCGCCCGAGACTTCCAGGCGCTGGCCGGTGACCCAGCCGGCGCCGTCGCTGGCCAACAGCGCAATGGCGGCGCCGATATCGTCCGGCAGGCCGACCCGGCCCAGCGCGGTGTTGCTGGCGACAAAGGCGTTCACGTCCGAGTTGTCGCGCACCACGCCGCCGCCGAAGTCGGTCTCGATGGCCCCCGGCGCGAGGATGTTCACGCGGATGCCGCGCTGGCCAAGCTCCTTGGCCTGATAGCGGGTCAGCACTTCCATGGCGCCTTTCATCGCGGCGTAGGCGGCATAGCCGGGCAGGGCAAAGCGCGTCAGGCCGGTGGAAACGTTGATGATCCGGCCTTGATCGGCGATCAGCGGCAGTAGGCGCTGGGTCAGGAAGAACGGGCCCTTGAGCTGGATGTTGAGCAACTGGTCGAACTGCGCCTCGCTGGTTTCGGCGAAGGGCGCGTTGATGCCGATGCCGGCGTTGTTCACCAGCACATCGACGTGCTCGCGGCCAAAGTCGCGTTTCAGTGTCTCGCCCAAGGTGCTGGCGAAGGCCTTGAAGCTGGCGCTGTTGCCCACGTCCAGTTGCAGCATGGCGGCGCGGGCGCCGCTTTGTTCAAGCGTGGTTACCAGGGTTTGCGCTTCGCCGGCCTTGCTGTGGTAGGTGCCGATGATGTCGAAACCTTGCGCCGCGAGGTGCAGGGCGGCGTTCTTGCCGAGGCCACGGCTGGCGCCGGTGATGAGCGCGATTTTGCGGGACATGTTCTCTACCTCAGAAGGGGATGGTCGGGATGGGCAAAGTCTATTGGTCGCGTATTGGCTGATAAATCCGCTGGGTTCGGAAATACTGTTCGGGTCATTCGAACAATCAGGCGCTGCCCCATGCTCAAGCCGGAACTGCTGCGGACCTTCATCCGGGTCAATGAATTGGCCAGCTTCACCCTGGCCGCCGAGCAACTTGGCCTGCCGCGCTCGACCGTATCCGAGCAGATCCGGGCGCTGGAAAACCAGCTCGGTGCGCGCGTGTTCAATCGTTCTACGCGCCGTGTGCAGGCGACGCAGGACGGCCTGCTGCTCTACGAGCGTAGTAAAGAGCTGCTGTCGCGGATGGAGGAAATCGAGGGCCTGTTCCGCGCCGACCCCGCCGAGCTGAGTGGCTGCCTGCGGGTCGATCTGCCGACCCGGATGGCCCGGCGCATCATCCTGCCGCGACTGCCGCAATTCATGGCCGCGCATCCGGGATTGACGGTGGAGCTGAGTTGCACCGACCGCCAGGTCGACCTGCTGCGCGAAGGCTTCGACTGCGTGATGCGCATCGGTGCCTTGAGCGACCTGACGGTGGTGGCGCGGCCATTGGGCCAGTTGACCATGGTCAATTGCGCCAGCCCGGCCTATCTCGCGCACTTCGGCACGCCCACGTCGCTGGCGGAGCTGGAGACGCACCATCTGGTGCACTACGTGCAGGCCCTCGGTTCGCGTAGCCCGGGCTTCGAGTATCAGGAGCAGGGTGCTACCCGCTTCGTGAACATGGGCGGGCCGATCACCGCCAACAACACCGATGCTTATGAAAGCGCCGGCCTCGCCGGGCTGGGCATTATCCAGGCGCCTTGGGTAGGGCTGCGCGACTACCTGGAGCGCGGGCAACTGGTGGCGCTGTTGCCCGACCATGTTCCGGCGGCCATGCCGGTTTCCCTGCTCTATGCCCGCCAGCGCTACCTGCCGCCGCGGGTACGGGTGTTCATGGATTGGCTGGCCGGGGTGCTGGCGTCTCAGCTCGATCCACCGGCAAGTACAGACTGAACAACGTTCCGGCCTCGGCGGATGAGCGCACTTCCATGTGCCCGCCATGGGCCAGGGCGATCTGCTTGGCGATATACAAGCCAAGCCCGAGGCCGACTTGCGGCGATTCCGAAGGTAGTTGGGAAAACGGTTCGAAGAGTTGCGTCACCACCTCCGGCGCGATCGGCGGACCGAAGTTGTGCACGCCGAGGATGAACAGGTTGTCTTCCATCTTCGCCGAGACAGTAATCGGGCTGCTCTCGTCGCCATACTGCACGGCGTTGGCGATCAGGTTGGAGAGCAGTTGGCAGATGCGTTCGCGGTCGCAATGGATGCTCGATAGATCGGCGATATTCAGTTGCATCTGGCGTTGCGGATGCACCCGGTGCAGCTCCGAGGCGACATGTTGCAGCGCCTCGCCCAGGTCCGGGCAAGGCAGGATGCTCAGCGGAATGCCATCGCCCAGCCGCCCACGGGCAAAGTCGAGAACATCGCGCACCAGTTGGGTGGCCCGGCGACCGGACGTGAGGATGTGTGCGGCAATGTTGCGCGAGCGTTCGTCGCTCAGGCGCTTGACCAGCAATTCGGCGCCGGCGGTGATAGCGAACAGCGGGTTGCGCAGGTCATGGCCGAGTACCGCGATGAACTTCTCACGAAGCACCGCGATTTCTCGTTCCTTCTCCAGGGCGATTTCCGTGCGCTGGGCGCTTTCCTCGCTTTCGATCTGGATCGTCAGCAGCCGGGCGAAGGCTTCCATCATCGGCTGGATGGCGCTGCCTTTCAGCGATTGCGGCTGTGGATCGAAGGCGCAGATGGTGCCGAAAAAACTACCGTCGCTGCGAAACACCGGCACGGCGATATAGCTTTCAAAGCCATAGGTGCGCGGGGCGGGGTGGTCGAGGTAAGTGGCATCCTCGCTGGCCTTGTCGATGACGATGGTCCGATGGGTGCGGCGGATTTCACCGCACAGGGTGCTGCGGGCATCCAGTTCGTCGCCGATCTTTATGCCGAACCCCAGGGTGTCGAGAACGGCGAGGGCGGTCCAGCGGGTTTCCGTCACCCGGGCCACGGCGGCAAAGCGCAGGCCAGTGGTTTCGCTGATGACCTGGAGAATGGCGGGCACTACTTGAATACGGCTGATGGTAGCGCTGTCTGGAAATATTGAAGTCTTCATGGAACATCGGCTGCAGAAAATCGAGTGTCGGCTGCAAGTGTAGCGAGCATCCGTGATGAGATAGAAAATTCGGAGCAAGCGGTAGGCAAATTCCATTACTCTTGTGCGACCCGAGCATTCCCGTCAGAGGAATGCCCATCTACTTGCGTGCCAACTCTTTTTGACCTGCATCCTTTTGGGTGTTTTCAGCGAGGTTTGACATGCACATCACGTCCCAGGACATCTGCTCCGCCGCCGACCAGCTCAAGGGCTTCGTCGGTTTCCACCGCAAACTCGGCAAGCACATCGTGCGTTTCAGCGAAGACTCGTTCGGTATGGATGTGGCCGATGACAGCATCACCCCCAGCAGCGAATTCGTCTGGCAGGGCAGCGATGGCGAGGCCATGACCCTCAGTCGTGAACTGATCGATGTGCTGCTGGCACAGAACGTCGATGATCGGCTCAACGTCAGCGAGCCACTGCGGGTTTACCAGCGGCGCCGTGACCTGCCGGAAATCATGGCGCAGCGGCGTCGAGTAGGCTGAGCGCGCCGGGCGGGCGGTGCCGGTCTAACCGGCTTGCCCGCGTTCGCTTCCTTCTTCGCGATGGCGTTCGAGCAGTTGTTCGAATGCCGCGCGCTCCAGCGGGTGGCTTAAATAGAAGCCCTGGACCTCATGGCAGTTTTCCATGCTCAGCGCCTTGAGTTGCTGCTCGGTTTCCACGCCTTCGGCGGTGACGGTCAGGCCCAGGGCCTTGCCGAGGTTGATGATCGCCTGGACCACCGCGCGGTCATTGCTGTCGCTGCTGAGCCCGGCGACGAAGCGCTTGTCGATCTTGATGCTGTCGAAGGGGTACGTGCGCAGGTAGCCCAGCGATGAGTAGCCGGTTCCGAAGTCGTCCATGTTCAGGCGCACGCCGAGTTCCTTCAGCGCATTCATGGTGCCGAGCGCACCTTCTATATCGTTGAGCATGACGTTCTCGGTGATCTCCAGTTCCAGGCGCTGGGCCGGGAAGCCGGTTTCCATGAGGATCTGCCGGACATCGGCAACCACATCGCTGCGGGAGAACTGCGCCGGCGACAGGTTTACCGACACCAGTAACGCCCCCGGCCAGCCGCGGGCGATCTCGCACGCGCTGCGCAACACCCACAGGCCCAGCGGGACGATCAGGTCGGTCTGTTCCGCGAGCGGGATGAACGTGTCCGGGCCGAGCAGCCCTTCGACCGGATGCTGCCAGCGCACCAGGGTTTCGACCGAGACGATTTCCAGGGTCTGCAGGCGATAGCGCGGCTGGAAGTGCAGGACGAATTCGTGGTTCTTCACGGCGCGGCGCAAATCGTTCTCCAGTTGCCGGCGGTACTGGATCTGCTGGTTCATCTCCGCCGAGAAGTAACGCCAGGTGTTCTTGCCCTGGGCCTTGGCCTGGTACAGCGCGATGTCGGCGCAGCGGATCAGTTCGCCGGCATCGGTGCCTTGCAGGCGGGTTTGGGCGATGCCGAGGCTGGCGCCGATATGGAGGCTGTGGTCTTCATAAAGGATGGGCTGGTGCAGGTTTTCGATCAGGCGGGCGCAGAAACGGTCGATCTCGTTGCGGTTGTCCAGCTTGGCGATCACCAGCACGAACTCGTCGCCACCGAGCCGGGCCACCAGGTCGCCGTCCCGGGTCGAGTCGCGCAGCCGCGCCGCCACCTCCAGTAACACCGCGTCGCCGGCAGCATGGCCGAGGGAATCGTTGATCGGCTTGAAGCTGTCCAGGTCCAGCAGGATCAGGGTCAACGGCGGTGCATCCGGGCCCTTGAGCAGCGCTTGCTCAAGAAAACGCGAGAGCTTGTTGCGATTGGCCAGGCCGGTCAGGGCGTCGTGCATCGACAGGTGCTGGATGCGCGCATGGGCCGCCACTTCGTCGGTGATGTCGCTGGCGGTGCCGCGAAAGCCGGCGGGCTGGCCCTTCAGGTAGATCGGCCGCGCCGAAACCCGGCAGAAACGCAGCAGGTTGTGCTGGTCGCGATAGGCGCAGCGCAGGTGCGATGCCTGCTGGCCGGGAGGTTCATCAAGGTTGTCGAGCCAGGCGCCCAGCGGTGTGGTTTCGCAGGTGAGCAGCAGGTGCAGCGGCTGGCCCAGCCAGTCTTCGGTGCGGTAGCCGGTGACATCGACGAAACGTTGCGACAGGTAGGTCAGCCGGTGATGGTGGTCGATTTCCCAGATCCAGTCCGACGCGGCCTCGGCCACGGCGCGGAAGCGCTGTTCGCTGGACTCCAGGGCTTGATTGCTGGCTTGCAGGGCATTCAGGTTGCTGTCGATTTCTCGTGAAGCGCGCAGTGCGTAACGAAAGAAGTAGGCCATCAAAAGGCTCAGCATGATGATCGCACCCAGCAGTGGCGGTAGTACCGCCCAGAGCAAGTGGTCGCCGGGACGCGGCGGGCTCCATTGCAGGCTGTAGCCGATATTGTCCAGTGGCAGGTGCGCGAGGCCGGTAGATTCGTCGCTCGCCTTGACGATGTGCATGGTATCCAGGCCGACATCGCTGGCGAGCTTGTCGAGCTTGGGTTGGGTCAACTGGTCGACGAAGAGCAGAACCGGGGCGGTTTGCGGGTCGATGCTCAGCACCTCGTCGTCCGGGCGAATCGCCGCGGCGCTGAGCACCGCCGGCCAGCCGTTGAACAAGACGTAGCGGCTCAACTGGCGACGGCTCGCGGCAAGGCCCCGGGCTTCGGTGATAACGGCTTCCAGCGGGGTATCGAGATAAGCGCTGATCGGGGAGTTGCTGAGCTGGCCCTTGAACAACGCGTACTTGGTGCGCTGCTCATCAATGACGAACACACCTTCATAACCGCTGGCGGTGTAGAGGGATTCGCCGATGTTCTTCTCTATATAAGCCCAGCGTGTGTCCGGGTCGCTTTTGAAGTGCTGGTAGGCGGCATCCCACACGGCGTAGCTGGAGAGAAACTGGCGAGAGGCGTCGAGTCGCTGGTGCAGGGCCCGGTCGGTGTGAAAGATGCTTCGCCGGCTTTCGCTCTGGTTCAACTGATGGGCGATGTTGAACAGGGCGCCCAGAGCAATCAGGCAGGCCAGCGAAAACAGCAGGACGGCGCCGGTGATCAGTTTTCGCGTTTGCAACCTGGGCTGGGCCCAGCGTTGACGAGCGGTGGTGTTCCTTTCCATGGCGGTGCCAAATCCTGTGGGCGCGCTCCGCACGGGCTCGTGCGGCGCGGGCTGACTTCACTCAGGATAGGCGACTCTGGACGGCACGTTTTCCCCACCGACAAAATTGACCCGGTCGCGGCCACTGTTCTTGGCGGTGTAGAGCGCCTTGTCGGCCTCGTTGAGCCAGGCCACGGGGTCGTCGAAGTCGGTGCGGCAGATGGCCAGACCGATACTCAGGCTGATGCGCAGTTCCGGGAGGGCGGGGTCGCGGTAGCTGGCAACCCGTTCGCGCAGCCGCTCCATGATTCTTGCGGCCTGCTCCAGACTGGCGTCGGGCAGGATCACGCAGAACTCGTCGCCGCCGTAGCGTCCGGCCAGGTCATCCTCTCGCAGGCCGATTTTCAGTTCGGCGCTCAGATGGCGTAGCACTGCGTCGCCGACCACATGGCCGTAGGTGTCATTGATGGTCTTGAAGTGGTCGATGTCGATGATCGCGATCACGGCGCTGCTGAGTTGTTGCTGGCAGGTCTGAAACTTGAGTTGCAGCAGGTCCTTCCATGAGCCGTGATTGAGCAGGCCGGTGAGGCTGTCGGTACGGCTCAGGGCGCTCAGGCTGCGTTTGTGCTCGGAGAGCTGGATCGCCAGGCGATAGCAGACCCAGCCGAGCGCCAGCGGATAAAGCGTGAGCATCGGCAGGCAGGCATAGACCTGCAGGTTGCTGCTGACCAGTTGCAGGCCCGGGCCGAATATGGCCATGGAGAGCAGCATGCCGGCGATCTGCGCGAGCAGCCCGCGGACGAACAGGCGCTGGCCGCCGGCGGCCACGTTGTTCATGGTCATCATGGACAGGATGGTGATGCTCGGCAGCGGATTGAAATGCATGCTCGCGGTCCAGAAGCCGCCCGTCATGGAGTCGATCAGCAGGTTGCGTTGTTCCGCCTGGTAGGGCGTGGGCGAGCGAAGGCCTATCTGATAGGCCAGGTGCGGCCAGAGCAGTCCATTGAAGAACATGACTGCCCATACCCATGGTGGTGGGTCCAGAGGCAGCATGCCGGCGTACACACCGAGCAGGCCGATACCCATGCCGATGGTGCGCGGTGCATAGATCCTCCTGACAAATGAAAGTCCCTTGCCTCGTTTATTGTCCGTCATGGTGTTCGTTTTTTCCGGGGGCGCCGTTTATCGCATAATTCGCCTGAATATTGTTGAACATTCACGCACCGCTCAAGAATGGCCTTGCGAGCCATTTAAAGGTTGCTGGCGGCAACCTGTTAATCCATACGAAAAATATGGGGTTGTTCTCCCTCTATATAAGGAAGGGTTTTCTAGCCGGAAAAGCACTTGTTGAACGGGGACGTAAATTTCTGAAAATTCTCGAAATATTCTCTTGACGGGGTTTTGTAGTTCTGTAGAATGCGCCCCCACGAAGCGAGCAAACGCCGCAGAGTGAAGCGAGTCAAGTGGTTGAAGTTGAAC
>NZ_JANLOA010000048.1:0-18219 GCF_025466035.1 Pseudomonas sp. 20P_3.2_Bac5 | reverse complement strand
GGGTCCTGTAGGAGCGAGCTCGCTCGCGATTTTTCGGGCGTCACTTCAGCTTCGGCAACTCCTCATCCGGCATCGCATAGCTGTGCTTCTCATGCACAAACGTCGTCACCAGGGCATACAGGGTTGCGGCCACCACCACCAGGGTGATGAAGCCGAGCACGACCGGTTTGTCGGCGAAGGTGAATACGGCGCTGGCGCCTTCGTAGGTACTGATGCTCATGGCGTTGCTCCTCAGACAGTGGCTTTGCTTTCGGCGATCAGGCTCGCCTTGGGTTTGCTGACCGGCTCGCCATAGATCCCGTTCCATTCCGGGTAGGCCTGGGCCGGGACTTCGGTGAGGTCAAGGCCACGCTCTTCGGCATGCGCCGGAACCCGCAGCACGCCGGCTTTCTTCAGTGCCCAGGAGACCAGGTAGCCGGGGATGAAGCCCAGCGCTGCCATGACCACCGCGCCGCCCAGTTGACCGAAGAAGCTGATCGGCGCCATGCCGTTCATGTTCGGGTAGCCAGCAAGGAAGATGCCGCTGATGACCAGCCCGGCGAAGCCGCCAAAGCCATGCACGGCGAAGGCGCCGACGGCGTCGTCGAGGCGGAATTTCAGCAGCAGGTTGTTCACCAGCGGCGCCACGGCGGCCACGCCCATGCCGATCAGGTAGGCAAGGCCGGGGTGGTAGAGGTCAAGGCCGGGGGCCACGGAGATGATTCCGACCAGGCCACCGGACATCATCCAGTACGGCTCGCGGCTGGTCAGGTAGGCGCCGATCAGGCCGCCGGCGAAGCCCATCAGGGTGTTGAAGGCGAAGGCGGAGAGGGTGGTGGGGGCACCGTAGATGTTGATCCACTGCGCGCCCGAGCTGTAGATGATGCAGCCGCCAAGGAAGCCGAAGAAGCCGACGATGATCAGCATCAGGCCGACCACGCTCATCGGCATGCTGTGGCCGACGATGGCGTTGGCGCTGCCGTCGGGGTTGAAGCGACCGATGCGGGCGCCGAGGTTGATCACCACCGCCAGGGCGAAGAAGCCGGCGATCATGTGCACCACACCCGCCGCGCCGACGTCATGGTAGCCCCACTTCACGGTCAGCCAGCCTTCCGGGTGCCAGCCCCACGCGGCGCCGAACAGCCACAGCACCGAGCCGAGCAGGATGGTCATGATGATGAAGGCGCTCATCCGCGCCCGCTCGATGATGGCCCCGGAGAGGATCGAGCCGGTGGTCGCGGCGAACAGGGCGAAGGCGCCCCAGAAAATCCCGGTGGCGTTGTCCTTGATGTTCGGGCCCATGCTCTGGCTCCACGGCATGGCCGCGGCGAGGGCGTCCATGCGCGGCACGAGGCCGTCGGGGAAGGCGTTGTAGATGGCCCAGCCGAAGAGGAAGAAGGTGGGGACGATGAAGCCGAAGGCGAGGATGTTCTTCACCCCGGCGGCCAGGGCGTTCTTCAGGCGCGAGGCGCCGATTTCGTAGGAGAGGAACCCCGCGTGGATCAGGATCATCAGGGCGATGCACCACCAATAGAAGATTTCCATATTGAGGGTGTTGGTCATCTCGATCAGACCCTTGAGTTCCTCCAGGGTCGGCGTTTTCTGTTCTTCCATCACTCAATCCTCGATGCGTTGTCGCTGGAATAGTTGTGGTGGGCAGAGGGAAGGGGACGACGCTGGTTTCTTGTTTTTGGATTTGTTGCTTGGTGGTCCTTCGCGAGCAAGCTCGCTCCTACAGAAATCGCGTAGGAGCGAGCTAGTCGGGGCGCCGAACCGCAGCGATGCTGTGTCACTGACTCTGCAACATGGTCTGGATCTGCTGCACCGACTCTTGTGTCCGGCGCGCCAGGTTGCGTACTTCATCGGCCACCACGGCGAAGCCGCGGCCGCCTTCACCAGCCCGCGCCGCTTCGATGGCGGCGTTCAGCGCCAGCAGGTTGGTCTGTTCGGCAATCCCGCGAATCACCCCGGCGACCTGGGCGATCTGCCCGTAGGTGGCCTGGATGCTGGCCTGCTCGCGGTCATGCAGCGAGGCGGCGGTTTTCTCGTCGCTGATTTCCCGCACTGCACCGGTCACCCAGGTCAGCCGCCCCTGGGCGTCGCGCAGGCAACGCCCACGCTCGCGGAACCAGACTTCGCCACGGGTCTTGTGGCGCATGCGGTATTCCACGGCGTACAGGCCGTCGCCCTGGCTGTCGACCATGGCGCTGTTGAATACCTTCATGACGTTCTTCAGGTCGTCGGCGTTGACCACGCCGAAGTAGCTGTCCCAGCCATCGGGGAACGTTTCGCGGTTGTAGCCGATCAGGTTGCGGAACTGCTCGGACCAGCGGATCACGTTCTGCGGATGGTCCGGGTCGCCGTTGACCACGTTCATCGCCCAGCAGCCTTCGGTGAGGGTGCGCTTGGTCAGGTCCCAGACCTGGCGTTCTTCGTCCCAGCGCTGCCGCTCGGCCTCCAGGGTCAGGCAGCGCTGTTCGGCGTCGTCGCGTTCGGCGGCGAGGGCCGCCGCCCGCGCTTCGGCTTCCGCCACGCGACGTTCGAGGGCAGCGTGCTCCTCGGCGGTGCAGGGCGGCGTCGGTTGGCGCTCGGCCTGCTGGCGGACCCGCTGCAGCTCCGTCCAATCCCGTTGCAGGTGCTGCAGGGCGCCGGCCAAGCGCGGCTGACGCTGCAGAACCGGCGGATTGAGCGCGCCGCCGCCGTTGCTGGACAGGTGTTCAAGCCACTGGCTGACTTCATTGGCCAGTTCACTGGACGCTTTGCTGAACCACATCGCTCGCTACTCCTTGACGGTGGGGACAGTCCCTCGACTTACACCTAGCAATTTCTCCTCCAGTTTCGTCCTCACGCCCGCACCCGGCTCTTGTCCGGGTCATAGGCCACGGTGCCGGCGGCTACGGTTGCGCCGATGCGCTTCTGCTGGCCGTCGAGCTTGCCCACTTCGACGCGGGTGCCCGGCTCGCAGTGGGCGACGTCGAGGCGGCACAGGGCGATGTTCTTGCCCAGCACCGGCGAACGGGTGGCGCTGGTGATCACCCCGACCTGGGCCCGGCCGACCCGCACGCAATCGCCATGGGCCGCCGGTTCGTTGCCGTCCAGTTCCAGGCCCACCAGTTTCTGCTGCGGATGGGCGGCCCGGCGCAGCAGGGCTTCGCGGCCGATAAAGTCGGCCTGCTTGCTTTTCAGCGGCACGCAGAAGCCGATGCCGGCCTCGAACGGATCGGTCTGGTCGCAGAATTCGTAGCCGGCAAAGATCAGCCCGGCTTCGATGCGCAGCATGTCCAGTGCCGCCAGGCCGAGGGGGACCAACCCCAGCGGGTCGCCCAGCTCCCAGACACGGTTCCACACGCGCAGGGCGTCGCTGGGGTGGCACCAGATTTCATAGCCCAGTTCGCCGGTGTAGCCGGTGCGCGAGACCATCAGCGGCGGGCCGTTGTAGTCGTCCAGGCGCCCGGTGAGGAAGCGGAACCAGCCGAGGTCTTCGAGTTTCGGCTGGGTGCCCGGGGTCCAGATCATCTCCTTGAGCAGGGCACGGGCCAGCGGGCCTTGCACGGCGATGTTGTGGATCTGCTCCGAGGCGCTCTTGATCCAAACCTTCATGCCCAGCTTCGCCGCCTGCTCGCGCAGCCAGTCACCGGCATGGTCCTCGCCGCCGATCCAGCGGAAGGCATCGGCGCCCAGGCGCAGCAGGGTGCCGTCGTCGAGCATGCCGCCGTGGTCGTAGCACATCGCGCTGTAGACCACCTGACCCACCGCCAGCTTGCGCACGTCGCGGGTCAGGCAGTGATCGAGCAAGGCTTCGGCGTCGGGGCCGAGCACGTCGAATTTGCGCAGGGCGGAGAGGTCCATCACCGCCACGCGTTCGCGGCAGCCGTGGTATTCGGCGAGGGTGCCGTAGCCGTCGAACTGGGTCGGGGTCCAGAAGCCGCGGTATTCGCTGAACTGGCGGGTGAGGGCGGAGGTGCCGGGGTGGAAGCCGCTTTCGCGGGTCAGCACCGGGTCGGCGTCGGGCGTTTTTCGAGTGGCCATGGCGATACTGAAACGCTCCTTTTCGCTATACACACGGATATGGATGTCGGTGGGCAGCCAGCCGTTGGCCGGGTCGATGTCGTCCGGGCAGGAACTGCTGGCGCAGACCAGGTCGGTCATGGCACGCAGCAGCACGTAGTCGCCGGGGCGCGACCAGGGTTCGTCGAGGGTCAGGTGCTGGTGGGCGTCGACCCCGGTGTTGAAGAAGAAATTGATCGCCGGCCAGCCGGGGCGACCTGTCACGCCGTGGGCGGCGAGGGCACGGCTGAGGTTGTCGCTGCAGTTGTCATGGCCGAAGTACCCCTGGGCCTCGTAATAGCGCGCGGTGCAGGCCAGGGCGAAGGTGTCGTGGCGGCCCACGGTGTCGCGCACCACTTCCAGCATCGGTTGCAGGTTGCGGTCGTAGAAGCGGCTATACAGGCCGGGCCCTGGATAGGCGCTGCCGTTGAGGGTGCGGGTCACGGTCGGGTCGAGGTCGATTTCGCGGCCGGCATCCAGGCTGCGACGGTCGAAGGCGACGAAGTCCGAGCACTGCCGTCCAGCGACATCCAGCACCTGGATGTACTGGCCGGCACGTACCGCATAGTCCCGCGCCGAGCCTGGGCGAATGGTGAACTCGTCCACCACCTCGCCCAGCGGTGCGGGCAGCGGCGGCGCCAGGGCTTTGCGCGGATTGGCCCGGTGGATCAGCAGGCGCAGCTCGCTGGCCCGTGCCTGGCTGTCGACGGCGATCGGCCCGCCGGGCGCGGCGACCATCACCAGCAGCGCCTCGGCGGCATGGAAGCGGCGGCTGTGATTAGCCGGCGTGCCGGCGGGCCACAGCCGCGCGGCCTCCGGCAGGTGCCGGCAGTCGATACCGCGCCGCACCAGGCCCTCGGTCATGTACGCGGCTTCGCGGCTGCCGTCGTGCAGCAGGTGGCTGATGAAACCGGTGTCGGGGCTTGGCCGCAGGCCGAGGGCGCCCAGCGCCGGGCGGCTGCCGGCGAAGGCCAGCAACTCGGCGCGCTGGTCGCCTTCGAGGTCTATCACCTCCAGCCGGTCGCCCGGTTCAAGGCCAATCACCGTCAGGCCGCCGGGGGCGACGCGGTGGCGTTCCAGGCTCGCCGCGCGGGCGAACAACGCCGGCTCCAGCGGTCGGGATATCACGGGGGTTTGCATGCAAGGCTCCTTGGCTGACGGGTTGCGCGCTTACGAGGGGGTCATCGCGCCGGGGATCGGCTCTGGCGTCTTCAACGCGGTGCGCGGGTCATCGGCCAGGTAAGCCGCCAGGGAATCGTCGAGCGCTTCCAGCCACGGCGTGTGGTGGGGCGTGGCGAGGGTGCCGGTGATCAGCGAACGGTGGCATTTGTCGCGGTAGCCCATGATGTTTTCGTACTTGTCTTTCTTCCATTTCAGGAAGGTTTCGTTCACCGCGGCGATGTCGAAGCTCGGGTAGTCGGTGGCCTCGATCAACTGGCGGATGTACTCGCCCTGGAACTCGAACATCTGCTGGGCGGTTTCGAGTTTTTCTTCTGCCTCGCGCCAGGCCAGGTCTTCGGCCTGCATCCGTTGCGGGTCGGGCAGGACGATGCGCCCGAGGATCACATCGCGGGCGTACCAGGCCTGGGCGTCGAACATGTTGAAGCTGTACCACTGGTCCTGCATGCCGAGGTAGATCAGCCGCGGGTTCTGCTCCCAGAACACGCCTTTGTAGAGGTTTAGCGGCCACAGGCGGTTGCCGGTTTTCAGGCGCAGTTCTTCCGGCAGGAACGGGAAGTGGTGTTTGTAGCCGGTGCAGAGAATGATCGCGTCGACGTGTTTGCTGCTGCCGTCGATGAAGAATGCGGTGCTGCCTTTCACATGGGTGAGCAGCGGTTTTTCTTCCCAGTTTTCCGGCCACTGGTAGCCCATCGGCGCGCTGCGGTAGCAACTGGTGATGCTGCGGGCGCCGTACTTGAAGCATTGCGAGCCGATGTCTTCGGCCGAGTAGCTGCCGCCGACGATAAGGACGTCCTTGCCGCGAAATTCCAGGGCATCGCGGAAGTCATGGGCGTGCAGCACGCGGCCGGCGAAGCTTTCGAAACCGGGGAAGCAGGGCACGTTCGGCGTGGAGAAATGCCCGCTGGCGACCACCACGTAATCGAAGGTTTCGCTGTAGGTCAGGTCTTGCGCGTAGTTGTGGGCGGTGACGCTGAAGGTCTGGCTCTCGGCGTCGAAATGCACGTCGCGCACGGCGGTGTTGAAGCGGATCCACGGGCGGACGCCGGCTTTTTCCACGCGGCCCTGGATGTAATCCCAGAGCACCTCGCGCGGCGGGTAGGAGCCCATGGGCCGGCCGAAATGCTCATCGAAGCTGTAGTCGGCGAATTCCAGGCATTCTTTCGGCCCGTTGGACCAAAGGTAGCGGTACATGCTGCCGTGGACCGGCTCGCCGTGTTCGTCCAGGCCGGTGCGCCAGGTGTAGTTCCACATGCCGCCCCAGTCCGCCTGTTTTTCGAAACAGACCAGTTCGGGAATCTCGGCGCCCTGGGCATGGGCCGACTGGAAGGCACGCAACTGGGCCAGGCCGCAGGGGCCGGCGCCGATGATGGCAACACGCAGTTTCATGGGGGTACTCCATGTGAGTTTTCTCGGAAGAACATCACTTGTTGGTTCAAGGGGTTCTGTAGGAGCGAGCTCGCTCGCGAAGGTCGTTGCAACGCAGCCCCAGCCTCGGCAACTGAAACTGTCCAGGCCGGTCAGTGAGGGCCCTTCGCGATCAAGCTCGCTCCTACAGGTTTTGCATCGCTCGTGTGGCGCGCGGTATCAGCGGAAAATCACGGTCCGTTCGCCGTTGAGAAACACCCGGTGTTGCAGGTGGTATTTCACGGCGCGGGACAGGGCCACGGTCTCGGTATCGCGGCCGATGCTGACCAGGTCGTCGGGCAGCCAGGCGTGGTCCACCCGCTGCACTTCCTGTTCGATGATCGGGCCCTCGTCGAGGTCGGAGGTGACGTAGTGCGCGGTGGCGCCGATCAGCTTGACGCCGCGGGCGTAGGCCTGGTGATAGGGCTTGGCGCCCTTGAAACCGGGGAGGAAGGAGTGGTGGATATTGATGGCCCGGCCAGACAGTTGCCGGCACAGGTCATCGGACAGGATCTGCATGTAGCGCGCCAGCACCACCAGCTCGGTGCCGGTCTCTTCCACCAGTTGCAGCAGCGCGGCTTCCTGCTGCGTCTTGGTGTCTTTGGTCACCGGCAGGTAGACGAAGCGGATGCCCTCACGCTCGGCCATCGGTCGCAGGTCGAGGTGGTTGGAGACGATGGCGGTGATGCGCATGTCCATCTCGCCTTTCTGGTGGCGGTAGAGCAGGTCGGCCAGGCAGTGGTCGTATTTGCTGACCATCAGCAGTACCGGCATCGGCCGGTTGCCTTCGAACAGGTCCCAGTCCATGGCGAAGGGCACGGCGACGTCGACGAAGCCCTGGCGCAGGGCGTCCAGGTCGGGCTTCACGCCATCGTTGAAGCGGAAGACCGCGCGCATGAAGAAGCGCCCGGCAAGTTCGTCGTCGAACTGCGCGAGTTCGCTGATGTAGCACTCGCGGCCCGCCAGGTAAGTGGTGACCGCCGCGACGATGCCGGAGGTTGCCGGGCAGCTGATCTTGAGGATGTAGTGGGTCATGTCGGTGGTTCTCGTGCAGGCAAGGTCGGAAGCGTTCAGCCTTTGGCGGTGCGCTTTTTCTTTTCCGGGTCGTCGAACGGCAGGCTATGGGCGATGGCCTTGGCGCTGAGGCTGCCGCGCACTTCGAGGGGCAGGCCCTGGCTGGCGATGTGCGGCTCGACGCGGGCGATGGCCATGGAGCGTTCGGTCAGGCGCGAGTACATGGCGCAGGTGATCACGCCGACCTGGCGACCGTCGTGCCAGAGGGTGTCGCCGTTCTGCGCGGCGCTATGGCCGTCGAGCAGCACGCCGAAGATCTTGAAGCGCTCCTGGCCCTGGCGCCGGTAATGCTCGCCGGCACCGCGAAAGTCGCGCTTGCCGGGTGACACGGTGAAGTCCAGGCCCAGTTCCCAGAGGGTGTCGCCGGCTTTCTGGTCGGCGAAGGGGTACATCTGCGAGTTGTCGTAGGGGAAGAACAGCAGGTAGCTCTCGACCCGCAGCCAGTCGAGGGCGGTGAAGGCGCAGGGGATGATGCCGTGGCCCTGGCCTTTTTCCAGGATGCTGTCCCAGATCAGCGGGGCGTCGGCGGCCTTGCAGAAGATCTCGTAGCCGCGCTCGCCGGTGTAGCCGGTGCGGGAGATCATCACCGGCCGGTCGAACAGCTTGGTTTGCAGGTGGTGGAAGTACGGCAGGTCGCGGATGCCGGGAACGTGTTCGGCGAGGAAGTCCACCGCCTTGGGCCCTTGCAGCGACAGGTCGTGGAGGTCGTCGTCGAACAGCACCGCGACCTGGCGGCCCTGGGCCGAGCGGATCAGCATTTCGTGGCCGATGCCGGCGCCGTGCACCACCATGAAGGCGTTGGGGCCGGTGCGGTAGACGATGCAGTCATCGGCGAAGGTGCCGTCCTCATCCAGCAGGCTGGCGTACACCGATTTGCCCGGATAGAGCTTCGAGATATCCCGTGTGGTCGCGTACTGCAGCAGGCTTTCGGCATGGGGCCCGACGTAGTGGACCTTTTTCAGCCCGGACACGTCCATCAAGCCGGCGTGGGTGCGGATGGCTTCGTGGTGGTCGGCCAGGTCGCTGGCGTAGGTCCAGGCGGTGCCCATGCCGTTCCAGTCTTCCAGGTTCGAACCGAGGGCCAGGTGGCGTTCGCGGAGCGCGCTGATGCGCCATGAGTTGCTCATGGGAAATTCCTCTTGTGGTGAATCGGGGTCAGGCTTCGGGGTCGAAGCGGCTCAGCCACTGGACCAGCGGCTGGCGGTAACGGGTCATGCCCTTGTAGTCGGCGATGGCCTCGGGCAGGTCGCGGATCACCCGGTGCAGGCGCTGCGCCCAAGCCGGATTGGTGACCAGCTCATCCAGGCTGATGAGGTAGGTGCGGATGCCGAACAGCAGCGCGTTGGAGCGCGGCAGCCGCAGCATCAGTTGCAGCTCCACGCGCAGGTGCACCAACTCGCCGGCGTTGTCGGCGGTGACCTTGCCGCGGTCGCTGCCCCACTGATGGAAGGTTTCGGGCGAGGTGTCCAGGCGCGGATTGATGGTCAGGGTCCAGTTCAGCCGGCGCACCGGCTGGCCGACCTGGATGTTCACCAGGTACTTGAGGGCACGGTCGAACACGCCCATCTGGTTGGCGATCGGCACGGGCGAATGCCACTGCTTGAAGCTCATGCCGGCGTCGAAGCGCAGCGACCAGTCCGCCGGGCAGGTGACCATACCGGCGTCCATGAACAGGTCGTTGTCGCGCTGGTCGAGCAGGGCGAAATCGCCCTGCATCTGCCGGGTGATGTATTCCAGGGGTTCGCAGGGCAGGGTGGTTGGGTCGCCGTAGGTGAAGCGCTGGTCGATACCGAGCGCGAGGTTGCGCCAGTGCCAGGCGTCGCCGTGGCGGGTCAGTTGAAAGTGTTCCGGGTAGTCGCGGGCGAGGTGTTCCATCAGCACTTCGAGGATGTCCCAGGCCGCCGGCACCATGTGCGGCATGACCATGCAGCGCTCCGGGTCCTGCTCCAGCACCCGGGCGCGCTCGGCCATTTCCGAGACGTAGTGCTCGTCCACATCGAAGGTGTGTTCGAACACCGAGCCCGGATCGCGGGACACCGCCGGCTCGATGTTCACCGAGTACATGTACTGGTCTTCGGGGAACGGGAAGGGAAAGCGGGCGATGGCCGCCGCGCTGTTGTGAAAACTGAAGTCGTCCCGGTAGGTTTCGTTCGGCGTGAAAGTCAGGGTCATGGCGTGGCGTCTCCGGGGTCAGATATCGAGCAGGATCGGGCTGCCGCAGCCGCGGGATACGCACGGCATCAGGCTGCTGGCGCGCTCGGCGGCGGCGAGGACGTGGTCGCGGTGTTCGACGTCGCCTTTCAGGTACGGCGTCTGGCACTGGCCGCAGACCCCGCCGCGACACAGGTTGGGCACTTCCACACCGGCGGCTTCGAGGGCTTCGAGCAGGCTTTGCTCGGCGCTGACCTGCAGGTGCCGGCCGCTGCGCAGCAGCTCGACGCGAAACGGCTGGCCGGGTTGCGCTGCGGCGAAGGCTTCGCTGTGCACCCTGCGTGGGCTCCAGCCGAAGGCGGCGGCCTGCTCCTGGATAGCCAGCAACAGCGATTGCGGGCCGCAACTGTAGACGTGGGCGCCCAGCGGGCGATCGCGCAGCAGGACGGCGGGGTCCAGGCGCCGGGTGCCACTGGGGTATTCATGCAGACGTGGGCCAAGCAGCGCGCGCAGTTCGGTCAGGTAGGCATCGCTGCTGCCGGCGCGGTAGGCGTAATGCAGTTCGAAGTCTTCGCCACGGCGCAGCAGTTCGCGGCCATGGGCGAGGAACGGCGTGATGCCGATGCCGGCCGCCACCAGCAGGTGCTGGCGGGCCTTGCTGTACAGCGGGAAGAGATTAGCCGGGGCGCTGATGGCGAGCTGGTCGCCGGCGTTCATTTCCTGATGGAGAAAACGCGAGCCGCCGCGCGAGGCGTCCTGATGGCGCACGGCGATGCGGTACTGGCGCCGGTCGGCCGGGTCGCCCAGCAGCGAGTAGGCGTTGCGCCGGCCATTGGGCAGGTGCACTTGCACATGGCTGCCGGCGGAGAAACCGGGCAGCTCGCCGGTCAGGGCTTCCAGGCGGTACTCGCGGATCACCGGGGTGAGTTCGCGGATGGCGGCGATACGGACGTCGATCATGGGCGCACCTCGGCGAACGGTTGCTCGGCATCGGCGCAGACCCCGAGGTAGGCGCCCAGCCGTTGCGAGAAGTGGCGGCGCACCTCCAGGTGCACACCGCAGTGGCCGCAGACCAGGCTGTCTTCGGGGCTGGCGGGCTGGCAGCGGGCGCAGTGCACGCAGAACACCAGGCGGCTGCCTTGCACATGGCTGAGGACGATTTCGTCGTCTTGCAGGCCGGCTTGCCGTGCCACGGCGTGCAGCGGCCAGATAAACGCTTCGTCGCCGCGCAGTTCCAGGCGCAGGCCGCAGCGGGCCTGGGCCAGGCGGCTGCTCAGGGCGTGGTGCAGGGCGGCGCTGTCGGCGAAGTCGGTCAGCACCAATTGGCGTTCGTCTGTTATCTGGGAGTCCCTGGCGCGGGTCACCAGCAGATCGATGGCAGGGCGGGACGGACTGGCCGGATAGCACGGGACGCTGAACGGATGGACGGTGGCGACACTGCTCATGGACACCTCGGCGGATGAAGTCGTGTTTCTTCGTGGGGTAAATAATTTCCCCGCAAGAAATTTCGCTCAATCCGCTAGAGGAGGTATGCCAAAAGGAGTAGTTGCCATGAAAGGGCATGGAAGTTGCTGTCCCTCAGGCAATTCCCCAGGGTTGCAGGAGTAGAGGGATGGACAACGCCACGCTGTCGACGCCCGGCCGGGACGCACTCACCGAGCGCGAGGGCCAGACCCTGACGCTGATCGGCGCGGGTCTGAGTAACAAGCAGATCGCCCGGGAGCTGGGAATCAGCGACGGGACCGTGAAGATCTACGTGCGTAACCTGTTGCGCAAATTCCGCATGGAATCGCGCTTGGCACTGGCGACACGGGTGCACCGTGGCGTGCCCGCTGAGCGTGCAACTGCGGCGCCGGCTGCACCGATTCCGTTCGCCCTTGGCCTGCTGAATGAACTGCCGGGCCTGATCTACCGCGGCAAGAACGACCGCAGTTGGTACATGGAGTACGTCAGCGCCGGCTGCATGCCCCTGACTGGCTACCCCGCCGACTACCTCACCAGCAACCCGCAGCGCAGTTTCGGCTCGCTGATCCTTGATGAGTACGCCGATTACATCTGGTACTGCGTGCAGTGCGCGCTGCTCAAGCACGAGCCGTATCAGCTCAGCTACCGCATCCGCTGCGCGCAGGGGCGGATCAAGGATGTCTGGGAAACGGGGGTGGGGATCTACTCCAGCAGCGGCGAGGTGTTGGGGGTGGAGGGGGCGATTTTCGAGCGGTTGGTCTGAGAGGTTTGCGGGGCTGACGGGGCCTCATCGCTGGCAAGCCACACACAGGGTGCAGGCTAAACGCAGAACCCTGTGGGGGCCAGTCTTGTCGGCGATGAGGCCGGTCGGAACGATGTTGTTGCCAGCCCTGGGCTACCTGAACAACGGACTCAAATGCTCGCTGAGGTACACCCCTTCCGGGTCCAGTTCGCGGCGTAGGGCGCGGAAGTCCCTGGCCCTTGGATAGATCGCCGCCACATCCTCACCGGTGAGGAAGTGCAGCTTGCCCCAATGCGGCCGGCCCCCATAACTGCGCAGGATGGCATCCACCGCACGGAGGAATCCCCAGTAGTCCGTACCCGGTTCTCCGGAGACCGAAATCGTCACGCTGTCCTGCTCGAAGAACGGGCTCATCCAGGCGCCGTCGCCCGCAGTGAAGCGGTACTCGATCGGGTAGATCGCTTCCGGGAAGTCTTCGAGCATGGTCTTGCGCACGGCCCGCAGCGCTTCTTTGGCGTGAACCAGCGGCACGGCGTATTCCAGTTCATGGAAGTTGGGCAGGTATTCGATGGGGTAGACGTCGGAGCTGTAGGCGATTTTTTCGAAGGCACTTTCAAGCGGCGGGCGGTCGGTGATGTCCATCACCTTGACCTCGCAGACATCGGTGGTGCGGTCGCTGCTGGAGGTGGCCGCGGTGTCGGGCAGGCAGTAGCAGTGACGGCTGCGTTCGGTGGGGCACCAGAAGAAGCTGAAGTGCCGGTGCGTCCTGGCCAGTTCGTCATGCTTTTCCATCACGCTTTCGAAGTCTTCCCGCCAGATGCGTTCGTGCAGATGGAAGCTGTCGGTCACCTGCATTGTCAGTTCGGAGACGATGCCCAGCACGCCGAGCGACACCCGCCCGGCCTGGAGCAGGTCCGGTGTACTTTCGTCGACGACGATGATGCGGCCGTCCGGCTGGATCAGCTTCATGCCGACGATCGACGACGCCAGGTTGCCCAGTTGCAGGCCGGTGCCATGGGTGCCGGTGGTGAGGGCGCCGGCGATGGACTGGCTGTCGATATCGCCTTGGTTGATCATCGAAAACCCGGCATCCCGCAGCGCCTTGCCGAAGGCATTGACGGTGGTTCCGGCACCGGCGGTTACCCGTTTGCGCTCGTAGTCGATATGGCGGATGCCACTGAGGTTGCCCAGTGTCAGGTGCAGGCCGTTGGTCAGCGCCACGGGCGTGAAGGAATGCCCGGACCCGGCGACGCGCACGTTCAGGCCCCGGCGCGTTGCGTCGCTGACCAGGCTGCACAGTTCGTCTTCACTGGTCGGCGCGCCGCGCTCGGCACGGATGCAGGACTGGTTGCCGGCCCAGTTACGCCAGTGGGCGTGCTCCAGTCCGAACTCATTGATGTGCATGTTGTTCGACGAGGTGGTCACGATAGATCTCCTGCTTGTTGTTCTGATCAGAGAGCCGTGTAGGCGTTGTCGGCGAACAGGTGCGCGCCGTTGACGAAACTGGCGTCGTCGCTGGCGAGGAACAGCGCGGCGGCGGCGATTTCTTCGGGGCGGCACAGGCGGCCCTGGGCTACGGCGATCGCCGCCTCGGTGACATCCACGCCGTATTTGCCCAGGGTGTCGATTTCACGCAGGCCGTGAGCGGTGGCGATAAAGCCGGGACAGATGGCGTTGGAACGGATCCCGCGATCACGGTACTCGACCGCGATGGCCCGGGCGAACATATGGGTGGCACCCTTGCTGGTGCAATACAGCACCTCCATCGGCGTACCCACCACCGCCGAGATCGACGAGGTGCAGACGATGCTGCCGCCGCCCGCCGCGAGCATTCCCGGCAACACGGCCTTGGTCACGAGGAACATGCTCTTGACGTTGACCGCCATGATCCGGTCCCAGTCCTCTTCGGTGGTGTCGAGGAAGGGCTTGGCGCAAAGGATGCCGGCGTGGTTCATCAAGACGGTGATCGGGCCGAACGCTTCTTCCACACTGGCCACTGCGGCGGCCACTTGCGCCGCGTCGGACACATCTGCCGCCGCGAACACCACGTCATGACCGGCCTCCCGCAGGGCATGGGCGATGCGGCTGCCGTCGCTGCTCGGCAGGTCGACAATTCCGACGCGTGCGCCCTCGGCGGCGAACAGTTCCGATGCGGCCAGGCCGCAGCCTCCCGCACCACCGGTGACAAGGGCAACTTTGCCGTTGAGGCGTCCACTCATTGTGTTTCTCCTGAACGTGGAACAGGCCACGTAATGAAGTGCTTTTATTGGAGGGCAGCAACTGGCGCTGTGGTATCGAGAATGAACGGGGAAGTTGCGGAAAACCATATACCTGGCGGTATAGATGGAGTGATTTAAATCCATTGGAAGTTGCACCGGATTCGCGCACGAAAAAGCCCCGGTGCCTGTTGCAGAGGCCCGGGACAGTAACGGTCGCTGTTCAGGAAGTTCTGGCGATGTAGTTGATGAATAAACGGAAAAGTTCCGCGTAAGTGGAGATCTCCAGACGCTGGTAGATATTGTGCTTGTGCACTTTTACTGTGCCTTCAGAGATATTCAGGGTGCGTGCGATCGAGGTACTGCTATGTCCCTGCAACACCAGTTTGGCGACATAGCGCTGGGTATCGGTCAGTTGTCCCTGGAGCATGTCGATGAAAGCGTCTTCGAGCATCACATCGCTGCGTTGCGGGTCCACCAGTTGGTCGCCCAGGGCCAGCCGGCAATGCAGTTCGAAGACCGCTGACAGCACCGGCGCCATCCGCCCCAGTTCCGTCAGTTCGTCGTCGCTGAACGGCCCTTTGGAGAGATTGCGCATCAGTGAATAGACCACCGCGACCTGCGGGCGGATGGGCACGATGAAGCCGACTTCCTCGATCTCGCTGCCTTGTTCGGACGACACGCAGGGGTGCAGGTCCCTGGAGATGGCGAAGCCCGAGGAAAAGAAGCTGTCGGGGGCCAGATCGCTCATGCGCCAGAGGCCGGCGGGGTGTTCGTTGATGCAGGCGACATAGAACGGATCGAGCAGATAGCCGCCACGCAGGTAGGCGGCCAGGGTCTTTTCCGGCACCGACTGGTTGTAGCCGTTGTGGATCAGCCGCGCGTTGTGGTTGAAGCGGAACAGGTAGGCGCAGCTCATATCGAACGCCAGCGTGCGCCGGACCATTTCATCCAGCGCACCACCCAGTGCCTCGCTGCCTGCCGCGCGTATGACCGCCGACAGGCGTGTCGCTTCTTCAGCTCTCATTGTGATTGCCACGCCTTCTGCTTTCGGGCTCAAACAAGCCGGGGCGCGGCCTCGAAGTGCGCTTGCCCGGCGATGTCCGAAAGATCCATTTCCACGGCTTTCGGCACCGCCAGCCAGTAAGCCAGAAGCATGCCAAGGGCGCCGCCGGTCAATTTTCCGATGATCAGGGGCAGGATCAGGGTGGGCTGGAAGTTGGCCGAGAAGGCCATGTGATCGCCGAAGGTGAAGGCGGCGCAGACCGAGAAGGCGATGACCAGCACCTTGTCCTTGGCCGGCATGTCCTGCACCAGACGGAACATCGCCAGGATATTGCACGAGGCCGCCAGCACACCGGCGGCGCCCACTGCGGACAGGCCCAGGCGTGTCGCGACCTTCTCGATCGGCCGGGACAGGAAGCGCTTGATCAGGTACACCATCGGGAACGCGCCGCACAGCATGATGCCGATATAGCCGGCGATTTCCAGGGCGCGGAACTGGTCGGTCTGGTCGGCAATGATCGGCGCGAAGCCCCAGCCGCCGAACAGGTGGCTGAAGGCGGAGGTGAAGTACTCGACGATGGAAGCGACCAGCACCAGTGTTACCAGCAGATACATGAGCTGACCCAGTTTCAGGAACAGCGTCACCATCAGTCCGGGCAGGTAGCGCAGGGCGGCGGCGAGGGCGAGGCAGAACAGGATCAGCGGCATCAGGTTGCGCAACAACATGGGCAGGGTGAAGTGCAGGGCCTGGGTGGCGGCGCCGGTGGTGGCGACATCCGCCCGCACACCGAGGCCGAGGAATTGGGTCACCATGGCAATCACCAGGATGCTCAGGGGGATGGTCAACAGCCCGGCCATGACCCCGAGCGCCATGTACTTGTGATCGACCTTGCGCAGCATCGCCAGCCCCACCGGAATGACGAAAATCACCGTGGCGCCGGACTGGAAGCCAGTCAGCAGGCCGAGTATCCAGCCCTCGGGGCTTTGCGCGAGGCTGTGGGCCAGCTGATAGCCGCCCATGTCCGAGGCGATGAAGATCGGGCCGGCTATTCCCGGGTCGGCGCCCATCCACAGGAATATCGGCGCGATGAAGGTGGCGATGAAGCTGGAGATATAGGGAATCGAGGCCATGATCCCGGCGACAGGGATAAAGATCGGGCCGATGCTGTGCAGGCCCGCGGTGAACTCCTTGCCGAGCGCCGACTCGGCGTCGACGATCGAGGCGATGGCGCCAATGACGGCGCAGGCCATGATCAGGTAAATGATGTACGTGCCGATATTTTCCATGATTGCTGCCTCTTCTCTTGTTCGGTTTATTGGCAGTTGGACAGGGATGCTGCAGGGCGACGCCGAAGCACAAGGCTGGCGCCGGCTCCGGGGGCGGGATTGTTGTGAGGGACGCTTGCCGGAGTGATAGGCAAGGTACGGCGGCGGGCGCCGTTCTGTACATATACCGGGGGGTATAGGAGGGGGGATGAAATTTTGCTGGATTCACTGGCGATGAGGCCGGCCGCAAACCTGCTGCCGGCCGGCCGCTATCGCTGGCTACGTCAAAGCGAAGCCTTTACCTGTAAGCCAAACACCAGCGCATTATCGATATCACTGCCCGAGAAAGCCCCCGGCTCGATGATGTACTGCACATCCGGGCGCAGCATCAGCCACGGGGTCGCCTGGTAGCCATAGCTCAGTTCGATCAGGCGCTCGGCGTTGTCCAGGTTGGGGAAGTCCTGGCCAGTGGCGAGGGCGTTCTGTTCCTGCACTTCGCGGCTGCGTGGATTAGGCACCGCGCGGCCGAAACCGAGTGCCACCGTGTCATTGGGACGGCTGGCGAACGGCTGCTTGAGCACTACGCCGGTGCTGTACCACTTGCTGAACGGCGACGCCGCCGAACTCGCCGCCGCCGCCTGGCCGAACACGTGCAGGCTCTGCCCCGACAGCGCACCGGATTGCCATACCGCCTGGTCCAGCAGCAGGTAATGGCCGCCACGACCGGCGACTTTTTCATTGCTGCCGATGCGCGTGGCGTCAGAGTTGTCGTAGTACCAGCCCAGTTTGTATTCGCCCGCCAGGCCATCGAGTTTCTTGTACACCAGCTCCACCGGAACCACGGTGCCGGTCTTGTGCTTGGGCGTGACATGCCAGGCGCGGCTGGAGTTGCCGTTGCTGTCCGGGTCGACGGCAAAGGCCGCGACGCGTACCTGCCAGGCCGGGTTGAAGCTGTACTTCAGGCGCACGCCGAGGCGGGCGTTGGGGTAGTTGGTCCAGCCGCTGCCGCCGGACATGTTCAGCGGATGCCCGCAGAAACCGGCGTTCATGAAGTTGCACAGAATGCCGCTGTCGAGGCCGCCGAGGTCGTTGCCCATGGCCATGTAGCCGAGCTTCACGTCCAGCGCCGGGGTGAACAGGCTGCGCTCGTAGCTCAGTTCGGTGAGGCGGGTGTAGAGGCCGCCGAAGTTTTCCTGTACTGGCAGGCGGTTGCCGACCAGGTCACCGGAGCCGTCGTTGCCGCGTCGGTCGTTGACGGTCAGTTGCACCACGCCGGCATTATCGACGCCGTAGATTTTTTCCAGGTCGAAGCGCACGCCGAGCTTGAGGTTCTGCGAGTAGCGCGCCGAACGCTTGAGGCCGCCGTCGGCGTTGTATACGGTCTCGCCGCTGTAGTCGCCGGTAAAGTGGATGCCGTCGGCTTCCAGTTGGTTGCGCAGGCCGCCCCAGTCGCCGGTCAGGGTCGAGCGGTCGAACACATCGGAGGCGTTAGCGAAGGCGGGGGTCAGACAGCAGGCCGCCAGCAGCAGGGCAGCACGGCGGTCGGAAAGAACAGAAAACATGAAGGAGATTCCCGGGGTAAAGCCAAAACAGAACGCGCGGCCGAAGCCGCGCGGGACAAACGTGGGGCCCCCCCCCCGGGGGGGGGGGGGGGTGGTTAACGGCACGGGGTGGTTATTAACTAAAATC
>NZ_JANLOA010000104.1:0-19809 GCF_025466035.1 Pseudomonas sp. 20P_3.2_Bac5 | reverse complement strand
TTACAAAGGCCAGTCCTGTCCCTCACCGCTTGATCGCCTGCAAGGTGTAGCTCAAAGGCAGACGCCATGGGTCAACTTTCAAACGCCACTCCCCATCCTCCCCGAGAACCATCTGCCCAGGCAGCACTTCCCACGGAATGCAGTCATGTTCCTCGATGGCGACAAGATTCAGCCCATGACGCAAAAGCGCCGAAATGACCTCGCCAAGGCCGTGGTTCCACTCATGGGTGATGGTTGCCTTCAGCGCAGTATCGACTTCGACATAAGTGCTGTCATCGTTCCATACCGTCGGCTCGGGGCGCTCGAAATACGGGTGGCTGATCCTCAGCTCTTCCTGGCAATCCTCATCCAGAGCCAGGAGCATCGGATGCCCTTCACGCAGAAACAGGCGGCCTCCGGGCTTGAGCAACGCAGCTACCGTTCGGGCCCACTTATCAATGCTGGGCAGCCAGTTCAATGCGCCGACGCCGGTGTAGACCAGATCGAAGCCACCACGACCAAGGGCTTGCGCGGCCTCGTAAACCGGCGCTTCGACGTAGTGAATCTCAGCGCTACAGTCGGTCGCCAGTCGCCGGGCTTGATCCAGTGAGACGGGAGAAAAGTCCAGGCCGGTCATAACCGCCCCAAGACGGGCAAGAGAAAGGGTGTCTGTACCGATATGGCACTGTAAGTGCACCCCTCTCAGGCCGGAAATGTCACCAAGGCGAGGCTGATCGAAACGAACCACTGCCGATAAATGATCCGCAGAGGCGATA
This sequence comes from Pseudomonas sp. 20P_3.2_Bac5, assembly GCF_025466035.1. NCBI lineage: Bacteria > Pseudomonadati > Pseudomonadota > Gammaproteobacteria > Pseudomonadales > Pseudomonadaceae > Pseudomonas > Pseudomonas sp. 20P_3.2_Bac5. The sequence goes on along the minus strand of NZ_JANLOA010000104.1, from coordinate 19,054 downwards.
AACCTTGCAGCTTCATAGTCAGGAGACGAGGCGTGGAGTGGCGCTCGTTCATCCCAGTTCGCTCTATTGAACTCAAGATAGTCATCCATCTCTGCACTCCTTGGCTTAGGTGTATGGGACGCGGTGTGGGGGGCAGTTACCTGCCCCACACCTTGCGGCTTTTCCGAGGCCCGAGAACTACCAGAAAGTGCCACGCAACGTCAGCATATGGTTGCGCGGCTCACCGTACCAATTCTGCCGGCCGGACGAGCCTACGGTCGCGTAGTAGGTCTTGTCGAAGGCGTTGTTGAGGTTGTAGGTCAGCGCCCAGTGCTCATCGATCTGGTACTCGGCCAGCGCATTCCACACTGCGTAGCCGGCTTGACGGTAATCGAACGCGTCGTAGATCACATCGCCATCGCCATCGAGCACTGGCTTCATGGTGTTGTCGAGCCGTGCAGCAAAGCCACTGACATAGTCGGCACTCTGCAGGTTGACCCCGCCCCCCACTTTCAAGTCTTTGAGGGCACCTTGCAGTTGATAGGTCGACCACACTTTTACGCTGTGCTTGGGCGTGACGGTACTGAAGGGTGAATTGCTGGTGCGGTCCTTGTTGATGTTGTAGGTATAGGCCGCCATGAGGTCCCAACCTTCCATCACCTCACCGCTGATCTCAGCATCAAAGCCTTTGCTGACGACCTTGCCTTCGGCGACATAGCAGCAACTGCCGGCGAACAAGATGTCCGAGCCCGGATAGGCAGGGTCCAGTACCGCCCTGTTTTCCTGCTCGGTGTAGTAAACCGACAGCGCAGCATTGACGGCGCCATCCCAGAGTTCGCCCTTCAGACCCAGTTCATATGTCTTGCCCGTCATCGGTTCCAGGGGACTGCCCGGCAACGGCCCTTTGGCTTGTAGCTGCTGTGGTTTGTAGATCTCCGAATAGCTGGCATAGGTCGACCAGTCTTTGTTCAGATCAAACACCAAGCCACCATAGGGCACGACCTTGGTCGGTTCACGGCGACTGACGTCGGAAATCGGCACCCATTGGTCAGGGTCGAAACCGGCGACGTTCTTCTCGCTATTGACCTGTTCGAACGTGTAGCGCTGAGCCCTCGCACCGATGATCAGGTGCAGCGGGTCGGCCAGCTGCAGGCGCAACGTTGAGTACAGCCCATACTGCTCTTGGGTGTTGGGACTGTAGTCACGCACGTAACGGTCATCATAGGGTTCATCCCAAGGTGTTGAGCCTGGATCGAAGACATTCACGTCTCCCCCGCCCATCAAGCCGCGCGTGCCGCGCCAGCGGCTGGTGATTTTCTGGTAATCAGCCCCCATCAGCAGCTCATGCTGGCGGTCAAAGGCTTCGAACTTGCCGGCCACGTTGACATCGAACAGATGCTGTTCGCTGAGATAGCGGTTGACCGAGCCGTACCAGAACGGGCCGCTCTTATCCACCAGGTCGGCGCCGCCCATAACCGCCGAACTCTTGATCAGTCCGCTGTCACGGGTCTGGGTGTAGGTGGCGTTGGCTTTCCACTCATCATTGAAGTCGTGATCGATCTTGGCGAACACTTCATCCGAACGTCCGTCCTGATACGCCCAACGGGTGGTCAGGCTGTTGTGACGTGGCAAGCCCAGGTCATCGCCGTTGATGTAACGCGGCACACCCGTGCCGATGCCATTGTCGTGCAGGCGCTCCGAACGCCCGCCCAGGGTCAGCATGGTGGAGTCGCTGATATCGCCTTCGAGCACGCCATACAGGATCGGTTTCTCGGTGCTGCGATCATCCAGGAAATACTGACGGTCGGTGTAGGCCGCAACCAGGCGACCACGCAGGCGCGCATCAAAGCCGATAGGGCCTGTCACGTCGAGCTGGGTACGGTAGTTGTCCCAAGACCCCACGGACGTATCTACCTTCAGTTGATAGCTATCCAGAGGTCGTTTGCGCACCAGGTTGATCATGCCTCCCGGATCACCGGTACCTCCAAACAGCCCCGACGAACCGCGCAGAACCTCGACATGGTCGAACTCGACCAGGTCGTAGTTCTTGTACGAGTAGAAACTGCCCGCCGTAGTACCAAGGGCCATGGGCGCAGCACCATCGATCTGGATGTTTTCGATGATGAAACCACGGGAATAAAAGTTGGACAGGTTGGAGTTGGCGGATTTAACCGTGATGCCCGGCGCCGCCTTCATAGCCTCGGTCAGACTGGTCATACGCCGTTCCTGGATCACCTGGTCGGTGACCACCGAGACGGTTTGCGGCGTCTGCCGCAGGCTGGTTGGCGTCTTCGAGCCGACACTGGCCAACCCTGTGGTGTAGGAGCCAGAGTTTTCGGTCATCTCGCCCATCCCTTGTCCCTGGATGGTGGTGATTCCCAGTTCGAGTGCCGCTCCCGGCGTCGGGGCTTTCTCGACCAGGATCACATCGCCGCTGATCCTGGCACTCAAACCACTGCCCAACAACAGTTGATCCAGGCCCTGCTGAAGCACATGACGCCCTTGCAATCCTTCCGAATGCTGGCTGGTGATCACTTCGCTGGCCACCATCAGGCGCAATCCTGCTTGATCGGCAAAGCGGGTCAGCGCCTGGTCGAGCGGGCCTGCCTCAATATCGAAAGTGTGCTCGACGGCTTGCTGGTGATCCGCCGCCCACGCCTGATGGCTCACGCCCACGCTGCTGGCCGCCACTAGCGCAAGGCTCAAGGCGGTGTGTCTGATCAGATGCTGCATAACGCTCCCCTGCTGAAATCAGCGTAATAAAAATCAATAACGACAGGAAAGACGTCAGTCCTCTGAAAACCGACAGTGGCGAAAAATAATTATTTTTGCGCAGGCACTACTTTGAACGTGAGTCGTCACGTTCAATCACGGTCAACCATGGGAATTGCCGCACCCGCAGCGGCAGAGTCCTTTGCAATAGCTGCAATTGCGCGTCGGTGTCGTCGGTCGCGACGACGCCGGTAACCGGTAGCTGGCGCAGGTCGTTGTCGCGCACCCAGATAAGCCCGCGATGGTAGCGGCCAATCTGCTCCAGCACCTGGGCCAGCGGCTGGCGATTGAACACCAGCCGGTCACGACGCCATGCCGTTGCCGCACCGACATCGACCGGCTGGGTGCGCGACAGGCCATCGGGACCGTACTGCACGGCCTGCCCGGCCTCAACGTCTACGGTTTGCGAATCATCCTCCAGGCTCACCCGCACCGAATGCTCAGTGACAACCATGTGCACCTGCTCGCCCGCGCGCCGAACATCGAAACCAGTACCCAGCGCCCGCAGGCGCCCACGGCCAGCCAACACATCGAATGGACGCTGCGCATCGGGGGCCACCTGCACGAACAGTTCGCCGGCATAGAGGTGCACAACCCGGTGATCAGCCTCCATCTCGATATCGACGCGGGTGCGAGGCGCCAACTCAAGGCGCGAACCGTCGGCCAGGGTCAGGCTGCGGTGCTCGCCCAGACCGGTCACCTGGTCCGCCATCCAGCCTTGCTTACCGGCCTGCCAGTACAAAGCCCCGGCCAGGCTCAGTACCACGGCGAGCCCCCACTGCGGCAATCGCCGCGCCGCACTGGGCGGGCGCTCCAGCGTGATGCCCAGACTGTCCCACAGTTTTTCCGCCGCATGGGCGGCACGCTGATGATCGGACGATGTGTCGCACCATTGCAGGTAGGACTCCCAGCCTGGTGCCTCAGGAAGGCCGGAATGCAAGTCGACCAGCCACTGCAACGCCTGCTCGGTCAGCGTCGGCGGTGATGTGTTCCTGGAAGCGTCGACGATACTGCGTTTCACTCAGTCATCCATCAAGTCGAGACGGCGGGCACAGTGAAGCAAGGCACTCATGATGTACTTGCTGACCATGCTGAGGGACACCCCGAGTCGCTCGGCGATGGCCGCATGACCGAGGCCATCCAGGCGGTTGAGCAACAAGGCCTGGCGAGCGTTGTCGGGCAACTCCGTCAGTGCCCGGTGCAACAGCACCAACTGCTGACGCAACTCCACCAGCGCGGCAGGCCCCGGGGACGGATCGAGCATCTCGTGCTGTACATCCTCCAGAGAGCCCACCTGCCCGCGCCGAGTACGCGTACGCCTCAGGTCGATGATCAGGTTGCGCAGCACGCGGATCAGGAAAAAACGCGGGTTGGCGATCAAATGCGTTCGCTGCTGGCGGTCCAGGTCGGCGTAGCGTACGAACGCATCCTGCGTGAGGTCTGCCGCTGTTTCCCGATCACCCAGACGATGATAGGCAATCTTCTGCAGTTCGCGGTGATACAGGCGAAACAACTGATCCAGATTATCCAATGCACGCTCCAGGAGCCCCCATGTTCCAGGCACAGGTGGCAGGGGCGCTAGAGTACAAATTATGAGAATCGTTCGCAATATCAAAAGATAGCGGCCGCCTGATCGCGCCCTAAACCGCCATCCCCCGATAAGGCACCTCATCCCCCGGACTTCGCGAGAACTGCCTTTTGTACTCCCGACTGAACTGCGAGCTGCTCTGGTAACCCTGAATCGCCCCTGGTTTCCTAGGCTTTGTACGAAATGTATTCGAGCGGGTCAGGCGAAGCAAAAAAAGGCGAGGAAGCAGAGCTTACTGGTTGTAAATGAGCATTCCGAGCCTGTTTTTAACGGAACATAGGCGAGTTCGGATGCATTTCGTACAGAGCCTATGAAACCAACGTCCAGATCTGTAAATCAGTGGACAAGCCGATCCAGGGCATGGCCTGTGTGGCCCAGCATTTGCTGGAGATCGATCTGCCAAGCGCTGGTCGAAGCATCGCCGCGCAGGAAGGAAGCGAGCTGCCCCCCTTTTCCCGGGCCGCACATGCGGCCCCTCGACATCTGCCCCCTTCAAAGCACAGCCGTCTAGAGGCATCTCGCGTGCTTACGAATACCTGTCCATTCGGTCACTTGGCGCCATTCTCACCCCGTTATAGGGCAGTACAGTTGCCACATCCTCCCCCCCCCGAGCTGGAGGAAACCAGCGCAGATCAAAAATCAATTTGCCTGCCGCCGATTTGAGTTTCCACACCATTTTGACCGGCAACCATAGCCGAAGCGCTGATTGCATTTTGATTGGCCCAGTCACGAAGCTTTGTAAATTCGTCCTTGCGCATTTTGCTCATGGGTACCAAACGCGAAATAGTGGTTTCAAAATCAGCCATGGTCAGGTCGCTTGTATCACCAGAGCCACTCATTCGCCGTGAGAATGCTTCAATCAACGACTCCCCGACCCACGCCTCAATTTCCGCCCCGGAAAGCACGATATCCTTACCAAAATTCGCCTCGCCTCCCAGAGCAGACAAACGCTCCAGATCGAATTTTTCCGGATCACGCTTGAGCTTCTTCAGGTGTATCTCAAGAATCTTCTTCCTTTCCAAGGTCGACGGGAAGTCAACGAAGAATATTTCGTCGAATCGCCCCTTTCTCAAAAACTCCGGAGGCAGACCGTTTATGTTGTTAGCGGTAGCGAATACAAAAACAGGCGTCGTTTTTTCTTGCATCCACGTCAGCAATGTTCCGAATACACGTGAAGCCGTACCCCCGTCGGATGTTCCTCCGGAAGAGCCGGAGAGTCCTTTCTCAATCTCATCGATCCATAATATGCAGGGCGAAATGGCTTCAGCAGTGCGTAGCGCAGAACGAATATTGGATTCTGAAGAGCCGACCACGCCCTGGAAGATCTTTCCCATGTCCAAGCGTAATAATGGCATGTTCCATGACGACGATACGCATTTCGCCGTCAGCGACTTTCCGCAACCAGGAACCCCGGTCAAGAGTAATCCCTTCGGGGTTCCGACACCGAACTCCTGAGCAACCTGCCCAAAACACTGGCTGCGCAAATGCAGCCACTTCTTGAGCGTTGCCAGCCCTCCAACATCGTCAAGATTCACCTTCGAGTCGATGTATTCCAGGATACCTGTTTTGCGTATGATCTGTTTCTTTTCGGAAAGCAGATCCTTAACAGTATTTTCACTGATACTCAGGCTCGATACCAATGAACGAGACAGGCTATTGTCGATTTCCAGTCCCGTGAGTCCCAAAGCTGCATCAACCAGCTTTTCGTTAGTGTCACTGGGCAGATCAATCTTGACGCTGCTGTTGCCTTGCCAGGAGTTGACGAAATTTTTTATCTGAACCTTGACTTCATCCCGTGACGGCAAAGGGAAGTCAACCAATGTGATTTCCTTTTGCAGGTCATTGGCAATTTCAAAGCTGGGCGCCACGATAATACAGTTACTTCGGTATCCACGTGAGCGAATATTGATGGCAAAATCGCGCAGTCGACGACGGTAGACCGGATTTGAACTGGAACCCAGATAGTTGTGAGCATCACAAAAGACAAAAATATTCTTGCTGCTCTCTTCCTTTGCCTTTTCTTCACAAAAATCCAAGGCTATCTTCAAATCAAAGGTTTTATCCCCGGCCACAACCCCATTTGTCTGGACACCTAGCGTCGAATTCCAGACGAACAAACGATGGCTAAGCGTCTTGGCGATTTCAGAAATCTCATTGAGTGCGCGCTCTTCTTCAAAAGACTCAATAACCAATATCGCATAACGCGCCTTGAGGTAATCTGTTAGCTGCTTGGTACGACTCATGTCTGGTATCCCTGCGCTTCAACTGAGTTATCTGTATATCGGAAGGCCGGTTTTAGTGACACCAGCGTTCGAAACGACAAACTCGACACTTCTTCTGGTACGAAAAAAATCAATGTCGACTCTGTCGCTGGTCTTGATGATCTGCTTGTGCTGATAGGGATGCTCCGCGTAATGCCGGTACCGACCAGCCAGGGTCAGGTCTACTGCTTTGACAACACGAATCATGGCTTCATTCTGGAATATTTCGTTAGGCGTATAGCCTGTATAAAGTATCCAGTTCTTCTCGCCATTGACAGCATGTATCAGTTGCTGCAAGGCTGGCGCCTGGTCGAGCGGTTCTCCCCCGGAAAGGGTAACCCCAGCGATGTCCAGTGCATTGATCCTTTGCGCCAGTTCATCAACAGACATCAACCGGCTCGCTTCGCGAGTATGGGTCTGCTGATTGAAGCAGCCCTTGCAATTCAACGCACAACCCTGCACCCATAAGGTCAAGCGCAACCCGGGGCCATTAACGCGGCTCAACTCCATGTGGTGTACATTGATGTCCATTTATAGATGAGCACTGAGGATTTGAAGGGTTTGCTCTTCATGGACGACGGTATATTCCGGCTTCCACTCGGTCACCAGTTCCGACGTAGGGCGGGAAAGCAGGCGCTCAAGCTCTTCGGTGAGCGTCGTGCAAATGTCGCCTTTCACGCCACGCACCTCCTCGATGATTCCATCACCGGTAAAGGTCACATGAATGCTGTATTCGTGGCGGGGTCCAAACTCAATGTCGAACCCTTGAAGCGTTTCTGTCACTTTTGTTGGAACACCTGATGCTTCGATGCGCCTGACGGTCTCATCGATGGCTACGCTGACATACGCTTTCTGAAAACTCAAAGCCAAATCAGCCATGATCGCCTCATCACTGGCCGAAACAGTTTCCCGTTCGATGAGGAGTGAATAGGAGCTCTCCTCGACCTGGCAAACAAACAGATTGAACTTATCAGCCGTGTGTCCACAAATAGCTCTGAATTGCTGCGTGCCCATATAACCGATTTTGCCCAGCACCTTTTTGCTGAAGTCGCTGGAAAATGTGGCGACCAGCCCCGTCGTTGGTCTGAGGCCCATCTTGCCGAACGCCTTGACAATAGCTTCTTCATTAACATAGGAAAATTCAAACTTTGTACAGTGAGACATATTAAAGTTCCAGCCTGCGACCAGGGATAACCTCTTCAGCGTTCTGCAGGGCAGTTAACATGTCTGGCGTGAATTCAATATTGCGCGTCGGTGCTGTGGAGGCAAGCGCGGTCTCGGGCGCAGCAACGTGTGACGTCGATACTGGAGCGCCAGATTCGACAACCACACGACTCCTGCGTGAAACCTGTGGCGCACCACGGTCGCCAAGTAGACTTGCATCAATCGATTCCAGTAACTTTCTAACCACCAGAATAGGATTTGATGTCAGCTTTTCATAGAGCCCAATGGACAACAAAGCATCGGACCCATCATTGAATTGCAACTTTACAAAGTAACTTTGACTTTCATTGCTGATAATACCAATTTGCGAAACCTGACTCAGGTCCCGGGACAGTTTTTTCCAAACATGCCCATCAAACGACGCCACGATCAATTTTGTTGCCGTTGCGGCAAACGCATTGCTTCCAGCTTTGACTTCACCAGCATCAAAATTCTGGTAGCTGACAAGAATTTTCTCCCCTACTGAGAACCCCAGAGCGGTTGCCAGATACTCACTTGCCGAAGAATCGACATCTGCGTGAAACCTCAGGCTTTTTGACAAAAAATAAAGGCTAACTAATCCCGACAGACCAAAACCTATTGGGTGAAGTGCTCTTTTCGGCTCAAGAGCCACAAAAACCACCATAACAAGCACTATCACGCCATAACTGTATTTTATGGCCATCTGGGTACTGAACTTCTTATTTCTATAGAACCAGAAGGTTTTGCCCGGGACATATTTCTTTGAAGGTAGCAGTACCACTGCGCATGCACCGAAAAACAACAGGCCGGCAAGCGCCGTTACAGCTTGACGGGTCTGCCCATTTTGCAATCCTTCAATAAACATCGGCACACTGAAAACGATAAAACCAGACAAGCACGCGAGTAGCAAACCTCCTACTATCTTGCCTTTGGACACCATCATCATTTTCCACATTGGGATAGTCTTTATCATTCACAAACTCTCCTAGAGTTGGTACAGCGGCGCGTGGTGGGATGATGAATCTATAACTATTCACTGCCCTATGCTACATGACGATCATGGACTTATCACGCACCAGAGAGGGTCTGGGGCAGCCTGTTTCTCGGGGCAACTACGACCACCGCCGATTTTGAACGTGGAAGTCAATCCAGAACGCTCGGATCCCTTGCGCATTTCTTACGCCTGGCCTTGTAAAGTGCGCTGCGTTTGCTCAAGTGCTTGTAAGTGCTGCGGCGGGCGGCGATCTGTCAAATCACTTGTCGCCGTTCATGCTCTGCCCGCTTCTCCACTCCGATATAGCCAGCATCCGCGCACACGATGTTCTCTTCGCCATGCAACAGGCGAGCGACTTCAGTTACATCTGCCACATTCGCGGCAGTGCCGTGGACGTGATGCACGAGGCCCGACTCGGCATCCGCTCGCGGCGCGTTTGCATGCGCTTACCGGCGTACTAGAAATCCGAAAAGCTCATGTGACTCATGGAATAGAGGGATTGATGGGGACATTGAACGGAGGGCTATTTCAGCAAGGCCAGAGGGCCTGTGCTGACTTGATCGGAGAACCCCTAGCGAATCCGGGGCGACTCAGGTTTCAGCGGAGCACTGAAAAGCAGACTACGCTTCTGCCATAGTTGTCTTCATTAAAGCCCCTCAAGTTGGGGCTTTTTTGTGCATGTGTATTTTCGCCAGCCCTCCCCGCCCCTAAACCGCCATCCCCCGATAAGGCACCTCATCCCCCGGACTTCGCGAGAACTGCCTTTTGTATTCCCGACTGAACTGCGAGCTGCTCTGGTAACCCACGCGGTGCGCGACCTGGGCGACGCCCAGCCCTTCGCCGATCAACATCTGCTGTGCCTTCAACAACCGCAGCCGCTTGAGGTACTGGATAGGCGACAGCAAGGTGTTGCGCTTGAAGTGTTCGTGAAACGCGGAAGCGCTCATGTTCGCGCGGCCGGCCAGTTCGTCGATGCTGAGCGGGTCGGCGTAGTGATCGCGAAGATACGCCAGCGAGGCGCCGATCCGGGCGAAGTGGCCCTGCTGCTCGACCAAGGCTCTGAGCGCGCCGGCCTGCGGGCCGTTGAGCGCCGCGAAATACACCTCGCGCACCCGCGCGGCGCCCATCACGCGGGCGTCTTCGGGTCGTTGCAGGCACTGCAACAGCCGCAGCACGGCGTCCTGCATCGTCTCATCAAGGGGCGCGGAGCTCATGGACTCCGGGGTCTGCGCGCGGACCAGGCCAGCGGGAAGCGGGTCCATCGCCTGGACCATTTCGCTCAGGACCAGTGGATCGATACAGACAGCCACGCCGTACAGCGGCTCGGCCTCGCTGGCGAAGGTCTCGCACATGAACGGCACCGACAGCGCCTGCACCAGGTACTGCCCTGCCCCGTAATCCAGCGTTCGTTCGCCCAGGCGCGCCAGCTTTCGGCCCTGCGCCAGGACCATCAGGCTGGGTTCGTAGATCTGCGGGCTGCTCGCCACATACTCCGCCCAGGAAAGCACCTGCACGTCACTGAGCAAGGTGTCGACAAAGCCGGGGCGCGTGGCCAGCGGCTTGATCAGGTCGCACAGGGCCTGGCGTACTGGAAAGTGATGAGGATCGGACATGAGGGAAGGCAAGAGTGATTGAGGCGCCCATGATCCCAGATTTCACGGCAGGGATACCGTCAATCCACGCGGCACTGGAGGAATAGGCATGACACCCGGAGGATTACCCATCGGCATCCCCGCCCCTCGCCCGCACAATGCGCCGCCTCTTTTCGCTGTGCAGAGACACCCTTATGTACAAAGCCATTGGCTACGCCGCCCAGTCGGCCAGCGCGCCGCTCGCCCCGATGACCTTCGACCGCCGCAGCCCGCGTCCGAACGATGTCGTCATCGATATCCTCTACTGCGGCGTCTGCCATTCCGATATCCATCAGGCGCGCAACGAATGGGGCATTGCCGTCTACCCGCTGATGCCCGGCCACGAAATCATCGGCCGGGTCCGCGCCACCGGTAGCGCGGCGAGCAAGTATCAGCCCGGCGATCTGGTCGGCGTCGGTTGCATGGTCGATTCCTGCCAGCACTGCGACGCCTGCCACGCCGACCTCGAGCAGTATTGCCTCGAAGGCCCGACCATGACCTACACCACGCCAGACCGCGTGGACGGCAGCTACACCCTCGGCGGTTACTCCAACTGCATCGTGGTGCGGGAAGATTTCGTGTTGCGGATCCCGGACGGCATGGACTTGCCGAGCGCGGCGCCGATCCTCTGCGCGGGCATCACCACCTACTCGCCGCTGCGCCATCACGGCGTCGGGCCGGGTCATCGGGTGGGCATCCTGGGCATGGGCGGGCTGGGCCATATGGGCATCAAGCTGGCCAAGGCGCTCGGCGCCGAAGTCACGCTGTTCACCCGTTCGGCGGCGAAGGCCGAGGAAGCCCACCGTCAGGGCGCTGATCACGTCGTGGTCTCGACCGATCCGGCGCAAATGGCTGCAGTCGCCGATCACTTCGATTTCCTGCTCGACACCATCCCAGTGCAGCACGACCTCAACCCCTACCTCAAGACGCTCAAGTTCAACGGCGTGCATATTCTGGTGGGCCTGATCGAACCCATCGAGCCCGCCATCGATGCGGCCCATCTGGTGCTCAAGCGTCGGGTGATCGCCGGGTCGTTGATCGGTGGCATCGCCGAGACCCAGGAGGTGCTGGATTTCTGTGCCGCGCATGACATTCGCTGCGATATCGAAATGCTCGATATCCGCGCCATCAACGAAGCCTACAGCCGCATGATCGCGGGGGACGTGAAGTACCGCTTCGTCATTGATATGGCGACGCTGCAGACCGCGGAGTAACGGCGCACTCCGCTGTTGATATCGAAGGGCCGCCCCGGCCCTTCGAACCGATCAAGCGCTTAGAACGCCAGACCGACCTTCACACCGAACTCGTCACGCTTGAGTTTGGTGTTGTCGGCCACGTCCGAGTCTTCGTCCAGCTTGTACTCGGTACGGGTGTAGTACGCGCCGACCTGCACCGGCATGCCGCCCTGCTGGTTCAGCAGCAGGCTGACTTCGGCGTACGGGTTGGTGCGGTCCTTGAGGTCCACGGTGTCGCTGCCAAAATCGTCGACCTTGAGCTTGGCGCGGCCGTCGATGGTGTGACGGGCGCCGACTTCGACACGCAGGGTCGAGGTGTCGAACTGGTGGTTGTAGCCCAGCGCAGCCTTGGCGAACGGCGATTTTGAGGTGATTTCCACGTCGATGTCGTTGATCGCCGGCTCGAAGCGCGTCCAGCCATAGCCGCCGCCCACGGTCACGTCGATGAAATTGCGCGCATCCAGCGCCGCGCGCCAGCCGAGGTCGAGATCGGCCTGGGCTTCCTTGAGTTTGTTGTCGTCTTTTTTGCCGTACTTGGCTTCGGCACCAACTTGGTAGATGAAGCCGGATTCGGCAGTCAGCTTGTTGCCGAAGGTGGCGAACACGCCGCCCTGGCCGAGATGGTCGGAGTCGGACTCGTCACCGCCTTCAAACTTGAATTTGTCGTAGCTGCCCGTCAGGCCGAGGGTGAACAGCGGGTCGGTGCTCGGTGCGGCAACGGCCGCCAGAGGTGCGCCCAGCAGGGCCAGGATGCAGGTCGGTGCGAGCAATTTACGGGTGGGCATTCGGGAAGCCTCCATGACTGTAATGTATTAACGAACGCACCGCTTTGAAGCACCGTTCTCCGCTAAAGTTCGAAATAAATTGACGTAAATGTGAAATGTTTCTCGACTTTGAAGGCTCTATCTCGCGGCTTTTATCGATAGCACAGCGCCATTATCCAAGATTTCTCACACGGCCACGCCCCCGCAAACATTGGGTTGCGCCGAAAACGACCCAACAAAAAAAGCGCCCCGAAGGGCGCCAGAGGCAACTTAAAAAAACAGCCCTCTCAATGGTCCGAAAGTGCCCTGGCCACCGTCGCCAGGTTGGATTCGTTTAGGCCCGCGACACACATCCGCCCACTGCGAATCAGGTACACCCCATGCTGCTCGCGAATGCGATCGACAGCGTCGGCGCTCAGCCCGGTGTAACTGAACATGCCCTTTTGGCGCAGCAGGTAACCCACCTCCCGCCGCGCATCGATACGCCCCACTTCATCGAACAACGCCTGACGCATGCCCACCATCCGCGCGCGCATGGCGTCCAGTTCCTGCCGCCACAGCGCCGTCAGTTCGGCATCGCCGAAAATCGTCGCCACCAGCTCCGCGCCATGCCGTGGCGGGTTGGAGTAGTTGGTGCGCACCGTGCCCTTCAACTGGCCGGCCACGCGCCGGGCAATCTCGCCGTCCTTGCACACCACCGACAGCGAACCGACCCGCTCGCCATACAGCGAAAACACCTTGGAAAACGAGTTGCTCACCAGCCCGGTGATACCGCTGCGGGCCAGCGCGCGGATCGCGTAGGTGTCCGCGTCCAGCCCCTCCCCCAGCCCCAGGTAGGCGGCGTCGAGAAACGGGATCAGCGACCGCTCGCGGAACAGCGCGTAAAAGCGCTGCCACTGCACTGGCGTGAGGTCGATGCCGGTGGGGTTGTGACAGCAGGCGTGCAGCAACACGATGCTGTGGGCCGGCAGTTTGCCGAACACGTCCAGCATGGCCGCGAAGTCGACCGCCTGACCGCTGGCGTCCAGGTACGGGTAGCGGTTCACCGCGAAACCGGCGCCCTGGAAAATCGCCAGGTGGTTGTCCCAGGTCGGGTCGCTGACCCACACCTGCGACTGCGGGTAGTAGCGCTTGAGAAAATCCGCGCCCACCCGCAGCGCGCCCGAACCACCGACGCTTTGCAGGGTGACGATGCGCTCGCTGTCGGCACCGCCAAGGTCGCCGAACAGATAGCCCTGCACCGCTTCGCGGAACCCCGGATGGCCGTCCATGGGCAGGTACAGGTTGGCGGTTTCCGCCCGTACATCCAGCAACGCCTTGGCCCGGCGCACCGACGGCAGCACCGGCACTTCGCCGTGCTCGTCGTAGTAGAAGCCGATGCTCAGGTTGACCTTGCCGGCTCGCGGATCGCGCTGGTAATCGTCCATCAACGACAGGATCGGATCGCCGGGGTATGTCTCGACATGTTCGAACATCAGGGGCTCCTCAGTGAGCGAACGTGGGGTGAAGGAAAGGCCACGGGCTCGCGTCGCCGCCGCGCGGCACGCTGACCTCGATCAGCACCGGACGGTCGGCGGCGAAGGCCTGCTCCAGTGCCGGCCGCAGTTGCGCCGGCGAGCCGACCCGGAACGCCTGAACGCCGAAGGATTCGGCAAATCTCAGAAAGTCCGGGTTCACCAGTTCCGAGCCCAGCAGGCGACCGGCGAAGCTCTCTTGCTGGTCGCGGTAGACGTTGCCGAAGGCACTGTTGTTGAACACGATGGTCACCAGGTTGAGCCGGTACTGCACCGCCGTGGCCAGTTCCTGGGCGGCGAACATGAAGCCGCCGTCGCCGCAGATCGACACCACCGCTTTGTCCGGGTGCGCGGCCTTGACCCCGAGCGCCGTGGGGAAGCCGAAGCCGAGGGTGCCCTGGTGCCCCGAAGTGACCAGGGTGCGTGGTTTGTACACCGGGAAACCGAAGATCGAGGTGAAGCCCACCTGGGAGATTTCCTCGACAAAAAAGCCGTCTCGCGGCAGCACGTCGCGAATCACCCGCAGGTAGTCGAGTTGCGGCTGCACACACTGGATTGCTTGTTTCGCCGCCGCCTTGGCTTCGGCAATCTCGGCGTCGCGGCACTTCGGCGGACCGGCGCGAAGCACAGCCTCCGCCAGGGCGCTGGCGCCCTCCCCGGCATCGGCCAGCAGGTTGACCTCGGCCGGCATGCGCCGCACCTCGGTCGGGTCGATATCGATGCGGATTAGCTTCAGCCCGGCCGGACGATGCCGCCAGCGAATGTCCAGCAACTCGAAGCGCGAGCCGATCACCACGGCGACATCGGTCTGCGGCCACAGTCGGGCGCCGGCGGCAACGGTAAAGCCCAGCGGGTGATCATCCGGCACCACGCCGCGACCGCCACGGAAACTCACCACCGGCGCACCCAGCACCTCCGCCAGTTGGCCGACTTCGGCGCTGGCTTCCAGCGCCCCGGAACCGACAAAGATCATCGGCGCCTTGGCCGCGCTCAGCAGTTTCGCCGCGCACTCGACGGCATCGCTATCTACCGGCGGGGTCGGTTGCAGCGCCAGCGGCGGCTGCATGCGCACCGCCGCGCTGCGGGTGAAGAAGTCCCAGGAGGCTTGCAGCGACACCACGCCGGGGCGCCCGGATTGCATGGCCTGGAACGCCTGCGCCACCTGCCACGGGGCATCGGCCGGCTGTTCGATATGCGCCGCCCATTTGCCGATGCCCTGGAGGATTTCCAGTTGCCGCGGCAGTTCATGCAACTGGCCACGACCACGGTCCTTGAAACCGCTCATCACATCGCCGGTCAGAGCCAGCACCGGCGCATTGCAGCCGTGGGCGGTGAGCATGGCGGCACTGGCATTGAGGATGCCGGGCCCCGGCACCACGCTGAACACACCGGGGCGACCGCTGGAGCGGGCGTAGCCAAACGCCATGTAGGCGCTGGTCTGTTCATGCCGCGCACCCAGGGTGCGGATGCTGTCGGCATTGCGCGCCAGGGCGTCGGTCAGGCCGTAGATTTGCGCGCCGGGCAGTGCGAAGACAGTATCGACGCCCTGCACTTTCAAACTCTCGACCAGGGCATCGCCGCCCGTAAGCTGCTGAACAGCGGGAAGTTCGGTTTTCATTATCAATTACCTGTTGCGGATTATTCGAAGTTGAGCGCGGCGGGTTTGATGGATTGGTATTTACGGAAACTGGCGTAAACAACTATCAGCCACAAAGGAATTAGCCAGACCGATATACGCATCGCCGGAATGAACGCCATGATCAACATGATCGAAAAGATGAAAGCGATGCACAGATAGTTGCCGAAGGGAAACAATGGCGAACGATAGTGAGTGCGCTCTCCCGCCGCCTGTTTGGCGCGGCGAAACTTCAGGTGGGTATAACTGGTGAGCATCCAGTTCATGATGGTTGTCGCAACCACCAGTGCCATCAAGGCTTCCAGCGTGCCGTTGGGCGACAGCCAGTTGAGCAGCACCGCCAGGGCTGTAATCGCCGCCGTCACGATCAGCGCGTTGACCGGCACATCGTTGCGATTGAGCTTGAGCAGTTGCCGCGGCGCATGGCCCTGCCCGGCCATGGCGTGCAACTGGCGCACGGTGCAATAGACCACGGCGTTGTAGACCGACAGCGCGGCGGTCAGCACCACCAGGTTGAGGACGTGGGCCGCCGCGCCGATGCCCAGCAGATCGAGGATCTTCACGAACGGGCTGGCGCTGTAAGGATCACCGCCAGCGGACAGCGAGGCCACCAGGTCGTCCCACGGCGTCAGCGCCAGCAGCACCGCTAGCGCGGCGATATAGAACAGGCCGATACGGTGCAGTACCTTGTTGATCGCGCTGGGAATGGTCTTCGATGGATCGCGTGCTTCGCCGGCGGTAAAGCCGATGAACTCCAGCCCGCCAAAGGCGAACATGATCAGCGGCAACGCGAGAATCAGCCCGCTGATGCCGTTGGGCAGGAAACCACCGTGGCTCCACAGGTTGCTGACCGCAGCCGTCGGCGACGGTGTCGGGCCGAACAGCAGCCAGCCGCCGAGGGCGATCATCATCAGCACCGCCGTCACCTTGATCACCGCGAACCAGAATTCCGCCTCGCCGTAGACTTTCACCGCCAGCAGGTTGAGGCCGTTGATCAGCACGAAGAAGAATGCGGCGCAGGCCCAGGTGGGCACGTCCGGCCACCAGAACTGCACGTACTTGCCCACGGCCGTCAGTTCCGCCATGCCCACCAGGATGTAGCCGGCGGTGTAGTTCCAGCCGGCGAGGTAACCGACGAAGGGCGAACAGTATTTAGTCGAGAAATGGCTCAGCGAACCGGACACCGGCTCGTCCACCAGCATTTCCCCCAGTTGGCGCATGATCAGGAACGCGATCAGCCCGGCCACGGCATACCCCAGCAACAAGCCAGGGCCCGCCAGCTTCATGACCCCGGCACTGCCGAGAAACAATCCGGTGCCAATGGCACCGCCGAGTCCGATCATTTGAATATGACGATTAGACAGACCCCGCGACAATGCGGGATCGGTATTAGTGGCTCTGCTCATCGTTTTATTATCCATATTGTTTTTCGGACACGGCATGACCCGGCGCCCGACGATAGTTCGGCAGGTGAAGTTGAAATTGAAGGTAGTGTTTTTATAGCCGAAGTTACTTGCGCACTTCGATGGGATTCACGTTAACAGCAATGCCGAAAATGAACATCCCGCCAGAGTGAATGGCAACTATGCGAACACCGGGTGGTTCAGCCCGGATACACCGGAAGTTGCTCACCGGGACTGAGAAACTGCGAGCCACGGCAATGCTCATAAACGAAAGTGCGGAACCACTGCTGTTCCGCCGAGCTATGGGTGCGGCTGTGCCAGACCACCCAATAACGGAACGGATGGCGGACGAATGCCAGCGGGCGCCAGCAAACGTCGGCCTGCTCGGCCCATTTGCGGGCGATATGCTCGGGCAGCATGAGCAGCATGTCGCTGCGCTGGATCACCGCCAGCGCCGCCGAGTAATACGGCACCGTGAGTTTCAGGTCGCGGTGCAGGTTGTGCTTGCGCAGGTAGGCATCGACGAAGCTGTCCTTGTCGCCGCCGGTGCTGATCTTCAAATGCGGCCAGCTCAGGAACTGCTCCTGGCTCAATTGCGCCTGCGCCGCCAGCGGGTGATCGCTGCGCATGCAGCACACGGCGACGTCCTCGCCGATCACCCGGCCATGAAACTCGGCGGGGGTGTCTTCGATCATGCTGGTGGCCAGGTCGACTTTGCCGCTGGCCAGCCAGTCGAAACGGTTGGCCTCCCACGGGCGGAAATCGATGCTGACGTTCGGCGCCACTCGCGCCAGGTCGGCGAGCAGTTGCGGGAGGATGTGCTCGGCAACGTGATCGGAGCCGGCCATGGCGAAGCGACGTTCGCACGTGGCCGGCGAGAACTGCGAGGGCGTGCCCAGCGCCTGCAACTGTTCGAGCACCTGCTTCAAAGGTTCCAGCAGTTCCGCCCCGCGCTCGCTAAGGATGTACTGACGCCCCTGGCGCACCAGCAGCGGATCGCCAAACGCCTCGCGAAACTGCGCCAGGTGCCGGCTCAGCGCCGACTGGCTGGCGCCCAAGCGCGTCGCCGCGTGACTCAGGTTGCGCACGTCCAGCAGGGTCGCCAGCACGCGCAACTGGGTCACGCTCAGGTTGTTGAAGGCGGGATTCATGTCGACGGGCTCAGTCGAGGCTGAGGGCCAGGGTTGGCTGCCCGGCGTCGAGCACGGCGTGGCCGACACACTCGCCACCGCAATAGCGCGCCACCAGTTCGACCAGATCGGCCATGGCCGAACGCACGTCCTCGGCGGTGGTCGGCGGCAGGCCGTCGATATCGAAGAACACGCAGCGGGTATCGGCCAGGGTGCGGGTATCGGCGGCCTGGCGCCAGGTCCAGCGCCGGGTCAGCACCCGCGTGCCGGCGGCCAGGACGATTTCGCCGAGCGCGATGGTTTCCGGCTCGGCGGCGGCATCCACCAGAAAGCGGTCGGCGGCCACGGTCTTGCGCAGTTCGATCACCTTCGATTGCGGGCCGATCGGGTGCACGCCAGCGGGCAGCACATAGCGCAGGGACAACAGGTTGCCGATATCCACCAGCGGGTTGATGTCCGGAAGGTTGTCGGGTTTGAGCACCCGGCGTGTCAGGGCTTCAATGGCGCTGCGGTGCTCCGAGGGCTTGGCGCCGAAACGGCGGTAGGCGTCGCGCCAGGCTGCTATTTGCGGGTAGTCGGCGGGGTTGCCGCTGACCCGCTCGCGCAGCGCTTGCTCGCTGGCGCGCAGCAGCGCGGTCAGCTCGGCGTTGGGAAGGGTGTTGTCGAGGTTGCGGAAGACCACCACGCCACGGCGGTAGTCGGGGTGATCGTCAAAGACATCGGGGCTGACCGTATAGGTAAAGGTGCTCACAGGCGCTCCTCTGGAATGCGGGTTCGGGCAGCTTGGCCAAGCCGGGTGGCAGACTATAGCACCGGGCCTGAAGCTGGGAGCTCACCGATTTCTGCAAGGTTGCCATGCGGGTTGTGGATAGCTGGATGAGGGTGGCCGGGTGTTTTTCAGCGTTCTCAAGATCGAGCGCCGCCTCCGCGGGGGGGGGGGGGGGGGGGGGGGGGGGGGGGGG
>NZ_JANLOA010000039.1:0-20399 GCF_025466035.1 Pseudomonas sp. 20P_3.2_Bac5 | reverse complement strand
GGGGGGGGGGGGGGGGGGGGGGGGGGGGGGGGGGGGGGGGGGGGGGGGGCGCCCCCCCCCCCCCCCCCACCGCTGTTCTGAAGACGGGACTGACAACA
The DNA here is from genome assembly GCF_025466035.1 of Pseudomonas sp. 20P_3.2_Bac5. Classification (NCBI taxonomy): domain Bacteria; kingdom Pseudomonadati; phylum Pseudomonadota; class Gammaproteobacteria; order Pseudomonadales; family Pseudomonadaceae; genus Pseudomonas; species Pseudomonas sp. 20P_3.2_Bac5. Next base: position 20,301 of record NZ_JANLOA010000039.1, on the reverse strand, counting down.
AGGCCATTTCCGTCCTACGCAGGCGCAAAGCCCGGCTGACTGTCCTACCGCCAGGCATGGGGAATAATTGCCCGCTCACTGCATCGGAGCTGACCCTCATGAATCCCGGCTACTACCTGCTGGCCGTTATCGGCTTTTTGCTCTCAGGGTGTGGAACCTTCAACACCGTTGTGCGCGGCGATGATGTCACCGCGAAGAATCTCAAGGAATGGCGCACCCAGTGTTCATCGCTGCCCCGTGTCTACAGCGGTGCGATTTACAACTTCTGCATTCTCAATGGCGCACCCAATCCGTCCACCCAGGCCCCTGGGTCACCCGGCGGCATTCCGTTCGTGATCTGGGATATCGCGCTTTCCGGTGCGCTGGACACACTGGCCCTGCCGTACACGATTTATCGGCAGGTTGGGGATGGGAATATCGAGTTGCGCCACTGATTTCTGATGGGTTTGAGGGCCTCGTCAGCCACTTGCAATCCTGTAGGAGCGGATTCATCCGCTCCTACAGTTTGCGGTGATATGACGCTTTTTACTTGCCTGCGAGATGTGTAGATATCCATGCTCATCGCTGGCAAGCCAGATCGTCGAGCCACCGAGCCGCAGCGATGACGGACTAAAATCCCCCATCAATCACGGCAAATACATCCTGAACAACCCGCCCCCCAACGCCCCGCCGTTGGCAATCTCGATCCGGCCCTGCACGCCATTGCGTTCATGCAGCGCGGCGATGCGGGCGGCGAAGTACAGGCCCAGGCCAGTGCTCGCGGTGCTGTGTTCGATGCCCTGCACATACTGCTCCTGCTGCTCGATCATCTTCGCGGGGAAGCCGGTGCCGTCGTCGTTGATGCTGATGACCAGCATCTCGCCCTCTTCCCGCACCGTCACCAGCAACGCGTGCCCGGCATAGCGGGTGGCGTTGTTGATGATGTTGGACACCACCGACCCCACCAGCTCGCGGTCAAAGAACCCCAGCGGCGCGGCTTGATCAATCTCGAAGCGGGCAACGATGTCGCGGCTGACGAGAATGCCCTCGTAGCCAGCGAGCAACCCGCCGATAAAGTCATCGAGGTCGTGGTAGTCAGGGAGCATCGGCAACTGGTTGATGCCCAGTTTGTACAGGCCAAGCAACTGCACGAGCATGCCGTTGAGGTGGGCGAACTCGTGCTCGATCACCACCTGCTCCGGCGCGTGGTGCTGTTGGTCCTGCAGACGTGCCTGCCACTGGCTGTGGGCCTGCATGAGCATGGCGAGGGAGTTCTTCATGTCGTGCACGGTGGAGGCGATCACCGTGGAAAAATCCAGCCCCGATTGCTTAGACATCATGTCCCCACGGCGCGGATGCGCAGTTTGCGGTAGCGCTCATAGCGCGGATCGGTATCGGGAATGCCGGCCACCTTGGCCAGGCAATCGCGACATTCCTGCAGCACCGCCGTCGCCGGTTGCTCCCCCCCCAGACGCAGCAGCGCCTGGGCGGTGTTGAGGGCGATGCTGATGTTCTTCGGTTGCAGTTTCAGTGCCTTGCGGAACAGTTCCAGGGCTTCGTTCATCTGCCCGCCCTGATAGCTGCGCACACCTTGGCGGTTGAGGTCGACCGCTTCGTTGCCAGCGCCGAGGATGGAAGGATCGTCGGTGAGCTTGGCGATGTTTTTCATCACCGCGTTGTCGTCGCCGTAGACCTCGACGCAGTTTTTCAGGATCGATTTGCCGGCGTCTTCCTGGCCCAGTTGCTTGAGCTGCGCGGCCACGGCGAGGGCAGCTTCGGCGGAGAAGAACTGGTCCATCGTGTCGAGGCGGGCCATGGCCGCTTCGGTGAGCTTGGCGGCGGTCTCGGCGTCGCCGGCCTGCTGCAGGCCGGTGGCCTTGATCAGGCGGGCGCGCACTTGCAGGCCTTGGTCTTCGCCGTATTCCTTGGCGACATCGCCGAGCACCTGGTTGATCTCGACCCGGGTACGCGCATCGAGACCGTTGCCGGCGTTCTTGCTGATCAGCGCCTGGGCCAGGCCGAGGTTGCTTTCCGGGTCTTTGAAGCGCGAGTTCTGGCCCTGGCTGACGGCCTGGCGATACGCCCGCGAAGCGCTGTCGAAGTCGGCGTTGCCCAGCGCCAGCTTGCCCAGCAGCATCTGCCGCTTCACCGCCAGCGGCGACAGCCGCACCGCGTCTTCCAGCACATGCTGGGCGCGACGGTGTTCGCCGCTGGCGGTGAGCACTTCGGCGAGGCCGTCGTAGAGGCCGGGCATCATCGAGAAGCTTTTGATCGCCTGTTCGTAGACGTCCTGGGCCTGGGCGACCTGGCCGCGCTTGAACATCAGTTTGCCCAGTGCCGCGTAGGCCCAGGGCGTCGGGCGGTTGGCCAGAATCGCCTTGAGGAACCGCTCCAGTTCTTCATGGCGGTTCAGCGCGGCCATGGCGTCGGCGCGGTAACGCAGGCACAGCGGGGCGAAGCGCGGGTCCTGGCGGCAGAGCTGCTCGCAGGCCACCAGCACTTCGGCCGGGCGGCCACGGTCCAGCGCCTGGAGAATCGGCTTGAGCAGCGTCTTGCGCTGCACCAGTTTGTCCAGCCGCTGGGTCAGGCCGACGCGGTTGAAGGGCTTGGTCAGGTAGGCGTCGGGTTCGTATTCGAGGGCGCTGAGCACCACCGCCTGGCTGCTTTCGGCGGTGATCATGACAAAGATCGCTTCGTGGCTGATCAGCTTGTCCAGCATCAGGTCTTCGAGCACCTGCTGGCCGTTCTTCTTGCCGTCGCCCATGTGGAAGTCGTGCAGGACGAAGTCGTAGCGCTTCTGCGCGCACATGCGAAGGGCGGTTTCACCGCTTTCGGCGGTGTCGACGTCCTTGATGCCCATTTCGCGCAGCATCGATCGCAACGACGTCCGGAAATCGGTGAAGTCGTCGACGATCAGAAAACTCTTTTGGCTGTAAACCAGCATCCACAAAACCTGTCATTGAAATAATTGAGACGCCCGCACACGCAAGGACAGGCCCGGCATCGCCGCAAGGGAGGCACGATCACCCGCAACCCTCGCTACGCTATCGGCAGCGCGCAACCATTGCTTGAGCCGGGGAGACACGCTGTTGCGCTGATCGCACGGGAGGGTGAAACAAGGGCACCGGAGCAGCTAAATAGCAATGTGCCATTATCGCCGTCCGGTGTGCGCCTTACAACGCGCAGTGATCGCAGACGAGAGCTGTCTCTCAGTTGGCAGGGGTTGCGGCGGCCGCGGCGCCGCGTTGGCGGCTGTAGCTCAGCACCCAATGGGCAACCAGGCCGAAGATCAGCCCCCAGAACGCTGCGGCCAGGCCCAGGAAGCTCATGCCCGAAGCGGTCACGAGGAAGGTGATCAGCGCCGCTTCACGCTGTTTCTCGTCGGCCATGGCGCCCGCGAGGCCGGTCATGATCGCGCCGAACAGCGCCAGCCCGGCCAACGCGGCGATCAACTCTTTGGGCAAGGCGGAAAACACCGAGGCCAGGGTCGCGCCGAAAGAGCCCATGAGGATGTAGAACACCCCGCAGGCGATCCCCGCGATGTAGCGCTTGCTCGGTTGTTCGTGGGCTTCGCGGCCGGTGCAGATGGCTGCGGTGATCGCCGCCAGGTTGAAGCCGTGGGAGCCGAACGGCGCCAGCAGCACCGAGCCGATGGCGGTCACCGCGAGGATCGGCCGCGCCGGGGTGGTGTAGCCGGCGCTGCGCATCACCGCCATGCCGGGCACGTACTGCCCGGTGAGGCTGACCAGCGCCAGCGGCAGGCCGATGTTGATGATCGCGTGCCAGCTCCATTGCGGCGTGATGAACGCCGGTTCAGCCAGGGCCAGGGTCAGCGCCGAGCCGTTCAACTGGCCGAGCAGGCCGGCCACCGCGCAACCGACGATCAGCACCGAGAGAATCGCGTAGCGCGGCGACAGGCGCTTGAACACCAGGTAACTGGCGAACATCGACAGCACCAGCCACGGCTGCACCTTGATCGAGGTGAACAGCTCGGCGCCGAAGCGGAACAGGATGCCGGCCAGCATCGCCGCGGCAATGGCCTTGGGCAGGCGGCTCATCAGTTTGTCGAAGGCGCCGCTCAAGCCGACCAGCGCAATGACCAGCGCGGCGACGATATACGCCCCCACCGCTTCGGCCAGCGACACCTGCGGCAGCATCGACACCAGCAACGCCGCGCCAGGCGTGGACCACGCGGTAATCACCGGCGCGCGCAGACGCCAGCTCAGCAACAGGCCAGTGACGCCACTGCCAATGGAGATCGCCCAGATCCACGACGACACCTCGGCGGGCGACAACTGCGCCTCGCGGGCGGCCTGGAACACGATGATCAGCGGGCCGGCGTAGGAAATGATCACAGCGATCAACCCGGCGACAATCGCCGACAGCGAACAGTCTTTTCTCAGCGTTTCCATACAGTCTCCAGTGGCGGGCGGGGAGCAAATTGATTCGACTCATTTCAAATCTATTCGATTCAATCGAATCAATTCAATAGACTCAATTAAACATTTTGAAATATCTTTTATCCCAACCCTGTCACCAGCAGCCCGGTATTGATCGCCCCATCGGGCCGATTGCTGCGATGTGATAGGCTCGATCCACTTGTTTTCACCGGTAGCAATGTCCATGTGGGTCCCCCTTCTCAACGCCTTCAACCAACCCGTTTACCTGTCGATTGCCGACGCCCTGGCGCGGGATATCGCCAGCGGCCTGCTCAGCCCCGGCGAACGCCTGCCGACCTTGCGCGAGCTGGCCCAGGCGCTGCAGGTCACGCCGGGCACGGTCAGCCGCGCCTACAGCGAGGCGCAGCGGCGCGGGTTGTTGCAGGGTGAAGTCGGCCGCGGCACCTACGTCCGCGCCACGCCTGCGGCCGAGATCAGCGCGCCGCCCACCGTTGCGACCACGCCGTTGCAGGGCAGCTCGCAGGTGCTGGACCTGTCCATCATCAAACCCGCCGGCGACACCGCCACATCGTGGTTGCGCAGCGCGCTGGTGGAACTGGCCAACAGCACCGACTTCGCCCAGACCCTCGACTACGCCCCCGACGGCGGTCATCCGGCGCACCGCGAAGCCGGCGCGCAATGGCTGCGGCACTCGCTGCCCGACGCCGTATGGCAACAGGTGGTGATCACCGCCGGCGCCCAGCACGGGCTGCTGGTGGCGATCAGCGCGCTGACCGAATACAACGACCTGATCCTCTGCGAGTCGCTGTGCTACCCGGGGATCATCTCCCTGGCCCACAGCCTGCAACGGCGCCTGCGCGGCGTTGAGATGGACGAACAAGGCATCATCCCGGCGTCGCTGCGCGAGCTGTGCCAGCGTGAACGCCCGACGATGCTGGTGTGTGTCGCCACCTGCCAGAACCCCACCACCGCCACCATGTCGCATGAACGTCGGGCGGAGATCGCGGCGATTGCCGAAGAGTTCGACTTCCTGATCCTGGACGACGACATCTACGGTTTCCTCGCCAGCGACACCACCCTGCGGCCGTTGGCGAGCTATGCGCCGGAGCGTTCGGTGTACCTCACCAGCTTGTCCAAGTCGGTGCTGCCGGCGCTGCGCATCGGCTACCTGTACAGCCCGCCGCGGCTGCTGTCGCGGCTCACGGCGATGGTGCGCAGCAGCGTCTGGATGCCCTCGCCGCTGACCGCGCAACTGGCGAGCAACATCATTGCTGAAGGGCTGGAATTGAAACTGGTGCGGCTTCAGCGCGAAGAAGCGGCGCGCCGCCAGGCGTTGGCGCGCGAGCTGCTGCCGGGGTTGCGGATCAGGGCCGAGGCACACAGCTATCACCTCTGGCTGGAGTTGCCGGAGCCGTGGAGCGCGGACGAATTCACCACATTGGCGCGGGCGCAGGGGGTGAAAGTCCTCAGCGGATCGCAGTTCCAGCCCGAGCGCAACGGCGAGACACGCGGCGTGCGGGTGGTGCTGATGTCACCGACCCGCGAGGATGAATTGAGGTTCGCGCTGACCCAGTTGGCGAGCCTGGCGGGGGCTTCGGATCCGCGGCGGTTTTACTGAGCGCTCAGACAGGCACTGTGAGCTGACAGCCTGAAAAGAAATATCCATTCCCGCTTGCACTCTAGTGAATTGCGTGTTCATTTTGTCCCGTGTCCCAGGACACGGGACAACTAGATAGGGCATCGAATGAAAGGTCAAGACATCGGCTTACTGCTCAAGTTGGTTTGCCTTCAACGGCATGAATCGCCTGGCAAGGCGGTGGCAGCCTGGCCGCACGATTGGGAAGATTGGGATGATGATCCATCGTCGCAGTACCCGAACCCTTCAGATGTTGAGGAGGACAACACGTATTCATCCTCCTACACCGCGCGTGCACTAGAGCTGCAAACTGGCATCAGCAAGACGCAGATCAACCTCTCTCTAAAGCACTGCATGGAAATTGGCCTGGCCAAAACCGACCGCAAACTGGGCGTCCCCAGAGCGAACACCAAGGCTCTGTTGGAGTTCATCGTTTACGGCCTGAAGTACGTTTTTCCAGTCCGGGCCGGGTTGTTGACGCGTGGCATTGCAACCGGCTTTGCCGCGCCCGTGCTGGACAAAAGCCTGATCAGCGCCGGTGAGCACGTGCCGGTCTGGCCATATGCGCGTGGCAATACCCTGGGAGTGAAGGTCGATCCGCTGTTCAAGACTGCGACCTATGCCGCGCGAAGGGATCCGGAAATGTATGCGCTGCTGGCGCTCGTCGATGCTATTCGGCTGGGACAACCCCGGGAACGAAACCTTGCTACGCAATTGTTGCAAGATCGCCTGGAGTTGCCATGAGCGTTTTCAGCACCCTTAAGGGCATGTTGTGCGAGGTTGCCAAAGCACTGGGGCCCGATCTCGCTCAGCAGATGACCTTTGTCGGTGGCTGCACTACGGGTTTGCTGCTGACCGACGCCTTCACCCGGGAACACGTCCGCAGCACCGACGATGTTGATCTGATCGTGCACGTTATGGGCCCTGTAGGCTTCGCGCGTTTACAAGAGACACTCAGCACTCGCGGCTTCCGGGTCAGCCCACAGGACGATGATGATGACTTCCCCGTCTGCGCAATGAAACTTGGCGACCTTCGCGTTGATTTCATGCCCGACGACAGCTCCCTCGGATTTACCAACCGCTGGTACAGAGACGCGATGATCACCTCCACGGTCTACGACCTGAACGAGGAAATTCGTATCAACCTGGTCAGCCCCGTGTACTTCGTGGCAACCAAGCTGGAAGCGTGGAAAGGGCGCGGACGAGGGGATGCACTGTCCAGTCGTGACATAGAAGACATACTCAACTTGATTGACGGGCGCCCGGAACTACAGGACGAAATCCAATCAGCCGTGGTCGAGGTGCGCGACTACATCGGCCAGGCGATTGGCCAATTGCTCGGCGATGGCAACTTTGAATATGCCGTCAGCGCCCAGGCCAGAGGCGATGCTGACCGCGAAAACCTGCTGTTCGAGCGATTGGAAGCCTTGGCAGGAGTTAGCCACTGATGCGGATTGGCTGGATCAGTCGCCAAGGCAGGGCAAGGTGCGGGAACAACGATGCCGCAGCTTTTGGGCGCAAGGACCACTACGTGTTGGCCATGCTTGTGGATGCTGCCGAGAAAGGAAATGGGCAAGGCCTTGCCCGGCACTGGTCTCGTACAGTGATCAACGCTGCGCTTGGAGATGCTCGGCAATTGAACCCCGCGGGGCTGGTGGGCATCATGCGCGCCGAACAAAAGCGGCTGCGCCAACATCACCTGCACGCCATCGCCAGCTACAACTGCGTACTCGTCGACCTCCAGCAGCAGTTGTTCCATATAGCGCATGTTGGCGATTGTCAGGTAGGGATCCAGCGACCAGGAGAAGCCATCAACTGGCTGAACCGCCCGCATAACCTGCAAGACCAGGCCATCTGGCCGGGAGCGGCCTCAGTAACTCAGGAATCACGGCACCTGCTAACCCGCTCTCTGAACGCCAGGCGTTTTTACGCTCCGGACTGCTTCAGCACACACCTACCACTGGATGCGCGGCTGCTGCTCTGCAGTGACGGTTACTGGCATGAACACCTGCATTTGGGTCTCGATCTACCGAGTGTCAACGATGACGCTAGTCTGCTGAGTCTGGAGTACGGCGAACCGGCCATCGAGTTACAGTCAGACTGCGACAACTTCCAGGAATGCACTTAACCCCGGAGTCAGCCACCTCGATATCAACCGTCACGAAGGACCGCAGAGCAGCCCTTCGCGACAGATCGACGTGCCGACAAGCTACCGCACAAACACCTGCGCCGTAGTAATCGCCATATCCCCCCCAGGCAACTGAATCTTGCCCTTCGGCTCCAGACTCTCGGCATCAAAAATAGCGATGTCGTTGTAGGTGCCCGCAAGGTAGATCCGCGTCCCCGCCTTGTTCATCGAGACGCAGTAGTACGAGTGATCCAGGGTCGCGGCCTTGATCAGCTTTTTCTCCTTGATGTCGTACTTGGCCAGGCGATTGAGCACGCCATACACCACGTTCGGATCAGTCGGCGAGCGCATGCCGCTGAAGTAGATTTCGGTCAGCGGGCCGAAGTCGACGGTCTGGCTCTTGCCGGTAGCAAGGTCGATGTTGAAGAAGCCGTACACGTACTCGGCCGCCGCCGGGTCCTGTTTCTCGTCCTTGAATTTCGACGCGGTGTAGAGCAGCGAGAAATCATGCCGGTAGGTCTGCTGGTTCCACACGTAGAGCACGTCCGGGGCGCTGTAGTTGGGGCGCTTCCAGTTGCGGCTGGGGACGATGACGTCGAATTTTCCGGTCTTCACATCGACCTTGTAGATGTCCGGCCCAGCCACGTACAGGCTGCCGTCGTCACCGCTCTGCATGATGGTCAGTTGCCGCGGCGCCGGGAAGCTGCGCAGCGGCTTGGCGTTGAGGCCGCCATCGGTGCCGTACACGTCCAGCCGCGGTGCCTGCACTTCGTAGTGGTCGCTGAACATCTTGGTGGGGTTGGCGACGGTGTAGATTTCCTTGCCGTCGTGGCTGATGGTGAAGGAGAACATCGACCGCGCTTTCTCGCCCGGCAACTGGCTGATGCTGGCGTGGAACACCTGTTTGCAACTGTCCAGTTCGACGCCGTAGATGTCGGCGTAGTGGTTGTTCAGCACATAGGCGATGCGTTTGTCCGGCGACATCTGCACCGAGCCCGGCCCGAAGGCGTCGGGCATCTGGCAGGTCTTGTAGAGCTTTTCGCTGGCCAGGTCGATGACGTGCAGGTTGTTCGGGTAGTTGGTGGTGACCATGTATTCGTGGCCGGCGTTGAGCGCCTTGCCTTCGTCGGCGGCCATCGCCGAACCGGCGCCGAGCACCACCAGGGCGGCCAGGCCGCGGGTTGCAATCTGAAGCATGCGGATATCCCTCTTCTTGTCTGCCTGGGGGCTCATTTGTCGTCCGGGAACACGGTCCCGAGGTTGCGCCAGTTATCGCCGGAGGCCTGGGCGTCTTTGTTCCAGTCGGGGTAGGTGCTCATCATGTCCGGCACCTGGGCCGGCCACCAGCAAGGGTCGGAGCAGCCATACAGGTCCGATTCCATCGGCTGGCACAGCGACGAGACGCCACCGAAGGCGTCGATTTCCCAGCCCGGGTCGGTGGTCGAGGCGCAGCCGGCGACCGAGTTCATCGCCAGCACTTCTTCGATGCGGTTTTCCTCGGCGGCCTGTTCCAGCTTCAGTGCTTTGTTGTTGATCGGCTTGAGATGCTTCATGTCAGTGGACCTTGCGCGCAGTGATGTAGCGGCTGATGAAGGCCGGGTTCTCGGCCATGATCCGGCTGTAGACTTCGATGCCGAAGTCCACCCAGTCACGCATCAGTTCGCAATAGTGGTAGGTCGGATGGGCCGGGTCGCCGTAGCGGGCGTAGCTCTCGTGATAGCAGCCGCCGGAGCACAGGTTGCGGATGCGGCAGGTGTCGCAGCCGGTGTTGGTGCGGTCCAGGCGCTGTGAGAGAAACTCGTTGAGTTCGACCTGCTTCACGCCGCTGTGCACGTTGCCGAAAGTCGGCAGGCTGGAGCCGGTGAAGCGGTGGCAGAGGTTCAATTCGCCCTTGTGGTCCACCGCCAGCATCTTCAGGCCAGCACCGCACGGCAGCGCTTTCTTGTGGCCTTCGTGGATGTCGGTGAGCAACTGGTGCAGGTTGGAGAAGCCGATGTTGCGGTGCTCCAGCGCCGCCTCCAGGTACTTGCGGCCGAGGGCCTTCATGTTGGCGAAGACCTCGATCAGTTCCTCACCCGAGAGGTTGTAGTCGCTGATGTCGCCCGAGGTCACCGGGGCGAAACCGACTTCGGCAAAACCCATCTCGTTGAACAGGTGGTTCCAGATGGTCTCGATATCGGTCACGCCCTTGGTCAGGGTGACGCGCGCGCCCACCGGGCGGCTGTCGTAGCGCGACAGCAGCATGTCGGCCTTGCGCCGCACCACGTCATAGGTGCCCTGCCCGCCCACGGTGATGCGGTTGCGGTCGTGCACGGTCTTCGGCCCGTCGATGCTCACCGACAGCCCGAAGCGGTGGGCATTGAGGTAGTCGACGATCTCTTCGGTGAGCAGCGTGGCGTTGGTGGTCATGACGAAGTCCACCCGCTTGCCCGCCTCGCTGAAACGCCGCTCGCAGTAATCGACCATGTACTCGATCAGCTTGCGGTTGCTCAGCGGCTCGCCGCCGAAGAACACCACGGTGTAGAACGGCTCGTCGGGCGACTCCTTGAGCAGCATTTCCACCGAGGCCACCGCGGTCTCGACGTCCATGCGCTTGCCGGCCGAGGGCTTGTCCAGGTCTTCCTTGTAGCAGTAGGTGCAGCTCAGGTTGCAGCCGGTGTTGACGTTGAGCACCACGGTATTGAGCGCGGTGCGCTCAACCTTCTTCAGCGCCGTTTCAGGGCTCAGCGGCGAGCCGTCGCTGACCAGTTCCAGCGCGATCAATTCGCGCAGCGTCTCGTTGATTTCAACGCCGTCGAAGCGCGCCGCCAGGCGTTGCACCAGGGCATCGCTGGAACAGCTTTCATGACGCAGTGCGTCGATGATTTCCCCGGTCAGGGCATCGCTGGCGAACAGCGAGCTGCTGGGAATGTGGAACAGCATGCGGGCGTCATCGACCCGCACTTCATGCAGATTGCGTTCTACCAAATTCAGAATCGCGCCCATCGCAACCTCCTAGAACATTCGGATGTGGCCAGGTCAAACCGCCGTGTCACGGGATGGGCGGGTTGTTCCAGCGCTGGATGGTCACGATCAACTGACCTTCACCGGTACGCGCCTTGCCGGCGTCGTCCACGGCGGCAATGACCTTGAGGTTGCCGGCGTTGTTGGTGGACATCTTCCGTGCCGGGTTCGGGCCAGCGTCGCCGGGGGTGAACACGCCGCTGTCGGCCTGCATGATGCCGGCGAACTTGACGTCCTCGTCCTCGCGGGCGCGGTCGTCGAACGGCTCGACTTTCCATTGCGCCGGGAACACGCCGATGCGGTAAGCCTTGCCATCGGCGCCCTGGCCCCAAGCCTCGGCGTCGAAGCGGCCCTGCACCTTCGGCGTGGAACCGCCGTTGTCACCGACCCGCGCCACGGAGAACGCCGGGACCACTTTCACCTCGGCGATCTCGCGGTACACCGCCAGTTGCGGGCCACCGAGCTTGCCGACGCTGACCGCCTGCAGGCCCTGCGGCGCATCGGCGGCGGCCTTGACCTTGACCCGCACGCGCTGCGGGGTGTTCTCCAACACTTCAAGCACCTGCACACCCTTGCCGAACGACGGCGTGCCATTCAGGCCGCTGCCGACCAGGGTCAACTCGGCTTCGCTGCCGGCCTTCACATAACCCGGCTGCACCGCCAGCAGGCGCGGCGAGCCTTGCTGCGCGGCGACGAAATCGAGGCCGCGTTCATCGTGGGCTTTTTCGAACATGCGGCCGGTGAGCTGGCCGTTATTGGCGGCGAGCACCTGCCGCATGCTTACGCCATCCACGTCCACGGTGCCGCGCCATTCATAGCCGCTGTAGAGCATCGCCGTGCCCTGGCCCTTGAACGGCGTGCCGTCGGCGTACTGGCCGTCGAGACTGACCTTGAAGCGATCGCCGGATTCCGGGCTGACGGTCATCACGCCGTTGAGTTCGCCCTTGCCCGGCAGGTGGCCGCTGAAGCTCCAGGTGCCGGCCAGGGTCGCGGCCTTGGGCATGGACTTTTGCCAGTCGCTCCAGGCCTTGCTGTCGAACGGGTACTGCTGCGCCAGCAGCGGCACCATGTCTTTCTTCGCCAGCTCGAACCAGTCGCGGTCGCGGGACAGCGCCTGGTATTCCAGCGACGGCCACTGGCCGAGGTGGAAGTTGACCAAGTGTTCCCACTCCTTGGCCGGACGCCGCTGCAGGGCGATCCGCGCGCCGGAGTGGCAGCGGGCGCACATTTGCTGAGTGGGTTCGCCGATCTGCTCGACGGTGTTCAGGCGGCGTTCGAGGGCGTAGCGCACGCCGTCGGTTTCGCTGGGCGCCAGGCCCTGGGTGTCGGCGAGGTACTTGACCAGCGTGCGGCGGTCTTCGTCGCTGATCTGCAACTGGTGCATGGTCTGCATGCGGCCGATGGTCATCAGCCAGCCTTCGGGGGTCTTGCGTTGGTGGCTGATGCGGCTCAAGGCGTTGTCACCTTCGGGCAGGTGGCAGCCCTGGCAGGTTTCCTTGAGGATCGCCTGGGCTTCGCGGGCCTGGCTGACCTGGGGCTGCAAGGCAAGGCTGACGGCCATTGCCAGCAAACCTCCAGCGCTGGCGAACCTGAGTGTTCTCTTCATCGATGACTGACCTCCACGGGGGTTCTTCTTATTGTTCGTACACTTCTTATAGGTCTCTTCTGTCGGCCGTACAGCGGCAGAGCACGGACCGAAGAGCAGCTTGCGAGTGCCGATACATATTGTGTGCCAAGAGCCGGAAGCACCGTATCAGGGGCTTCGCGGACCATATGACACGGGCCTCGCGGCTAAATTCGCGACAACTGAGACGGCGTGAGACGGCTGTCGCAGGCCGCTGAGAATGTCTCAGCGCCTGTCGCAATTTGCGACGGCCGGTGTGCGACAGCAGCCAGGCTGCGGCAACGTTTCACCCCTTGGATTCACAGCGCTGCAGGACGACACCCGGCACTTGGCACAGCGGTTGCGATCCGCCCTGGCAATCACTCACAAGAACGAGGTTTGCCATGTCCACCACTGCCCCCCTGCACCCTGCCGTCGAGGCGTTCATCCGACGCGCGCCGACCATGCTGATCGGCGCCGACTGGGTCGAGTCCAGCGACGGCGAGCGCCTGACCCTGCGCAACCCGGCCAGCGGCGAGGTGCTGTGCCAGGTGCCGGCAGCCACGCCCGCCGATGTCGGTCGTGCCGTGAGCGCCGCGCGCCAGGCCTTCGATGATTCGGCCTGGAGCCGGACCCGCCCGCGCGAACGGCAGAACCTGTTGTGGAAACTGGCCGACCTGATGGAGCGCGACGGCGAAATCCTCGCCCAGCTCGAATGCCTGAACAACGGCAAGAGCGCGGTGGTGGCGCGGGTCATGGACGTGCAACTGGCCATCGACTTCCTGCGTTACATGGCCGGCTGGGCGACCAAGATCGAGGGCCAGACCGTCGAGGTGTCGTTGCCACTGATGCCCAACGACGAGTTCCATGGGTTCGTCCGGCGCGAAGCGGTGGGTGTGGTCGGCGCCATCGTCGCCTGGAACTTCCCGCTGCTGCTGGCCTGCTGGAAACTCGGCCCGGCCCTGGCCACCGGTTGCAGCGTGGTCCTCAAGCCCGCCGACGAAACCCCGCTGAGCGCCCTGAAGCTGGCGGAACTGGTGCTGGAAGCCGGTTACCCCGCGGGCGTGTTCAACGTGGTCACCGGCACCGGCGTGGTCGCCGGCGATGCCCTGACCCGCCACCCCGGCGTGGACAAACTGACCTTCACCGGCTCCACCGCCGTCGGCCAGCAGATCGGCAAAGTGGCGATGGACAACATGACCCGCGTCACCCTGGAACTGGGCGGCAAATCGCCGACCATCGTCATGGCCGACGCCGACCTGTCCATCGCCGCCGCCGGCGCCGCCCAGGCGATCTTCTTCAACCAGGGCCAGGTCTGCTGCGCCGGCTCCCGCCTGTATGTGCACCGCAAGCACTTCGACAACGTGGTGGCCGACATCGCCGGCATCGCCAACAGCATGAAACTCGGCAACGGCCTCGACCCCAGCGTGCAGATGGGCCCGCTGATCTCCGCCCGCCAGCAGAAACGCGTGTTCGACTACATCGAACAAGGCCGCAACAGCGGCGCCACCATCGCCTGCGGTGGCGAGCAGTTCGGCCCCGGTTACTTCGTCAAACCCACGGTGATCGTCGATGTCGATCAGAAACACCCGCTGGTGCAGGAAGAAATCTTCGGCCCGGTGCTGGTGGCCATGCCGTTCGACGACGAAGCCGAAGCCCTGCGCCTGGCCAATGACAGCCCGTACGGCCTGGGCGCGAGCATCTGGTCCAACAACCTCGGCGCCGTGCACCGGATGATTCCGAAGATTCGTTCGGGCTCGGTATGGGTCAACTGCCACAGCGCGCTGGACCCGGCGCTGCCGTTCGGCGGCTACAAGATGTCCGGCGTTGGCCGGGAGATGGGCGCGGCGGCCATCGAACATTACACCGAGTTGAAATCGGTGTTGATCAAGCTTTAAGAATCAGGGACGGTAGCCCTGGCTCAGCAGCCAGCCACGGATGTGGCGCTGCTGTTCCGGGCTCAGCGGCGCCAGCACTTGATCGGCCGGTTCAGTGCGCAACCGGCTGACCAGCGGCGCCAGTTCCACACCATTCAGGTGCCAGATGCCCAATGGCTGATCGGGGCTGATCACCACGTGCGCGAGGTCCACAAGACCGTCACGCAGCACTGGCGCCTGTTCTATCCGCAAGCTGGCGAAATCCACCTCGGCGTGGATCGGTTCGGCGTCCGGCCATTGCCGCCGCGCCTGCCAGAACGGCTGGTCGGCCCAGCGTTGTTCCTCGATATAGAAATCCCGCCCGAGCCGGGCGAAACGCCAGAACAGGTGCTCGACCCGCTGTTGGTGAAAACGCAGGGCCAGGTCGCGGCGCTCCGGGCGGGCCAGCAGGGTGTTGATCACCGCCGGCGCCTGCAGGGCCGAGGACAGTGACTGGAAGATGCCGTTGCCCGACAACGGGTCCACCGCCATCGCCGCATCGCCCACCCGCAACCAGTTGTCGCCGCCACACACCGGCGTGAGGATCGCCGTGCTGCTGCGGGCGTGCAGTTGCAGGTCGCGTTCGTCCTGTGCGGCGAAAAACGCCCGCGCCAGCGGCGATTGCCAGCGGCGTTCGCGGCAGAAATCGAGCAGCGCGGATTTGTCCGGTAATGCCGTACCGGAGACGTCCAGAGTCCACTGCCAGTAGCAGCGACCATCGGCCTGCCGGGCCATCCACATCCAGCCATCGGCCTGGCTTTCCACGGCGCTGGCGCCGCTGCCGGGCTCGCCCTGCCAGCGGTTCAGCAGGCTCAAGGTCTCCGGCCCGCGCCAGGCACGGCCCACGGAACGGTCGTGTTGCGGGGCCTGGCGCCCGCGGGCTTCGACGTAGAAATCAGCGGACAACGCGGGCGCGCCGTCCAGTTCGACGGTCACCCCGCCCGCTTCGCTCCGCACGCCAAGCACCCGCGCTTCGATCAGGCGAACGCCGGCGTGGTGCAGGTCGTCGCGCAGGCCCTGGTCGAAACGCGGACGGTCCAGCAGAAATTCGACATTGCGGTCATGGGCCTCGCCGTTCCAGCGCGCGTGGCGCCGCGACGGTTCGCTCGCCACCGCCAATGCGCGGTTGAGCCCGGCGCCGCGAAGCGCTTCCAGCACCCGTTGCGACACCCCTTCGAGCGCCGCGAAGCGCCGCCATTCGCTGACCACGCACACCTCGAAACCAAGCCGGCGCAGGCCCAGGGCAACAGCGGCACCGGCAGGTCCGGCGCCGAGCACGACGATGGATTTCATGCCTGGCCTTTGTATTCGCGCCCACGGTACTGGGCGTTGTACAGCAGCCACGCCATCACTTGGGCGTTGCTCGCGTGAGGCTGGTCGCGCAGGAAGGCGGCGATGTGCCCGGTCAGTGCCGCGCAGCCAAAACTGGCGCCGGACAGCGGACTCTCACGGGCCCGTACGCAGGCGCCGAAATCGGCCTGGGGCGTGTCCAGCCAGCTCCACTCATCGGGCTGGCAACGCGCATCGCCGGTGATGCGCAACACACCGGGATAAACGGCGGGATACACCGGCGCGCCTTGCGCCGGGGTCGAGGCGCAGATCAACACGCCGGCCTTGATCGCCGCCGCGCAGGCCTCACGCAGTGCCGGACGGTCCTCGCGCAGGCCAAGGCTGAGATTGATCAGGCGCACGCCGCAGCTCACCAGCCAGTCGATCCCGGCGGCGACCTGCAAGGCAGTGGTGACACCCCGCTGATCGAAGACCTGGGCGACATGGATCGGCACGTCTCCGGCACCCGCAGCGATCAGTTGCACCACGGCGCTGCCGTGGCCGAGGGCATCTTCCAGCGGCGGCTGCTGGCTGATTCCGACCGAGGCCAACTGGAAACGCCGCGCCTCGCCCATGCGCGCCAGGGGCGTGCCGCTGTCGACCACGCCAACCCGAAAATCACGCATGGCCGGCCTCCGTCAGAACGTGCAGGCGACCCTCACGCAGGACCAGATGCAGGCTGGCGTCGGCCAGGGTCGAGGGACGGTGGCTAACCAGGATGCGGGTACGGTCAGCAAAGAGTTGGTCAATCGCGGCAATCACTTCACGCTCCGTGTGTTCGTCAACTTGCGAGGTGGCTTCGTCCAGCACCAGCAGCAGCGGGTCCTGCAGCAGTGCGCGGGCGATAGCAATACGCTGTTTCTGACCGCCCGACAACTGCTGGCCGCGCTCGCCCAGCGGGCTGTCGAGGCCTTCCGGCAGGCTGGCGATCAGGCTGTCCAGTTGCGCCAGCCGGGCGACTTCGGCAATGGCTTCGCGACTGGCATCCGGCACGCTGTAGGCGAGGTTGTCGGCGAGGCTGCCACGGAACAGCACGATGTCCTGGCTGACCACCGCCACCCGCCGCCGCAAGGCGTGCAGATCGAGTTCGCGCAGGTCGACGCCGCCCAGCAGGATCTGCCCCGACTGCGGATCGTAGAAGCGCTGCAGCAGGTCGATCAAGGTGGATTTGCCGGCACCGGAGATACCGCGCAGGGCGACCTTGCTGCCGTGGGGAATACTCGCGCCGACATCCTGCAACAACGGCGCGCGCCCCGGGTGGGCGAAGCACACCCCGCGCAAATGCAGGTCGCCGCGGTCCGGCATCGGCCGGGTGTGGACCGGGCTGTCGACTTCCGGGGCAACGCCGCGCAACTCCATCACCCGGCCAAGGCTGACGCTCATGCGCTGCATCGCCACATACAAGCCCAGCAGGCTTTGTACCGGGCCGACGGCCATGCCGAGGTAGGTGGAAAACGCGATCAGCGCGCCCAGTTGCCAGGTGCCCTGCACCACCCAGTAACCGCCCACCAGAAACGCGCAGGCGCGGGACAGCGACGTCAGGGTGCCAGGCACCGCCTGGGTAAAGAATTCGGTGACCTGCACCCGCAGCAACTGGCCCATGTAGCCCTGCCCCAGGCCATCAAGACGGCGGGCCTCGCGTTGCTGCTGGCCGGCGGACTGGATGAATTTCATCGCCGGCAGGGTCTCCACCAGAAACGACGAAACGTCCGCCGAACGCTCGCGCAACTGCCGCACCTCGCGCTCGACCTTGCGCCGCATCCAGCGCAGCCAGAGCACGTCCAGCGGAATCAGCACCAGCGCCAGCAGCGCCAGCTTCCACGACAACACCAAGAGCATCGCCAACGCACAGACCAGACCGATCACGCTGGACACCGCGGAGAACAGCGAGTCCACGGCAAAGCGCTGGATCTCGGCGACATCGCCGTCCAGCCGCGACATCAGGTCACCCAGCCGGCGCTGGCCGTAGAAGGTCGGCGAAAGACGTTGCAAGTGCCGGTACAACTCGTCGCGCAGGGCGAACAGAATGCGCCCCGAAAGGCGCGTGTGCAGGTAGCGATTGAGCCCGGACAACAGCGTGCCGACGATCCCGGCCAGCACCATCAGGCCGGCGATCAGCGCCAGCTTCGGGAAGTCCTTGGCCAGCAGGCCGTCGTCGATCAGCAGCTTGGTCAGCCACGGCTGCACCAGCACCAGCGCCGTGGCGCACATCGACAGCCCGAGCAGGCCGGCGATGGCCAGCCGCTGCGGGCGGACGAAGCTGTACAACCAGCCCAGTGCGTCGTGCAGGGCGGGACGGTCCTGATGCTCGATCAGGCGCGAGAGCAGACGCTGCATCACCGCGGCATCTGCTTGAGCTTGCGGTACAGCGTGGCGCGGCTGATGCCCAGGGCATCGGCGGCGGCCGAGACATTGCCGTGATGACGGTCGAGGGCCTGGCGAATCAGGTCGTGCTGGTTGTGGCGCAGGTTGTCGCGGTTGACCGGTGGCTCGCCGGCGCGCAGCTCATCCAGCAGGTTGTCTGGCAGATGATCGAGGCCGAGTTCCTGCTCGCCGTCTTCGCGCATCGCCAGCAGCAGGCGCAGGCTCATTTCCAGTTGGCGGATGTTGCCCGGCCAGTGATAGCCGGCGAACAACCGCGACACTTCGGCAGACAGCCGCACGCCTTGGCCGCCGAGGCGGGCCAGCAGGCTGTCGATCAGCGCGGGAAGGTCTTCGCGCTCGCGCAGAGCCGGTAACTGCACGCTGATGCCGTTGATGCGGTAGTAGAGGTCTTCGCGGAACTGCTGGTCTTGCACCTGGCGTTTGAGGTCACGGTGGGTGGCGCAGACCAGCGCGATGTCCAGTTCCTGCTCCTGGGCCGCGCCCAACGGTGCCACCTTGCGCTCCTGCAACACCCGCAACAGCCGGGCCTGCAAGGCCAGCGGCATGTCGCCGACTTCGTCGAGAAACAGCGTGCCGCCATGGGCCTGCTGCAAACGCCCGACCATGCCGCCGCGACGCGAGCCGGTGAAGGCGCCTTCGCGGTAGCCGAACAGTTCCGATTCGATCAGCCCTTCGGGGATCGCCGCGCAGTTCACCGCGATAAAGGGTTTGCCGGCGCGGGCGCTTTCCTGATGCAGCGCGCGGGCCACCACTTCCTTGCCGCTGCCGGTTTCGCCCAGCAGCACCACCGGCAAGTCATTGGCCAGCCCTTGGCGAGCCATGCGCAACGCCCGGGCAAACCGGCTGTTGCCGGCGCCGAGTGCTTCCAGCGACGGCGTGGTGGAAACAGCGGGGGCGACGCGGGCGACCAGCGCCGGAACCGACACCGCGAGCGGACGCTGCGGCACTTGCAGGGTCTTGTAGTAAAAGGCGCCTTTGGCGGTCTCGACGCTGTCGACCTGGCCAGGTTGCAAACGCGCCAGCCATTGCTCCAGGCGCATGCCCAGCAGGCCGTCGCAGCGCTGGCCAATCAAACTGGCGCGGTCGCTGCGCAGCAACTGGCAGGCCTGGTTGCTGGCGGCGAGGATATGCCCGTCCAGGCTCACCGCCAGCAGGCCCTGCCAGCAGGATTCCAGGTACTGCCGCCGGCTGTGGAAGGCCAGCACGATCTGTTCGGGGAAGCTGCTCTTGAACAGCCGGCTTTCGATCTGGCTGACCGCCAGCGCCAGCAGCGCGGTGCGGTCAGGCAGGCGGCCCAGCGGGCCTTGGCGGGTCAGGTCGAGGACGCCGAGCAACTCACCTTGCGGGCAATGGATCGGCACCGAGGTGCAGGAAAAATCGCTGAGCCGTTCGAGAAAGTGCTCGCCGCAATCGATCTGCACCGTGCGCGCTTCCACCAGCGCGGTGCCGAGGGCGTTGGTGCCGCGAGCGGCTTCGCTCCAGCAGGTGCCGGGGGAAATATCGCCGAGGCCACGGCGCTTGAGCACGGCGGATTCGCCATGGATGGTGAGGATGGTGGCGTCGGCATTGGCGAGGATAATCAGGCTGTCCTGACCCTGGCGCGCGCCGAGGTAATCGAGTTCGGCGGTCGCGGCGTCCAGCAGTGGGCGGTTGTTGGCCAGCAGCAGGTCGAGGCTGGCGGCGGAAGTCAGGGCGACTTCCTGCCCGGCGTTACCGGTAACCCCATGGCCGAGGCTACGGCGCCAGGAGGCGTCGATTTCGGCACGCAGGAAGCCATCGGGCAGTTGCCCTTCCACGGACAGGCGTTCCCGGGCAAGGCGGGGGTTAGAGGTCGCGGTGGCGGACGCTGTTTTTATTGTGCTCATCGGCGGCTCCGGATCGGTTAATCCGTTACAAGCAAGTCCTGCGCCATTTGGTGGCAG
>NZ_JANLOA010000100.1:0-22319 GCF_025466035.1 Pseudomonas sp. 20P_3.2_Bac5 | reverse complement strand
CGAGCGTTGCATCGCCGCGCCGCTTTCAAGCGGTTTCGCGGCGTAGAAACATGGCCTGACACACCGGGCCAAACACCTTGGGCACTCTATTCCTAGGCTGTGATTTCCATTCCGCCGAGCAAGGACGCTCGTCATGCCGTTGATCACCGCCCTGCTGTTGTTTTTCCTTTCCGTCCCGGCCTTCGCCCAGGCCTGTCCCGACTGGACCGGCAGCGTTGCCACCCGCCAGCTCACTGAACTGCGGGACCGCCTGGCCATCTGGGACGACCACTACCACCGCCTCGGTGTCTCGCTGGTCAGCGACGAACTGTACGACCAGCACCGCGCACGCCTGCACCGTCTGCAAGGCTGTTTCCCCGGCACCGATATCAACACCGCCAACCCGCTGGCCAGCGCGGCCGGCCCGATCCGCCATCCGGTGGCGCACACCGGCCTCGACAAGCTGGCGGACGAGAACGCCGTCGCGGCCTGGCTCAAAGGCCGGCAAGACGTGTGGGTCCAGCCCAAGGTCGATGGCGTAGCGGCGACGCTGATCTATCAGGGCGGCACACTGGTGCAACTGATCAGCCGCGGCGATGGCAGCACCGGTCATGACTGGAGCCGGCATATCCCCGTCCTCGACCCTGCCCTGCGCAACCTCGACGAAGCCCGCGACCTGACCCTGCAAGGCGAGCTGTTCTGGCGCCTGGACGGCCATGTCCAGGCCAGCGCCGGCAGCCTCAACGCGCGCAGCCGGGTCGCCGGCCTGCTGGCTCGGCATCAGGTCAGCGCCGAAGACGGGCGCAACCTGGGCCTGTTCATCTGGGCCTGGCCCGATGGCCCGCAAGATCCCCGTGAACGCCTCGCCCGGCTCACCGCCCTTGGCCTGCGCAACAGCGAAACCTACAGCCAGCCGGTCAACCGCCTCGAAGACGCCGTGCGCTGGCGCCAGCACTGGTATCGCTCGCCCCTGCCATTCGCCAGCGACGGAGTGGTGCTGCATCAGGCTCGGCAACCGCCGGCGGAACGCTGGCAGCCGCGGGCGTCGCACTGGAGCGCGGCGTGGAAATACCCGTTCGCCCAGGCCGTGGCCGATGTGCGGGACGTGCACTTCCGGGTTGGCCGAACCGGCCGCATCACCCCGGTCATCCAGCTCGAACCGGTGCGCCTCGACGACCGCCTGGTGCGCCAGGTCAGCGCCGGCTCGCTGCAACGCTGGCAGCAACTGGATATCCAGCCCGGCGACCAGATCACCCTCAGCCTCGCCGGGCTGACCATCCCGCGGATCGAAGCGGTCACCGAGCGCGGCCCCCGGCACAACAACGTGACACCGCCTGCGCTGGACACCTATCACCCGCTCAGTTGCTGGCAGCCAGACGTCGGCTGCCGCGAGCAGTTTCTCGAACGCCTGACCTGGCTGGCGGGCAAACAGGGGCTGAACATGCCAGGCGTCGGCCCCGGCACCTGGAACAAACTGCTCGACGCCGGTCGGCTGAACAGCCTTGCCGACTGGCTCGACCTGCAGCCGGACGACCTGCTGAGCATCAACGGCATCGCCGAACGCAGCAGCCAGCAGTTGCATACCGCCTTTGGCCAGGCACGCGCCCAGCCATTCAACCGCTGGGCCAGGGCGCTGGGGGTGCCGGCGCCGAAACAAACTAACCTGGGCGATTCCTGGGCGGTACTGGCCTCACGCAGCGCCGCGCAATGGCAACAGGAGCCGGGTATCGGGCCGCTGCGCGCGGGGCAACTGGTGGCGTTCTTCAACGATCCGCAGGTCAGGAAGCTCGCCGTTCGTCTGGCCGAACATGCAATCGAGGGTTTCTAAATCCCGTGGATCAGGGCAGCATCACGGGTTCTGCTTGCCCGACGACGGAGCTTTTATGAAATCGATTTCCCCGCTTGCCCTGTTCACCCTCTGCGCTGTACTCGCGGCCCCTGTGCTGGCCGCCGAAGAACAGCCGGGCCTGACCGGATGCGCCGCCAAGCAGCAGGCCATCAGCGTCCAGATCGAACAGGCCCGCAGCCACGGCAACGCCGAGCAGCAAGCCGGGCTGGAAAAGGCCCTGAGCGAAGTGAAGGCCAACTGCACCGACGCCGGCCTGCGCAAAGAGCGCGAAAAGAAAGTTCTCGACGCCCGCCACGAAGTCTCCCAGCGCACGAAAGACCTGGACAAGGCCATGAAGAAAGGCGACTCGGAGAAAATCAACAAGCGCAAGGACAAACTGGCCGAAGCCAATAAGGAACTGCAGAACGCGCTGCAGGAACTGGAGAAGTAAGGCGGTTCTTCAGGCATCGCGACGGTTCGGCACCCGCCGAACCGTCGCGATCACTGTTTCTCAGTGATTCCTGAACTCGGTATGACACGCCTTGCAAGCCGCCTCGACCTTGTCCATCGGCGCCTGCAACTGCGCGGCCTGCAACGGCTGAACCCGGGTGACGGTCACAAGCTCGGCCGTCGTCGCTTCGAGTTGCCGCGCCAGTTCCTCGAACCGCGCCTGCTTCTCCCAGACATCCGCCCGGGCGCTGGTATCATCCGTTTCCTTGACCTGCGGAAAATGTTTCCACGGCTCACGGGACAGCCCGTCGAGCTTGACCGCGCCATCGGCGAATTTCTGCCCGTCGAAGGTCACGCGCCCGCGCAACATGCCGCCCATGTCCTCGCTGGTCTTGAGCATCTGCTTGAAGATGGCCTTGCGCTGGCCCAGCGGCGAATTCGGATCGACCCCGCCACAGGCGGTCAGGGTCAGGCAGGCCAGGAGTACAACGGAACAACGCTTGAGCATCATGGTCATCAACGGCTCACGGTAAAAAAGGCGGCCAGTATCCTCGCCTCACCGGCAAAGACCAATACCCCCAAGAAAACTACGGGTTGGACAACGGCCCTCGCGCCCGCACGACCCGCAAAGGAAATACCCGCATGAATATTCCCCTGCGCCGCCTCGGCTGGACCCTCTCCCTGTTCGCCCTGCTCGCCGGCTGCAACGGCGGCGCCCCGGAAAAATCCAAACCGCACCCGGTCGCCACCTACACCCACGCCACCTGGCAAGACCTGCCGAGCGTCGCCGAAGCCGATCTGGTGGCCGGCTTCGAAGCCTGGCGCAGCGCCTGCCAGCGCCTCAAGAACGACCCGGCCTGGGGCCCGACCTGCGCCGCAGCGGCCAACGTCCCGGCGGATGCCCGGCAGATCCGCGACTTCCTCGGTAATCAGTTGGAGGTCTACAGCCTGCGCTCGGCGGAAAACAACGCCAGCGGCCTGATCACCGGCTACTACGAGCCGGTCTATCCCGGCAGCGAAACCCGCACCGAGCGCGCCAACGTGCCGGTATACGGCATCCCCGACGACCTGATCGTGGTGGCGCTGGATAGCGTCTATCCCGAACTCAAGGGCAAGCGCCTGCGGGGCCGCCTCGAAGGCCGCACCCTCAAGCCCTACGACACTGCCGAAGTGATCCAGCGCCAGGGCGTGAAAGCGCCGGTCGTGGCCTGGCTGACTGACCCGATGGACCTGCAATTCCTGCAGATCCAGGGCTCGGGCCGCGTCCAGCTCGATAACGGCCGGCAACTGCGCCTGGGCTACGCCGACCAGAACGGCCATCCTTATCGTCCGGTGGGCCGCTGGCTGGTTGAGCAGGGTCAATTGAACAAAGAAGACGTGACCATGGGCGCCATCCACGCCTGGGCCCAGGCCAACCCGACGCGGGTGCCGGAATTGCTGGCGAGCAACCCCAGCTACGTGTTCTTCAGCACCCGTCCGGACAGCAATGAAGGCCCGCGCGGTTCGCTTAACGTACCGCTGACCGCAGGCTATAGCGTGGCGATTGACCGCAAGGTGATCCCGCTGGGCAGCCTGCTCTGGCTGTCCACCACCCGTCCCGACGGCAGCCCGGTGGTACGTCCGGTGGCGGCGCAGGACACGGGCGGCGCAATCGCCGGTGAAGTGCGCGCGGACCTGTTCTGGGGAACGGGCGAAGCGGCCGGCAAGCTGGCGGGGGACATGAAGCAGCAGGGGCAGATCTGGTTGCTGTGGCCGAAGGGGATGGCCTTGCCGGCGGTGCCGCAGACCGAGGCCAAGTAAGCAGTAGTTTATGGGGGCCTCATCGCCGGCAAGCCGGCTCCCACGGGGTCGTGTGTAACCTGTGGGCGCTGGCTTGCCAGCGATGAGGCCCTGAAATCAGGCCGAAACCACAAAGAAACTGATGATCAACCCAACCCCGGCAAACCACACCACCGACCGCAGCGCCGCCCAGTCCGCCAGGTAGCAGATGATGTAAAGCAGGCGGCTGGTGATGAACAGCACCGCCAGCACATCCTGGGTGACCTGCTCGGCATTGCCGACAACGTCGGCGATCAGCACCGCCGCGATGAACGCCGGCAAAATCTCGAAGCTGTTCATCTGCGCCGCGTGCGCCCGGCGCGGCCAGCCTTCGAGGTTGTCGAGGAAGGCCCGGGGATCATGGTTGTGGCGCAGGTTGAAACGCCCGCTGCCGAACTTGGCGACGCTCGTACACAGGTACGGCAGGCACAGGGCGATCAATACACACCAGAAAGCAACAGTCATGGTTCAGTCCTTGTCAAAATCGAAATTCGCGCCGGCTCAGAGCTTCATCACCAGCATGCCGATCAGCACCAGCGCACACGCTAAGAGCCTGGGCCCACCGAAAGGTTCTTTGAGGTAGCGCATGCCCAGCAGCACCACCAGGATCACACTGACCTCGCGCAGCGCCGCCGCTTCGGCCACCGACCCGAGGTGCATCGCCCAGAGCACCAGAGCGTAGCTGAGCAATACGCAGACACCCACCGCCAGGCCAAGCTTCCATTGGGTTCGCCAGAACAGCACGAACGGCGCGCGCCGCGACACGCTCGCCAGCAGCGGAAATGGCAGGGAGCACGCCAGCGTCAGCCACACCAGATAATCCAGCGGTTGCGACCAGCGTCGGATCGCCTGGCCGTCGAGCCAGGTGTAGCAGCCGATGCACAGGCCGATCAACGCCACCACCGGCAGCATCGACCACGGCAGGCGATCGCCGCCGCCCCCGCGCCAGAGCAGGCAGGCCATGCCGCACGGAATCAGCAGGATGCCGATGATCTGCTGGCTGCTCAGGTCTTCGCCGGCGAATACCAGCGTCAGCGCCAGCACCACCAACGGCGACAAGCCGCGCATCAGCGGATAGACCAGGCCAAGGTCACCCACTCGATACGCCTTGATCAGCAGGATCCGGTAAACCAGCTCGAACCCCGCCGACGCCAGCAGCCATGGCCAGATATCCGCCGGCGGCAACTGGACGAAACCGACCATCACCAGCGCAAACACTAGGGCTACGGTATCCATGCTGGCGATCACCAGAAGGCGCTCGCCGCTGAATTTGATCAGGGTATTCCAGGTTGCATGCAGCAGTGCCGCGACCAGCACCAGTGAAGTCGCTACCACGTCTCGATTCCTTCGCCATCTGCGGACAGGGTCCGTAACCGGACGGCGAAGTTTCAACCAGCGGCAACAAAACAGCCAGCGCGCTGTCAATGGCGACATTGAAAAAAACTGTGTCCCGAAACGGTCAAAAGGCCATCAAAGTCTTTGCCCGCCTCGTTCGGGCACCGACTTGGAAGCCAATACAGGACCTAGGATGCTTGAGTTAGTTGCCGCGTTTATCTGCCTTACCACCCTCCTCACTTATGTGAATTACCGCTTTATCGGCCTGCCGCCCGCCATCGGCGTCATGGTCACCGCCCTGCTGTTCTCCCTGATGCTCCAGGCCCTGAGCCTGGTCGGTTACCCGGGTCTGGAAGAACGCGTCGAAGGCCTGATGAACCAAATCGACTTCAACGACCTGTTGATGCACTGGATGCTATCGTTCCTGCTGTTCGCCGGCGCCCTGCACGTCAACCTTGCCGACCTGCGCAGCTACCGCTGGCCGATCGGCCTGCTGGCCACCCTCGGCGTACTGATCGCCACAACCGTGATCGGCTTTCTCGCGCACTGGGTGTTCGCCTTGTTCGGCTGGAACGTCAGCCTGATCTACTGCCTGCTGTTCGGCGCCCTGATCTCGCCCACCGACCCAATTGCCGTGCTCGGCGCGCTGCGTACCGCCAATGCCTCGAAACCGCTGAAAACCACCATCGTTGGTGAATCGCTGTTCAACGACGGCACCGCGGTGGTGGTGTTCACCGTGTTGCTGGGCATCGTCCAGCTCGGCGAAACCCCGAGCGTCTCGGAAACCGCGATGCTGTTCGTTCGTGAAGCGATTGGCGGCGTGGTCTTCGGCGGCATCATCGGCTACGCCACCTACCGCATGATCAAGAGCATCGAGCAGTACCAGGTCGAGGTGATGCTGACCCTGGCGCTGGTCATCGGCGGCTCGGCGATGTGCTACGAACTGCACGTCTCGGCGCCGATCGCCATGGTGGTGGCCGGTCTGATCATCGGCAACATGGGCCGCAACCTGGCCATGAACGACATGACCCGGCGCTACATGGACGGTTTCTGGGAACTGATCGACGACATGCTCAACGCCCTGCTGTTCGCCCTGATCGGCCTGGAGCTGTTGCTGCTGCCGTTCAACTGGATGCACCTGGCGGCCGGCAGCGTGCTGGCGGTGGCGGTGCTGCTGTCGCGCCTGCTGACCGTGGCCCCGGCGATCGTCCTGCTGCGGCGCTGGCGCAGCGTGCCGAAAGGCACCGTGCGGGTACTGACCTGGGGTGGTTTGCGGGGCGGGGTGTCGGTGGCCCTGGCACTGTCGCTGCCAATGGGCGATGAGCGTGACCTGCTGCTGTCGATCACCTACATCGTGGTGCTGTCGTCGATCCTGGTGCAGGGCTTGACGGTCGGGCGGGTGGTGCGGGGCGTCAGCGAACACCCGGCGACCTGACGTCCAGGCCTGCTTGGCAGGCCATCGCGAACAAGCTCGCTCCTACAGTTGATTGCGCATTCTGTAGAAGCGAGCTCGTCGGGGCGCCGAACCGTCGCGATGCCCAAGAGTCAATCACTCAACGGCGCTGTCCGGGAACTGGTCCTCGATGTACTTGATCTCGGTCCGTCCATGCGCTGCCGGCAAGCCGTCATCGCCCAGATTGACGAACACCATGCGCTCGACGGTAAGCACCGCCTTGCGGGTGATCTTGTTGCGGACTTCGCACTTGAGGGTGATCGAGGTACGGCCGAACTCGGTGGCGGTGATGCCCAGTTCGATGATGTCACCCTGGCGCGAGGCGCTGACGAAGTTGATTTCGGAGATGTACTTGGTCACCACGCGCTGGTTGCCCAGCTGGACGATCGCGTAGATCGCCGCCTCTTCGTCGATCCAGCGCAGCAAGCTGCCACCGAACAGGGTGCCATTGGGGTTGAGGTCTTCGGGTTTTACCCATTTGCGGGTGTGAAAATTCATGCGTGCTCCTACCGGCCTGGCATGTGAAGCAGGGCCACCGAGGCCCTGCCACTACATGGTAGCCCCATTCTTTGGACGCAAACCATCGCCGGCATACGACCATCCGCCAGTCGTCGGTCGCACGCGACGCTTTGGCCCTTGGGCGCGCGCGAAAGCCCGGCTATAATCCCCGCGTTTTTCGGCGATGGTCCCCCGCGACCGTCGCTCCCGCCACCCGACCGAGGGGCGCTGCAGCAGGTTGACCCTGTCAGGCTCGGTCGGGGCGTTGTCCGCACGCTGCATCGCGGACCCTTAACGCACAACGGCGCCCATTCGCACACTACGAATGGAGGCTCTTCATGAGCGCTGTAAACACGCCTGCAGGTTTTAACGATTTCAAAGTCGCCGACATCTCCCTGGCCGCCTGGGGCCGTCGCGAAACCATCATCGCCGAGTCGGAAATGCCTGCGCTGATGGGCCTGCGCCGCAAGTACCAGGAAGAGCAGCCACTCAAGGGCGCGAAAATCCTCGGCTGCATCCACATGACCATCCAGACCGCCGTGCTGATCGAAACCCTGGTTGCCCTGGGTGCCGAAGTGCGCTGGTCGTCCTGCAACATCTTCTCCACCCAGGACCAGGCCGCTGCCGCCATCGCCGCCGCCGGTATCCCGGTGTTCGCCTGGAAAGGTGAAACCGAGCAGGAATACGAGTGGTGCATCGAGCAGACCATCCTCAAGGACGGTCAGCCGTGGGACGCCAACATGATCCTCGACGACGGCGGCGACCTGACCGAAATCCTGCACAAGAAATACCCGGCGATGCTGGACAAGATCCACGGCGTCACCGAAGAAACCACCACCGGCGTACACCGCCTGCTGGATATGCTGGCCAAGGGCGAGCTGAAAATCCCGGCAATCAACGTCAACGACTCGGTCACCAAGAGCAAGAACGACAACAAGTACGGCTGCCGTCACAGCCTGAACGATGCCATCAAGCGCGGCACCGACCACCTGCTGTCGGGCAAGCAAGCCCTGGTGATCGGCTACGGTGACGTGGGCAAGGGCTCGGCCCAGTCGCTGCGTCAGGAAGGCATGATCGTCAAGGTCACCGAAGTCGACCCGATCTGCGCCATGCAAGCCTGCATGGACGGTTTCGAACTGGTTTCGCCGTTCATCGACGGCATCAATGACGGCACCGAAGCCAGCATCGACGCGGCCCTGCTGGGCAAGATCGACCTGATCGTCACCACCACCGGTAACGTCAACGTCTGCGACGCCAACATGCTCAAGGCCCTGAAGAAGCGCGCCGTGGTCTGCAACATCGGTCACTTCGACAACGAGATCGACACCGCTTTCATGCGCAAGAACTGGGCATGGGAAGAGGTCAAGCCGCAGGTCCACAAGATCCACCGTACCGGCAATGGCGACTTCGATCCGCAGAACGATGACTACCTGATCCTGCTGGCCGAAGGCCGTCTGGTGAACCTGGGCAACGCCACTGGTCACCCAAGCCGGATCATGGACGGCTCGTTCGCCAACCAGGTCCTGGCACAGATCTTCCTGTTCGACCAGAAGTTCGCCGACCTGAACGCTGCTCAGAAAGCCGAGCGCCTGACGGTTGAAGTCCTGCCGAAGAAACTCGACGAAGAAGTGGCCCTGGAAATGGTTCGCGGCTTCGGCGGCGTGATCACCCAACTGACCCCGAAACAGGCCGAGTACATCGGCGTGTCCGTTGAAGGTCCATTCAAGCCACACGCCTACCGCTACTAACAGCAGCTACAAGCTACGATCTGCACGTTTCAGGCAACGACGGCCTTGCGCCGCTCTTGCCTGACACTGCAGCTCGCAGCTTGAGGCTTGCGGCTGAAGGAAATTCAAATGACTCAGGAACGCCGTTACAGCTTCGAGTTCTTCCCGACCAAGACCGACGCTGGACATGAAAAACTGCTCGCCACCGCTCGCACGCTGGCCAGCTACAACCCGGATTTCTTTTCCTGCACCTACGGGGCCGGCGGATCGACCCGCGACCGCACCCTGAATACCGTGCTGCAACTGGAAAACGAAGTGAAGGTCCCGGCCGCACCGCACCTGTCCTGTGTCGGTGACAGCAAGGAAGAGCTGCGCAACCTGCTCGTCCAGTACAAGGACGCCGGCATCAAGCGCATCGTCGCCCTGCGCGGCGACCTGCCTTCGGGCATGGGCATGGCCAGCGGTGAACTGCGCTACGCCAACGACCTGGTCGAGTTCATCCGCCAGGAAAGCGGTGATCATTTCCACATCGAAGTGGCCGCCTACCCGGAGATGCATCCGCAGGCACGCAGCTTCGAAGACGATCTGATCAACTTCGTGCGCAAAGCCAACGCCGGCGCCGACAGCGCCATCACCCAGTATTTCTTCAACGCCGACAGCTACTTCTACTTCGTCGAGCGCGTGGAAAAACTGGGCGTGAAGATCCCGGTCGTACCAGGGATCATGCCGATCACCAACTACAGCAAGCTGGCCCGGTTCTCCGACGCCTGCGGCGCCGAGCTGCCACGCTGGATCCGCAAGCAACTGGAAGCCTACGGCGACGACGCCAAGAGCATCCAGTCGTTCGGTGAAGAAGTCATCAGCCGCATGTGCGAACAACTGCTGCAAGGCGGCGCACCGGGTCTGCACTTCTACACGCTGAACCAGGCCGAACCGAGCCTGGCGATCTGGAACAATCTCAAGCTGCCGCGTTGATCGATCCGGCGATGGTGTCCGTAAATTCCGGCGCCATCGCCACTCCAGGCTTTCTGCACTCGCTTTCGCGCGATGCATCCCGTATACAGCCACCATGCCCTATCTCGCCCGCCTGCTGACCGTCCTGCTACTGAGCTGCATGAGCCTGCTGGCCCATGCCGAGCGGCTGCGTATCGTCACGGATCCGTGGGCGCCCTATGCCTACGAGGAAAACGGCCAGCCCAAGGGCATCGACTACGAAGTCACCGCCGAAGTGTTCAAGCGCCTGGGTGTCGAGGTGGACTGGCAATTCATGCCGTGGCGGCGCTGCATGCTGATGGTCGACCAGGGTCTGGCCGACGGCGTGCTGGATATTTTTCAGAACGCGCAACGCAGTAGCCAGCTGTTCTACCCCAACGAACCGCTGTCGGAAGTCGAATTCGTGCTGTTCCAGGCCAACGACCGGCCGCATGCGGTCAACAGCCTCGACGACCTGCGCGACCTCACCGTCGGCACCTCCGCCGGCTATGACTACGGCAAGGCGTTTCTGGAGTCGCCGCTGTTTCGCCGCGAAGCCGCACCGACCCAGGAAGCCAACTTCGGCAAGCTGCAACGCGGACGCATCGACCTGGTGATCACCGACCGCCGCGTCGGGCGCCATGTGCTTGCCCAACTGGGCCTGGAACAGCACGTCAGCGAGTTGCCGCTGGTCATCGACCGCCAGCGCCAGTACCTCGCGGTACGCCGCAACGCCGGCATGGACCTGCTGGCCCAGCGCTTCGCCGCGGAGCTTCGGCGCTTCAAGCAGGAGCCGGCCTACGCCGAGCTGCATGCGCGCTACGGCCATGTCACGGCGGGCATTACAAAAACCGTTGAGCAGCAGGAACGCAGCACTCCCTGATTGCTCTGTTATACTCCGGCCTTCCCGCCAGGCTTACGCCCGGACGCTCGGCCTTACAAAAGGCATCCCGACCGGTAAAACAGCGAGGCCCAAAGCCCGCTCACCGCTCCCGGATGCGCATTGAAGACCCTGCAGGACCGGACGCGACAGCATCCCTCGATGCCCCTCGCGCCAGGCAAGATCATCCCATAGGGCCCAGCCCCCAATAGAACAGGATTTCTCATGTCCTTTGCTTCCCTCGGTCTCTCCGAGGCTCTAGTCCGCGCTATTGAGGCTGCGGGCTACACCCAGCCTACTCCGGTGCAACAGCGGGCCATTCCCGCCGCGTTGCAAGGTCGCGACCTGATGGTTGCGGCGCAGACAGGTACTGGTAAAACCGGCGGTTTCGCCTTGCCGATCCTCGAGCGTCTGTTTCCCGGTGGTCACCCGGACAAGTCCCAGCGTCATGGCCCGCGCCAGCCGCGCGTACTGGTCCTGACCCCGACCCGCGAACTGGCCGCCCAGGTCCACGACAGCTTCAAGACCTACGCCCGTGACCTGAAATTCGTCAGCGCCTGCATCTTCGGCGGCGTTGGCATGAACCCGCAGGTCCAGGCCATGTCCCGCGGTGTTGACGTGCTGGTGGCCTGCCCGGGTCGCCTGCTCGACCTCGCCGGCCAAGGCAGCGTCGACCTCAGCCACGTTGAAACGCTGGTGCTGGACGAAGCCGACCGCATGCTCGACATGGGCTTCATCCACGATGTGAAGAAAGTCCTTGCCCGCCTGCCGGCCAAGCGCCAGAACCTGCTGTTCTCGGCGACCTTCTCCAAAGACATCACCGACCTCGCCGACAAGCTGCTGCACAACCCCGAGCGCATCGAGGTCACGCCGCCGAACACCACCGTCGAGCGTATCGAACAACGCGTCTACCGCCTGCCGTCCAGCCACAAGCGCGCCCTGCTCGCTCACCTGATCACCGCTGGCGCCTGGGAACAGGTCCTGGTGTTCACCCGTACCAAGCACGGCGCCAACCGCCTGGCCGAGTACCTGGAAAAGCACGGCCTGACCGCCGCCGCGATCCACGGCAACAAGAGCCAGAACGCCCGCACCAAAGCCCTGGCCGACTTCAAGGCCGGCACCGTGCGGATCCTGGTCGCAACCGACATCGCCGCCCGCGGCCTGGACATCGACCAGTTGCCTCACGTGGTCAACTTCGAGCTGCCCAACGTCGAGGAAGACTACGTTCACCGTATCGGCCGTACCGGCCGTGCCGGACGCTCCGGCGAAGCGATCTCGCTGGTCGCGCCTGATGAAGAGAAGCTGCTCAAGAGCATCGAACGCGTCACGCGTCAGCGCATCCCGGATGGCGACCTGCTGGGCTTCGATTTCTCCGCCGTCGAGGCCGAGAAGCCGGAAACCCGCGAGCCACGCCCGCAGAACAACCAGCGCCGTGGTCAGCGCGCCGACGGCAGCAATGCCGGGGGCCGCAAGGACAAGGGCAAGGATAAAGGCAAGGAAAAGGACAAACCGGCCGGTGACAAGCCTGCCGAGAAAGCCGCTGGCGGTCGTCAAGAGCGCAAGCCACGCGATCAGAAGCCACGCCAGCCCCAGACTGCCAAGGCTGCTGCACCGTCGACAGCCAACTCGGGAAACCGTGATCCGGAAGTCTTCCTGGATGACGACGTCGACAACTTCGGTAACCGCGCCGACTACGTCAGCCCTTACCAAGGCAAAGGCGGCCAGGGCCGCAACCGTCGTCCGGGCGCACCCGCCAGCGCCGGCACCGCAGGTAGCGGCCAGCCACGCGCCAATGCACCCCGCAGCAATGGCGCCGCTCCACGCGGCGACAAAGCGGCTGGCGGCGAGAAACGTGGTGGTGGTCCGCGCACCGGTGGTGGTGCCCGTGATGGCCAGCCACGTCGCGAAGGCAGCAACAACCGCAACCGTCGCCCGGCCCGCGAAGATCGCCAGGAACCGGCCGTACGCAGCCCGCGTGAAGAGCAGCCGCAACAGCAGCCGAAGATCATGCACAAGGAATCGAAGGTCGACCGTTTCCCGTCGATCGAACAGCTCGAGCAACTGCCGAGCCGTCCTCGTGGTGAGAAACCGGCGCTGCTGACCCGCAATCGCTGAGTCAACGCCGTAAACGAAAACGCCGCCCCAAGGGGCGGCGTTTTTGTTGGCGCAGCGGAAATTACTTCTGCTTCACGCCTTCAACGGAGATGTCCAGGTCCAGGGTCTGGGAAGACGGGCCTGGGCCTTTGATGCCGAAGTCGTTCAGGTTCAGGGTGGTGGTAGCGTTGAAACCTGCACGCTCGCCGCCCCATGGATCCTTGCCTTCGCCGTTGAACACTGCCTTGAACACGACTGGCTTGGTCACGCCGTGCAGGGTCAGGTCGCCGGTCACGTCAGCGGTTTTCTCGCCGGTCGATTTGACTGCGGTAGAGACGAACTTGGCTTCCGGGAATTTGCTGACGTCCAGGAAGTCCTTGCTGGCGATGTGCTTGTCACGTTCAGCGTGGTTGGACCAGACGCTGGCGGTCTTCAGGTCGACAGCGATCTTGCTCGCTTCAGGCTTGGCGGCATCCCAGGAGAACGAACCGTCGAACTCCTTGAAGGTGCCGAGGATGAAGCTGTAGCCCAGGTGGCTGATCTTCCAGTTGACGAATGCGTGCTGGCCTTCCTTGTCGATCTTGTAATCGGCGGCCATGGCCTGACCAGCCGAGAGCAGAGCGGTACCGAGCGCCAGAGCGGCAAAAGTCTTCTTCAACATACTTTCTATTCCTTTGGAGTGGAGGTTGAACATCAAGCCTTGCGGCCCAGCATGCGCACCAGGGTCGCGTCACGGTCGATAAAGTGGTGTTTTAGAGCAGCCAGCCCGTGCAGGCCGGCGAAAATCACCAGACCCCAGGCCAGATAGAAGTGGATCGCACCGGCGATATCGGCCTGATCAGGCAGGCCGGAAACGAGCGCCGGAACTTCGAACAAGCCGAATACCGGGATCCCCGCGCCTTCAGCGGTGGAGATCAGGTAACCGGCGATCAACACGCCGAACAGGCCAACGTAGAGCAGCATGTGGCCAGCTTTGGCGGCGAAACGGGTGAAAGCGTCATGGGTGGCCGGGGCAGGAGGCGGCGGGCTGACAAAGCGCCACAGCACCCGCAGCAGCATCAGCGCCAGCACAGTCAGACCGATGCCTTTATGCAGTTCAGGCGCGGTATGGCGCCAGGAGCTGTAGTAATCCAGCCCGACCATCCAAAGGCCCAGCCCGAACAGACCGAACACCGCCAGGGCAACACCCCAGTGCAGGACAATGCTGATCAGACCGTAACGAGAAGATGAATTGCGAAGCTGCATTTGCCTGGTTCCCCGTAAGAATTGCTACCAAGACTAACCGGATATCTATCGAATGAAAGCGGAAAATTTCGCTTTGAACTATCGGAAAAATCGATACTTAGTCTGCAACAGGGGCGTTAAGGAAACATTAACGCCAGGGGAAGGACTGTAGCTGATGTGAGCCGTGGGAGCGGGCGCTCCCACGGATAAAGGCTTGTCAGCCCGCCTTGGCCTGGGTATTGGAGGCCGGCTTCTTCGCCGGCTCCTTTTTGGCTTCGGTCTTTTTCGCAGGAGTTGGCGCGGGTTTCTTCACTGGCGCCGCCTTGGCCTCGGCCTTCTTCGCCGGCGCATGGGCGGCCGGAGCGGCCTTGGCTGGCGCGGCTTTCACCGGTGCGGCCTTGGCCGGCTCTTCCTTGGCAACGGGTGCAACGGCTGCCGGCGCGGCAGGCGCAGGCGCTGCTGCCGGAGCCGGTGCGGCTGCCGGTTCGACCGCCTTGGCGGTTTCAGGGGCCGCAGCAGGCTTGTCATCACCGCCACCGAACAGGCGCGAGAAGAAGCCGCCGCCGCCATCTTTCTCTTTCTTCGCGGCGACCGCTGCGGCAGCCGTTCCCGCCGCGGCAGTGGCGGCAACCGATTTGACCGGATCGAACGACTTGCCCGCCGCCAGATCACGCACCTGGGTGGCGGCACGCTGGCCGCTACGTAATGCGCCTTCCAGGGTGCCCGGGTACAGCGAATCGGTGTGTTCGCCGGCAAAGGCGACGCGTTGCACCGGACGCTCCCACAGGCGCCAGTATTTGCTGATCTGCCCCGGGCCATAGGCCAGGTACGAACCGCCAGTACCGACGTCGGTGCTGTAGCGGCGCACTTCATAACCGGTGAAGGCGCCACGCGCCTGTGGATAGAACGCATGCAGGCGGATCAGCACCTGATCGACCATCTGCTTGTCGCCAAACGCCTGCAGCAGGCGGGCGTTGTCGCCCGAAAGGTTGATCACCACATTGGCGCCACCTTTCAGCGCGGGCTCGATCCACAGCATGCCGAGGCCGGTGTTGCTGAAAATCTCGCCGGACATACGCGCGCGGCTTTCCCAGACCGGGGTCTTGAACTTCAGCAGCAACTGGTCACGCCAGCCGTAGTTGGTACCTTTGAGCGCGGCCAGGTGCAGGCTGTCCAGGCCCGGGGTCATCTGGATCTTCGACAGGGCACGCAGCGGCACGGCCAGCACCAGGTAATCGGCCTGGTAGCCGACACCGCCGACCTTGACGGTCACGCCGTCCTTGTCCTGGCTGATGGCGGTCACCGGCGAGCTGGTCTTGATGGTTTTCAACTGTTTGACGAAGGCCTGGGCCAGCACCGGGCTGCCGCCTGGGAGGCGGGCGGCGCGCAGGTCGCGGTCGCTGACGCCGCGATAGACGCGGTTCTGCTGAGCGAAGTAGAGCAGCGACAGGCGCGACGGCTCGTCATAACGGGTACGAATCTGCTGGTTGACCAGTTGCCGCGCGGTGGCCGGCAGTTGCAGCTTGTCCAGCCAGGTGGAAACGTTGATCTGGTCGAGGGCGAACAGGGTGCTGTTGGCCGCCGGGTTTTCCGGGTCGCTGATGGACGCAGCGAGGTCGTCGACGGTCTTCTCGTAGCGTTTGAGCGCCTCGGCGGTGGCCGGTTGCTTGGTGGTCAGGTCGGCGGCACTGAAATACTCGCCGTCGATCAGGTAGCCCGGAGTCCGCACGAATTCCGGGGCGGGCAAGGTGGTGAGCTTGAAGCTGTCCAGGTACTCATTGAGCACCGGCTGGACCTTGCTGTTGGCGATCCATTCGCTGGTGGCCAGGCCCGAACGCCCGCCAATGCTGGACTTGGCTTCCAGCAAGGTGACCTGCCAGCCCTTGTTCTGCAGCTCGTACGCCGCGGTCAGGCCCGCCAGTCCGCCGCCGACCACGATGGCCGTAGGGGTCTTCGCCGCCGCCATCGCCCCCGCGCTGAACAGCCCAATAAACACCAGCGCGCAGCCGCGCAGCCAACCAGCAGACATGTGTCGAACTCCGGATCAAAGGCAGAAAAAGGTGGGGAAGAACGCCCCGGGCAGATGCCGTGCAGGATACGTCACCCCGACCATGCCCGCCAGCAAGGGTCCGGCCGATTGGTCGCCACGGGTTGTGGTGGCCGGGCGCTTTGCATAGGCTTGCGCGGATGTCCGCAACCCGTGCCGCCAGGAGAATGCCAATGGGCCTTAATCAACAGTGGATGCAGCGTGACCTCAAGGTCCTCTGGCACCCCTGCACCCAGATGAAAGACCACGAGCAACTGCCGCTGATCCCCATCAAGCGCGGCGAAGGGGTGTGGCTCGAAGACTTCGAAGGCAAGCGCTACCTGGACGCGGTCAGCTCCTGGTGGGTCAACGTGTTCGGCCACGCCAACCCGCGCATCAACCAGCGCATCAAGGATCAGGTCGACCAACTGGAGCACGTGATCCTCGCAGGCTTCAGCCACCAGCCGGTGATCGAGCTGTCCGAGCGCCTGGTCAAGCTCACCCCGGAAGGGCTGACCCGGTGCTTCTACGCCGATAACGGTTCGTCCTGCATCGAAGTGGCGCTGAAAATGAGCTTCCACTACTGGCTGAACAAGGGTCGCCCGGAGAAGAAACGCTTCGTCACCCTGAGCAACAGCTACCACGGCGAGACCATCGCCGCGATGTCCGTGGGCGACGTGCCGCTGTTCACCGAAACCTACAAGGCGCTGCTGCTCGACACCTTCAAGGTGCCAAGCCCCGACTGCTACCTGCGCCCCGAGGGCGTGAGCTGGGAAGACCACTCGCGCACGATGTTCGCCGCCATGGAGCAGACCCTGGCCGAGCACCACGACAGCATCGCCGCAGTGATCGTCGAACCGCTGATCCAGGGCGCCGGCGGCATGCGCATGTACCACCCGGTGTACCTCAAGCTGCTGCGCGAGGCCTGCGATCGCTATGAAGTGCACCTGATCCACGACGAGATCGCCGTGGGCTTCGGCCGCACCGGCACCATGTTCGCCTGCGAGCAGGCCGGCATCCGCCCGGACTTCCTCTGCCTGTCCAAGGCCCTGACCGGCGGTTACCTGCCGCTGGCCGCGTGCCTGACCACCGACGATGTCTACGGTGCGTTCTACGACGACTACTCGACCCTGCGCGCCTTCCTGCATTCCCACAGCTACACCGGCAACCCGCTGGCCTGCGCCGCGGCGTTGGCGACCCTGGACATCTTCGAACAGGACAACGTGATCGAAGCCAACAAGGCCCTTTCCCAGCGCATGGCCAGTGCCACCGCCCATCTGGTGGACCACCCGCATGTGGCCGAAGTACGCCAGACCGGCATGGCCCTGGCGATCGAGATGGTCCAGGACAAGGCCAGCAAGACCGCCTATCCGTGGCAGGAGCGCCGCGGCCTGAAAGTCTTCGAACACGCCCTGACCCGCGGCGCGCTGCTGCGTCCGCTGGGTAGCGTGGTGTATTTCCTGCCGCCGTACGTGATCACCCCGGAGCAGATCGACTTCCTGGCTGACGTGGCCAGTGAAGGGATCGACCTGGCGACGCGGAACAGTGTGAGCGTGGCGGTGCCGGCCAATTTCCATCCTGATTTCCGCGATCCGGGTTGATCCTGATCGTTTTTCGCCCGTGAGGGCCTCATCGCGAGCAAGCTCGCTCCTACAGTTTGCCGATCGTTTGTAGGAGCGAGCTTGCTCGCGAAGGCCCTGACACCTCAATTCTGTAACCGAGCCCGACCATGAGACTCTCCCGCTTTTTCATCGACGCCCCGCTCAGCCTCGGCGAACACGATCTACCTGAAACCCAGGCCCACTACATCGGCCGCGTGCTGCGCATGGCCGTCGGCGATGCCGTGCAACTGTTCGACGGCAGCGGCCAGGAATACCTCGGCCAACTGCTCGAAGTCGGCAAGAAAACCGTGCGCGTCAGCCTCACCGAAGCCCTCCCCGGCCAGGCCGAATCTTCGCTGCACATCCACCTCGGCCAGGGTCTGTCCCGTGGCGAGCGGATGGACTGGGCGATACAGAAAGCCACCGAACTGGGCGTCAATGTGATCACGCCGATCGTCAGCGAACGCTGCGAAGTGCGCCTGAAAGACGAGCGCGCCGACAAGCGCCTGGCCCACTGGCGCCAGGTGGCGATCAGCGCCTGTGAACAGTGCGGGCGCTCCAGCGTGCCGCGGATCAACCCGCCGCTCACCCTGACCGAATGGCTGGCCAGTAGCGACGAGCAACTCAAGCTGGTCCTGCACCCGGTGGCCGAGCCGCTGGTCAGCCATGCCCGGCCGGACAGCCTGGCGTTTCTGATCGGCCCGGAAGGCGGTTTGTCCGAGGCGGAAGTCGATCAGGCCAAGGCCGCCGGCTTCCACGCCGCGCGCCTCGGCCCACGGGTGCTGCGCACCGAAACCGCGCCGGTGGTGGCGCTGGCGGTGGCGCAGCAACTCTGGGGTGATTTCTAAACGGGCGGCAGCAGCCGTTCCAGACCGACCAGATCCGGCACCCGGGCGACTTGCTCGCCCACCTGCACCGCCGCCAGCTCCAGTTCGCTGAGCGGCACGTCGACGTAGTTGAGCTGGCTGTCGAGCTTGCAGGACCGTGGAATGCCCTGCACCAGCAAGGCGAAGAAGCTGCGCTGGGCGCCGCCGAGGGCATTGAGCACGACAATCCGCGCGCGCTCGCCGACCTGGGTCTGGCCACCGCAGGCGGCCTCGAAACTCAGCAACGGCAGACGCTGGCTGCGCCAGTCGATCCAGCCCAGCAGCCAGGCCGGCTCATCGGGCGCCGGGGTGCAGGCCTGGTAGCCGATCAGTTCAGCCACCGCCACGTTGGGCAGCACCAGGCAGCGGTCGCTCAACGGCAGCAACAGCCCGGTCAGGCTGCTGCGACGGCCGTTTCGGGCTCCTTGTTCAAGCATGGGAATGGCTCCAGCGGGCGATGCTCTGCAATAGCACCGATTCCTGGTACGGCTTGCCCAGGTAGTCGTTGACGCCAATCGCCATGGCCCGGTCGCGGTGCTTCTGGCCGGTCCGCGAGGTGATCATGATGATCGGCAGGTTCTTCAGTTTCGGGTCATGGCGGACCTGGGTCGCCACTTCGAAGCCGTCCATCCGCGGCATTTCGATATCCAGCAGCAACACGTCGGGTCGGTGCTCCTGCAGCACGGCCATGGCGTCGACACCGTCCTTGGCGGTCAGCACGTTCATGCCGTGACGCTCAAGCAGGCGCCCGGTGACCTTGCGCACCGTCACCGAATCGTCCACCACCAGCACTAACAGTGGCCGCGCCGGACCACCGAGCAGCGCCACATTGGCGTGGCGCGTGGTGGTGTCGGCCTGCCGCGACAAGCGCAGGTGCAAGGCGCGCAACTGTTCCAGCAGATCGAGGATCAACACCACCCGACCGTCGCCCAGCAGCGTCGCTCCGGCCAGGCCCTGCACCGCGGCGAACTGCGGGCCGAGGCTCTTGACCACGATTTCGCGGCTGGCCGAGAGGCTGTCCACCTGCACCGCGAACTGCTGGTCATGGGCCTGCACCAGCAGCACCGGCAACGGCAGGCTCTGGCCCAACAGACGCGGCTGTCGCTCGCCTTGCAGCAATTCACCGAGGTAGCGCAATTCGTAGCGATGCCCGGCGTATTCGTAGCGCGGCGGGTCGAGTTGGTAGCAGGCCTCCAGCTCCGCCGGCGGCACCCGCACCACGCCATCGATGGCATTGAGCGGCAGCGCGTACTGTTCCTCGCCGCAATGCACCATCAGCGCGCGGTTGACCGAGACGGTGAACGGCAGGCGAATCAGGAAACGCGCGCCCTTGCCGGGCACCGAGCTGATAACCATCGAGCCGCCAAGCTGCTTGACCTCTTCATGGACCACGTCCATGCCCAGCCCGCGCCCGGAAATCTGGGTGATTTTCTCAGCGGTGGAAAAACCAGGCTGCAGGATGAACTGCATCACTTCGTGATCGCTGAGTTCGCTGTCCGGCGCCAGCAGGCCACGCTTGATGGCCTTGGTGCGCACCGCTTCCAGCGGCACCCCGGCGCCGTCGTCAAACATTTCGATAACGATGTCGGCGCCTTCGTGCAGCAGGTTCAGGGCGATCATCCCCAATTCCGGCTTGCCCGCCGCCAGCCGCGCTTCGCGGCTTTCCAGACCGTGGTCGACGGCGTTGCGCAGCATGTGTTCCAACGGCGCGACCATGCGTTCCAGCACGCTGCGGTCCATTTCGCCCTCGGCGTTGCCCACCACCAGTTCGACCTGCTTGCCCAGCTCGCTGGCAACCTGGCGCACCACCCGTTGCAAACGCGGCACCAGCCGCTCGAACGGCACCATGCGCGTGCGCATCAGACCTTCCTGCAACTCGCTGTTGACCCGCGCCTGCTGCTGCAACAGGCCCTGCGCCGTCTGGTTGCGCACGGTCAGGGTTTCTTTCAGGTCGAGCAGGTCGGAGGCCGACTCCGACAGCGCCCGGGACAACTGCTGCAACTGCGAATGGCGGTCCATTTCCAGCGGGTCGAAGTCTTCGTAGCCCAGCGCATCGCCTTCGGCCTGCAGACGGCTGAGGATGCCGCCCTGGGTTTCGGTGTCGAGCCGGCGCAACTGATCG
The DNA here is from genome assembly GCF_025466035.1 of Pseudomonas sp. 20P_3.2_Bac5. Classification (NCBI taxonomy): domain Bacteria; kingdom Pseudomonadati; phylum Pseudomonadota; class Gammaproteobacteria; order Pseudomonadales; family Pseudomonadaceae; genus Pseudomonas; species Pseudomonas sp. 20P_3.2_Bac5. Next base: position 1,446 of record NZ_JANLOA010000100.1, on the reverse strand, counting down.
CGCATGCGCTCCAGGGTGGTTTCCATTTCATTCAGGGCCACCTGCGCATCGTTGACCTGCTGTTCCAGGCGACCACGGGCGATGGAGGTTTCGGCGGCCAGGTTGCCAAGGTCGTCGAGCAGCTCGGCGTTGACCTTGACCACATCCAGCGCCGCTCGCTCTGGCGCCGGGGCCGGTGCTTCGGCCGGCGTCGCATCGTTGCCCGGTGCGGCAGCGGCGCTGTCGCTCAGGGCCGCGCTGCTGAAGTTGCGGATGTAGTCGATCAGCGCGGTGGCCGCATGCAGCGGCTGTTGCAGGCGCACCGCGTCGAGCATGTGCGCCAGCCGGTCGTGGCAGTTCTGCAACAGGCTGAACAGCGCCGGACTGGGCTGGAGCTGGCCGGCGGCAAGGTGTTCGTAGAGGAATTCGAGTTCGTGGGCGAGGTCGCCGATGGGCGCGATTTCCACCATCCGCGCGCCGCCCTTGAGGGTGTGCAGGTCGCGCAGGAGGTTTTCCACTTCGACGCTGTTGCGCGGGTCGGCCTGCCAGCGGGTCAGCGCCGCGGCGGCGCTTTCAACGATATCCACGCCTTCTTCGAGGAAGACTTCCAGCAGTTCCTTGTCGCCTTCCTGCGCCACCTGAGCGCCGGGTTTGGCAGCGCCGGCCTGGGGCACCGCGTTGTGGCGGAATTCGCGCAGCCCGGCGAGGGTTTCCACCACCGACTCCAGCGGCTGGCCCTGGCTGATTTGCGCCAGCATCCGCGCCAACAGCGCGTGGCTGCCGCGCAATAAACCGCTCAACGACGGTGAAGGGCTGTAGCGTCGGTCGACCAGCCCTTCGTAAAGCAATTCCAGTTCATGGGCGAGCACATCCAGCGCGCCGATGCCGGCCATCTGCGCGCCGCCCTTGAGGGTTTGCAGGTCGCGTTGCAACGAGGAGAGCGCCGAGGCGTTTTCCGGGTCTTGCAGCCAGCGCGCCAGCGCCTGGTCGGCGCTGTCGAGGACGTCGATGGCTTCTTCGAGGAAAAGCTCCACCAGCTCGCTGTCATCCGCCTGACTGGTCAGTTCGCGGGTGACGCTGCCCAGTTCGGCGATGCTCGCCGGTCCATCGCCGTGGCTGCGCACCAGGCCCATGGCGCCGGGATCGAGCCCTTCTTCCAACAGCGCGCGCAGCGCATGCAGTCGCTCCGGGCAAGGCTCCACCTCCTGGCCTGCGGCGATCTGGTCGAGCATGTCGATCAGCGCTTCATGAGCGTGCTGCGCCTCCTCGAAGAAGCGCGCATCGGCCGCCAGGCTGCTCTCTTCCACCGCACCGTAAAGATCCAGCAGCGCTTCGCAAAGCTCATCGACCTGCCACAAGTTGGCCAGATGAGCGCTCTGGCCGAGGGTGGTCAGTTCATCGAGCAGCGAGCTGAGTTCGTGGCGCTCGCCGGGGTGCTCTTGCCAGCGCTGCAACAACGACTCCGCG
>NZ_JANLOA010000025.1:0-23894 GCF_025466035.1 Pseudomonas sp. 20P_3.2_Bac5 | reverse complement strand
CAGGTGGACATGATTTGTCATCAGGCAGTAAGCATAAATTTTTATACCAAATGCGTCCTTCAGTTCCTGTAGATCATTGACGTAGCGCTGGTAGTCCTCCGCAGCAGCGAATACCACCTGTCGGTTGTGACCACGCTGAACGACGTGATGGGGGTAGTTGGGTAATACGACTCGTCCTATTCTTGGCATAGCAACCTCATTCCATTGAGGTTTTCAGCTTAGCAAAGCGAATGAAAATAAATCTGTCCCCTTTTTCGAAAGACTACAGAAAGGGTGCGACTTGAGCACTAACGGGGTGCAGGAAGGGTGCAAGAAGGCTACAAAAAGGGGGCAGATAGGGTGCAAAAACACCGGCGCAAGGCCGGTGTCGAGGGTGTCAGATCAGGTCTGAGGCTTTTACATTTTATACATGCAGGCCTGTCATCCCTGAATTACACAAATAGCTGTAATAAGCTGGTTCGGCTGCTCCTCCAGAGGAACCCCCCACCCCGTAACTTCAAGGGCACCATAATCACGATCGGTATAAAACCACTCTTCGGCCTCATCAAACTCTAAACTAGTGAATGGCAAAATATCAGATACAAGACTTCCCAAACCTATGCATCCCGACAAAAGCCCCTTGTAAACAAATCTATGCGCAGGCTCGCCTGGAAAGCTAAAGTCATAAACCTTAACTGCGTACACCCTCCCACTACGAATAAGAACAGATAATGCAGGAACTCCTTTTTTTAACTCACCGACAATTTCATCATCAAAAATTGAAAAAGAATAACCACCATTACCACGTTCATCCAGACCATACCCACTCAAACAAAGGTCTGGCGCCCCTTCAAACCTATACCGCAAAGAATTCTTATCAGTCAAATATTTCGAAAGCACAGCCTCCAGATCGACAGCACTAGCATGCAACGGTATTCCTGCAAGTGATACACCAGGAATAATTGAAGCGTCCCAAACTATAGAAAAACTATCTAGCAGCATCATTCGGAAATCCACGCATTGGTTGCAGGGTTGAATTTCACTTTCTGACCTTGCGGATTCAAGTATGTCGTATTGGCATCATAAATGGGCTTAGAAGGCCCCTGGAATGTCGGTCTGTAGGTCGCAGGATCAATAACCTTAGCCTTACTACCATCAACGTATGTAATTTTATAGTACTCACCCACATGCACTGATTTGACCGAGGCATCAACAGTAGATGGACTATATTGAATCTCTTTGATGCCAGTTGTGCCACCTTCAACTTTGTACACCTGCGCGTTACCAGATGTTCCAGTTTTCGGCGGCACATATGTGAGCTTGGCACCATCCATCTTGAACGACTGCTGAATATCATCAATGGATTTCCCCCAAACATTCGCCGGAGCTTCCACCATATTTCGAGGGATTCCGGCTTGCGCTGCAAGGTCTTCCCGCAGTCCTACCCGTGCAGTTGCAGACGTAGCCGGTACTTCAGTTGCACCAGTTGCTTTTGCACCATTAAATCAGGCCAAACTCTCGCAACTGCCTCTCACTCGCAAACTCTAATCCACCGCCCTCAACCCTAGATCCATCTGAATAGCGGGAGTACCCACAGACATTGCACTGATAAGCCAACAATCCATTATGCTTACCTATAAAGGCCCGCATCCCCTCGGATTGACAATTGGGGCATCGCTCATCAACTTCGACAGTCGCCAACTCCTCAACCGTATCGCGTAAAAACCTCGCAATCGACTCTACATCTTTAGCCTGACGTTTAAAAACAACACTCTTGAAATTAATTAAATCACTTTTTTAAAGGAAGAGTACTCAACTGGAATCTCCTTTTCATCTAAATTTGCAAAGCTATCCACCCCATAAACCGAAAACGGCTTACCAGTAAGATGCTTATGGTTACTTCTCACCCAAAGCAGTATTACTTCAAGAACTTTCCTCAAAGGTGCTTCATCACTCAGAGCTGCCACTACCGACTGGAATTCATGCCATATTTTTATGGGTAGAGTACGCATCAGCTGCCCACCTTAACCGGGAACGTTGTAATTAAATTTCCTGACTTATCGGTGAATACCTTTATCACAGAAGTAGGAACTCCACCATCCTTCAATGTAGTAGTGCCAATAGCTCGACCTACATCAACCGTTCTAGAAAATTGGCCATCTGGTAGCGCAACAACCGGAGACTTTACAACAGAACTGCTCTGCAGGATACCTTTCAGCTCATCCGGAGCAATGGTAAATACGGAGCGCGAGTTAGAGATTTCTCTATTGAAATGCCCATCTAGAACGTGATCGAAACCCGCAGATACGGGATTGCCGTTATCACGAAGAGGGGTCGTTTCCGCAAAAGGGGACAGATTTATTTTTTATTCAGCTAAAAATAAATCTGTCCCCTTTTTTATTCAGTTCAAGTGGTTAGCTGTTAAGTAAGTGCCATTCAAATCTGTCCCCTTTTCTCTGGTCCCCTTTTCTGTCCCTTTTCTATGCACATAATTACCGTCGTGGTCAGTTATGCATGCGAATGAGCTAGGACCGTAGTTTTTTTAATTTTTTTAGCGTTCTTACAAGCTGCACCTGATTAACACCAATTACTACGGGACTATTTTCGGCTTCGAGCTTCATATTCCTGACCTTCACGGCACATACAAAAAAAGGAGACGGATTTATTCTCGACCACTTAAAAATAAATCTTCCCCCTTTCCCGATCATCCTCCTCGCCCCCCTGATAAAACTGATGAGCGATTTAACATAGCTAGGCTTGGTAATCATCAAACTCCCAAGAAAACACCTTTCCTAGCTGTACCACGATTGTTTCCCAGCTATCTCCCTCGCAGCGACTCACATATTCATGAATCAACCCGTTAATAGTCGAGAAATTATATTTTTGAACAATTAATAGACCTCGCCCCCAACGAGCTTCCCATACTGTCTCTTCTAGCCACTTTGGAGTACAGACAAAAAGCTCAAAATCATCTGCCCCTTGCGTGCAATCAAGCCCAACTCGAATACGAAGACTCAAAGAAAAATTGCCTACATTCTCTGGGCAGTAGGTCTCAACATCAAAAACATCATTAGAAATACCTTTTATAACTGCACGCATTATTCCTCCTAATCAGCTATATTCAGATGGCCGTTACTTACCTTTACGCGCTGACCTGTCACAGGGTTGATTTGGTACATTTCAAAATTAGCCTGAACCGCAAAAGGGGACAGATTTATTTTTTATTCAGCTAAAAATAAATCTGTCCCCTTTTCCTTTTCTCATCATCGGTTGTGAGCGTCATAGAGCTCGTGAAATTTTTCTTACCAGATAGAGTTTCATTGATCACTTGATCTACAAGCTGCCGAGCACCTGCTTCCAGTTGAATCTGTTTTTCAGCAGTAACAAAGGTTTTCCAGTTTTCAATAGGACCAGCTAGTGGAGTGCGTGGAGTAGCTATTGCTTTTGCACCAACTAAACTTCTATTTTACATAGAGAAATCTCGCCATCCAAATATTGCATCGCACCCTCTACAATCGACAGGCATTCATCAGACTCAATAAGACTAAGTCCACAACCACCAAAATCCAGATATATCCCAACGCAACCTTCGTCAACATTCTTAATTCTGTACTCGTACACGGCCAAAATCTCTAACCCTAAAAACTTATCTAGAGCATTTAACGATCTAATCGGGTAGGCAAAATCATCACTAATTTCTGACAACTCTAGCAATCCCGGCTCTGAATTTAGCACTGTAAATTTTGATACGCCCTCGCTAATCGTTAGCGATACCCATCCTGTGATAGACATTCTAAAAAACAGCACCAAAAGTTCACAAACCAAATCTCTACTCATAAAAAAAGAACGAAATCTGATATCGCACAAAACCTCATTGATCAGCATGGACTCTCACCCCCCACATTAAAACTCGATGACTTCTCTGGAATTAATGTATCAAACTCATATTTTCCGTCCGGCAACACCCTTAAGCTTACGGTGCTATTAGTCTTGGAGCTGTATACATGAACGAGATTGTAATTACCTCGAACGGTTGAGCTGGAAATTACTGGACTCGCAGATGTAGCGTTCTCTAGGGTTTCTTTAACCGTTGCCTTAGCCTGGTCTACACCAGTCCTACTTGCCTCACAGGGTAAGCGCCCCTCACCATTTTTTGCTCCCAGCTTTTTATTGAGGTTAGTCGATTGTGATGCAAAGAAGTCATCTACCTCTCCCAAACCTGGAACCTTCTGGATGCCTTTTGCACCAACTAACTTCTATCTCTTTACCGCTTCAACCCAGCAGGTGCTTAAATGGCCCTTCATCTAAATCAAGCCCCATATCTAGAACCAGCAGAACAGCCTCTCTATATTCTTCGTCCGTTATAGAAATATCATATTCGCAAATATGATCGCACAATATCTCAAAGGCTAGACTCTCTTCGCTATACGCGACATAATCCAAGGCGCCTTGGAGAAGATCGGAATTTAATCGACCTTCAAATTTTTCCTCAAACCTAATGATACGATCCGCAAACATAAATCCTAAGGTGGAATTGGAGCATCATCAGGAAATGCAGTAACAACCTTTCCTGTAGCCGGCGGATATACAACTCGCATTCGTACGCCATCACGAGTTTCATAAGCGACCCATTTAGCAGCATCTCCTTTAGCTGTATAAGCGCCACCGGTTCCAGTTTGCGCGTACCACTTAGTACTCGGAGATGTCGTGATATCGCCGACCGCGTCAACAATCTTATCTCCTGACCAACTTTCAGGAAAAACTGTCTTTCCTTCCTGTCCCGGCCACATATGTCCACCACTGCCTGGCTTATCACCGTACAGAATATGTTGCTTTGCTTCAGGAGAAAGAATATCAAGTAATCCTTTCCAAGTCCTTTTGCACCATCTAAAAATCACACAAATATCTAATCTGTTGCTACGCCTAAAGCGATCAATTTGATATTAGCGTCGCCTTCCACAAGCGTCCATCTTCCGAAAACTCCATGCGTAGAGCGTACGTCTTAAACTCATACTTTAGCCACTGCTGTATATAGCCGATTAACACATCGACTCTACCTGGCGCCTCTTTGCTAGGCGAGCCTAGCTCTGCAATAACATCTTGAACACGCCATGTTTGAGCTATACGACCAAGCACATCTTTCTTATATGCCGAATAACCTTCGTGAGGCTGCACCAAAAAATGAATGTGATTTAATTTTCCCGAACGAAACCCAATCTCTATGCCAGATTTAACAAACTTATAGAATCTTGTCTTACCTTCCGGGTCATTATAGTTATCCGGGGTTTCCGAAACGGCCGGCAACTCTCCGACTCTTCGACATAAGTCGGCGACTATTTCCCCGCGTTCATCTTGACCAAGAGCCCGAACAAAATCCGACCAAGTGTTCATTATTTAATAACCCCCGTATTGCGATTTCTTTCCACTATTTTTTTGAACAGTTTCATCTACTAACTTCGAATCATAACCTCTACCGCAAAAGGGGACTACCGCAAAAGGGGACAGATTTATTTTTTATTCAGCTAAAAATAAATCTGTCCCCTTTTCTGTGCCTTTTCTCGTGCGTCCTATTCTTGGCATAGCAACCTCATTCCATTGAGGTTTTCAGCTTAGCAAAGCGAAAGAAAATAAATCTGTCCCCTTTCGCTAGGGATTCCGGCTTGCGCTGCAAGGTCTTCCCGCAGTCCTACCCGTGCAGTTGCAGACGTAGCCGGTACTTCAGCTGCACCAGTTGCTTTTGCACCATTAACTCACAGAGGTAAGGTTCAACCCCTCACTGATCACTATTTCCTCTGGGATTTCATCATAGACAAAAAGCTCATCACCTAAGTTTAAAATGGATAAGTAAAGCCCGTTATCAAACGAGAGAGCAACGCCTATCACTACGTCGTCCGTCAAGGACTGCACAAGCGATGCTGACACTAACCTCTTTCCTACAACATCGGAAAAATAAAGCTCATCAGAGATACAAAAAATATCTTGCCTACCGTATTCACCTAGATCGCAGCTTGAAATCGGACTCAAAGAAAAGCAGAGAGACGCACCATCAGGTCCGCCATAGAGCTTCCCAATTTCAGAATTTTCAAATAGAAGGCCAATCTCTTGAGGGGCAGAATCCCTCTCGGAAGAGAAAACATGAAATAGAGCATTTACTGTCAGCAGTTTCTTCCCGAGCACTGTTAACAGCCAGGCAATCATAAGTTCAGGAAAGTTCATTACCTGACACCTCCCTTCAATGTGCTCTGTACAGATGGATTCTGAACCGCAAAAGGGGACAGATTTATTTTTTATTCAGCTAAAAATAAATCTGTCCCCTTTTCTGTCCCCTTTTCTCCTTTTCTGAAAATAAATCTGTCCCCTTTTCCGTGGGCATTTGCACTCGTGGCCTCAGCAGCTACAACTTTTCCTGTTGAAGCAGTTGCTTTTGCACCGAAGGAATAATTCTACTTAATAGAAATTTCTTTTAATTCCTCGATAAGTCGATCCCCCTCCTCACTTTGCGACTCCAAACTAATCATCACAGGATAGTCTTCATAAACCAATTGCAGGAGCCGGTCTTTTATAATCACCCCCCACACTCTAGTATCAACAGAATCACTTCTGCTAATAATCTTTCCAGAAAATAACTTAACGAATTCTTCGGCATAATTAGGGAAGCCTTCCCAGCCCACATCAGAAGTCAGCTCCGCATACAGTCTCCCAGACCTCATACGGCCAAGAGAAAACACTTTTTCATCAATAAATTTTTTCATTGAAAAAGATCTCCACCACCAACTCGCGTAGAACTCTCAATTATCCGATCAAAAGTTTTTCCCTTTTTAACTAGATCATCAAATGCAGGTCCAATCTTGTTACCATATCGCTCCAAATTTCTTGCATCGATGACGTCAAGCATATCCGGAGGCGTATACTCCCTATACTTTACTTTCAACTCGTTTCTTGCGCCATATGCATATTTTGCGACTTCTTCTGCGCTAGCGCCGCCGGCACGCATTTTGTCCACAGCACCTTGCAAGTCGTAAACATCTTTAACATAGTTTTCTCGGACACGTGGGAGATACCCGAAGTCTCCGTCAGCTTTAGATATAGCGTTGTCCCAAGCAGGAGTACCTTTTGCATCCCGCACGTCGTCGAGTGTACGAGAAGCATTGCCAGATAGAGAATCCCCTGTAGCAATCGTTACCCCTATTCCAACGCCCAACTCGGTGCTAGAGCTTGCGTTGGATTTGACTACCTGAGCACCGCCTCCTTGCATGATGTGAAGGTTATCAAGATAGCTCTTCATCCGGAGTTCTTCGGGTATCCCCAGTACCGCGTTCCAAGCGTTCTCAACGTCTTCAGCCGCACACCGTGGGCAATTGGCAGCCCCCATCGCCCACAACACCGTTTTGAAGCACCGCTCGCCATATCTTCCAAAGCGGTTTTTCGCCGGTGTTCTGGCCGTCGATGAAACGTTGGCCGGTGTGTTCGAGCACTGCCTGCTGAATCAGGCGCTGCTCATACAAGCCGTCACCCAGTCGCTTGGCCTTTGATTTCGATGCTGTCGATGGGGAAGCAGCGGGTGTCCGGCGCGGGCTCGGGGGCAACTGGCGGGGCTTCATTACCCGGCAGTTCGCGCAGTTCTTCAAGACGGCGTTGCTGCTCTTGCAACAGGCGGTCCTGGCGGTCGCGGATCAGGTCCTGCTCGCCCGGAGTGGCTGCAAACACGGGCGCGAAAGCGGTCAGCCCCGTTGCCACGAGGCAGAGCAACACGCTCGGCAGAAAGTGGTGGGTGAACAGCATCGGCATCCTTCCGATATCACTACGCCATCATTGGTGGCGCGATATTAAAGAGCTGGAAATCCGGCGTCAATATCGCCAAAAGACCGCAGCCAATACCCCACACATTGACTCAACCATTTACCTGACCCAAGCTTGACCCCTTTTCCGTAAGCCATTTTCCCGGATTCTGCATGTCCAGACCGCGTGTCTATCTGTTGGCCGGCCTTGTCGTGCTGTTGCTTCTCGCCTTGGCCGGGTTGTTTTTGCGCAACGATCCCCCCGCCCCCACTCCGGCGCTGCAGCAGTCCTACGCCAAGGCGCTGGCCCAGGCGCATAACGGGCTGCCGGGCGCGGCGCGGGTGCTGTATCAGCAGTTGGGGCGTGATGACCTGTCGCCGATTCGCCGCGCCAGCCTGTATGCCGAGCTGCCCAATTACCCGTCGCCGCTGGCGCTGAAGCTGGCGCGCAAGGACCTGCAACACAAAGACCCGCTGGTCCGCCGTGCGGCCGTCGAGAGCATTGCCGCGCTGGTGCCGGCGGCGCAGCGCAGCCTGGTGCTGGGGCCGATGCTGGATGACGAGGAGGAAAGCGTGCGGTTTGCCGCGGTGGACGCGCTGCTGGGGCTGACGCCGGATGAAGTGGGCCTGTACTTCGGGCCGCTGCAGGAAGTCCTCGAGCAGTACCAGCAGGACTTGTTGTTGCGCACCGAATATCCGCAGGACCAGGTGCACCTGGCGCGGCTGTATATCCACGAGCGGGATTTGCAGGCGGCCAACGCGGCGCTGGACCGCGCCCTGGCGCTGGAGCCGGACAATCTCGACGCCATCGCCGCCAAGGTCCGCCTGCTGGACAGCCAGGGTCAGGGCGACACCTCCCGCGAAGTGCTGGCGTCGGCACTGCAACGCCACCCGGAATCGGCGTTCCTGCAACACGAACTGGGCCTTTGGTTGCTGCGTCACAGCCAGAACGAATACGCCCTGCTGGCCTTCTCGCGGGCGCTGGAGCTGGAGCCGGACAACAACGATTACCGCTACACCCTGGCCACCAGCCTGCACAGCCTCGACCAGCTCGACGCGGCGCAAAAGCAGTTGGAAACGGTGCTGTCGCGCCAGCCGGCGAACCGCAAGGCGCGGGTCTTGCTGATCGAGTACTGGAAAGAGAGCGGGCAATTACAGAATGTGCAGGTGCTGCTGGCCCAACTGGAGCAGCAGAACCCCGACGACCCCCTGGTGCAGCAAGGCCTCTAGGCCGCCCCGAACCATCTGGCAACACCGGTTGAACCCCGTCGTGAACGGCGTGGTCCAGTGATAGTGCGACAGTGCCTGCGGCCTGCCGCTTGCGCGCTATCAAAGGAGATCGACCGTGAACGATTCGTCAGCCAACAGCGAGCGTGCATTGATCCTGGCTCCGCCAGCGATCAGTGGCCTGGCGCTGAGCCTGCTGGACCAGGCCGGTGTCAGTGCGTTGGCCATCGATACCCTGGAGGAACTGGGCGGCGCGCTGGACCACGGCGCCGGCATGGCCATCATCGCCCACACCTGTCTCGACCGCTTCAATCACTCGGCGCTGCAACATTACCTGGGCCACCAGCCCCAGTGGTCGGACCTGCCAGTGGTGTTGCTCGGCGACGGCGAGCGCCATGTGAGCAGCAGTCCCGAGCTGTGCCTGGGCCTGGGCAACCTGTTCGTGCTGCCGTTTCCCTTCCCCGATCAGGACCTGCTCGACCTCACGCACTCATCGCTGCGTGCCCGCCGCCGGCAGTATTACTCCTGCCAGCAGGGCATGGAGCTGGCCAGCCTGCAACAACAGACCGAAGAGCGGGTGCGCCACCTGCGCGAAGAAGAACAGCGCCTGCGCCACGACGAGAAGATGGAAGCCATCGGCCAACTGGCAGGCGGCGTTGCCCATGACTTCAACAACCTGCTCACCGGTATCGGCGGCAGCCTTGAACTGATCCGCCAACGCCTGAACCAGAAGCGCCCCGAGGACATTCCCAAGCTGGTGGACATCGGCCTGAGCGCGGTGCAACGCGCGGCCAGCATCACCCATCGGCTGCTGGCGTTTTCCAGCCGGCAATCGCTGGACGACCGCCCGGTGCAACTCGCCGCGCTGCTGGAGCGCAAACGGCTGGGCAGCCTGCTGGGACCGGGCGTGCGCCTGCAGGTGCAGATCGACGAACAGGTGTGGCCGGCCAAGGCCGATGCCCGGCAATTGCAGGAAGCCCTCGACAACCTGTTGGTCAATGCCCGCGACGCCCTGCCCGAAGGCGGCGAAGTGCGTATCGTGGTGAGCAATCGTCACCTGCCCCGCCCGCTGCCCGAGGCGCACCCGCTGGCCGGCTCCGACTTTGTCCGGATCAGCGTCAGCGACAACGGTTGCGGCATGCCGCAAAGCACCGTCGACCGGGCCTTCGATCCCTTCTTCACGACCAAGCCGATGGGCCAGGGCACCGGCCTCGGCCTGTCGATGGTCTATGGCTTCAGCCGCCAGTCCCATGGCCACGTCAACCTGCACAGCCGCGTCGGCCAGGGCACCGAGGTCGAGCTGCTGTTGCCGCGGCATCACCCGGAAAGCCCCGATCCGGTGCTCGCCGAAGCGGTCAGGACACAGGGCAGCAACGAGCGCCGGGTGCTTATCGTCGAGTCCGACAACACCGTGCGCCAACTGGTGCGCAACACCTTGTCCGAACAGGGCTACCAGTGCCAGGACGTCTCCGACGGCAACCTGGCCCTGACCCTGCTGCGCTCCGGCCGCGCCTATGACCTGCTGATCTGCAATGTCGGCCTGCCCGGCATGAGCGGTCGCCAATTGGCCGAGGTGGCGCGCAAGTTGCGCACCGGCCTGCGGGTGCTGTTTATCACCGGTTATGCCGAACATGCATCGGCCCATCTGGGCCGTCTCGACCCGGGCATGCAGGTGCTGAACAAGCCCTTCAGCTTCGGCCAGTTGCAAGACAAGGTGGCGCAGATGCTGAGCAGCGAGGGCACTTCATGAGTCAGGCGCAACGCCCGGTGGACCTGACCGAGGTGGCGCCGCTGGAGGTCCTGCGGGTGCTGACGGTGAACGTGCACAAGGGCTTCAGCCCGCTGAACCGGCGCTACGTCTTGCCGGAATTGCGCGAGGCGGTACGCAGCCACCACGCCGACCTGGTGTTTCTCCAGGAAGTCTTGGGCAGCCACAGCCGCCACGGCGAGCGCTATCCCGGCTGGTCGCCGCAGCCACAATACGAATTTCTCGCCGACAGCCTCTGGCCGGTGTTCGCCTACGGGCGCAACGCGGTGTACCCGGACGGCGAGCACGGCAACGCACTGCTGTCGAAGTTTCCGATCCTCGAGCACCAGAACCTTGACGTCAGCGTCGGCGGCAGCGAGCAGCGCGGCTTGCTGCATTCGGTGTTGTCGCTGCCGGCCGGCGAGCAGCTCCATGCCATCTGCGTGCACCTGGGCCTGGACGAAAAGCAGCGCAGCCAACAACTGGCGCTGCTGTGCCGGCTGCTCGACAGCCTGCCGGCGGACGCCCCGGTGGTGGTGGCCGGCGACTTCAACGACTGGCGCCAGCGCGCCGACCCGGTGCTGGCGGCCAGCGGCCTGTTCGAAGTGTTCAGCCAGACATTTGGCGCGCCGGCGCGCAGCTTTCCGGCGCGCTGGCCGCTGCTGCGCCTGGACCGCATCTACCTGCGCAACGCCCGGGCCCGCGCGCCACGGGTGATGGCGCGCAAACCCTGGTCGCACCTGTCCGATCACCTGCCACTCTGTGTAGAGGTACTGCTATGAACACCGAATGGCGCGACGAAAACCACGTGCAACTGCTGATCAACGGCGAGGAATACTACCCGGCGGCGTTCGAGGCGATCCGCCAGGCCCATGAAGAAGTGCTGCTGGAAACCTTCATCATTTACGAAGACAAGGTCGGCCTCGAACTGCAACAGGCGCTGATCGACGCTGCCCGCCGCGGCGTGCGGGTCAAGGTGCTGGTGGACGGCTACGGCACCGCGGAACTGAGCCACGCGTACCTGCAGGCGCTGTTCGATGCCGGCGTCGAGTTGCAGGCCTTCGATCCCAGCCCGATGCGCCTGGGCGTGCGCACCAACCTGTTCCGCCGGCTGCACCGCAAGATCCTGGTGATCGACGGCAGCCTGGGCTTCATCGGCGGGATCAATTATTCGGCGGACCACCTGGGCGATTTCGGCGACATGGCCAAGCAGGACTACGCCGTGCAGGTGCGCGGCCCGATCGTCGATGACCTGCGCCAGGCCACCCTCAAGCTGCTCGACAGCCGCGCCCGCCTTGGCGGCCGCCACCGCGCGTGGTGGCGTCGCGCGCCGGTGCTGCAACCAGACAGCGAGCAAGCGCGAATGCGCCTGTGCATTCGCGACAACGACGAGCACCCCACCGATATCGAGCAGCATTACCTGCGGGCCATCGTCAGCGCCCATGAACGGATCATCATCGCCAACGCCTATTTCTTCCCCGGCTACCGCCTGCTGCGGGCCTTGCGCAACGCCGCCCGCCGCGGGGTGGACGTGACCCTGGTGTTGCAGGGCATGCCCGACATGCCATGGGTGCGGCTGTGTTCGCGGCTGCTCTACAACTACCTGCTGCGCGACGGGGTGAAGATTCACGAATATTGCGAACGGCCGCTGCATGGCAAGGTGGCGCTGGTGGACCGGCACTGGTCGACCGTGGGCTCGAGCAACCTCGACCCGCTGAGCCTGTCGCTGAACCTGGAGGCCAACCTGGTGATCCGCGACGAAGCCTTCAACCAGCGCCTGTTCGAGCACCTCGATGAACTGATGCACAAACGCTGCAAGCGGGTGACCCTGCAACGGGTGCTGCGCGGCTACTGGTGGCGGGCGCCGCTGATCTTCCTGACGTTCCACTTCACCCGCTACTTTCCCGCGCTGGTCGGCTGGCTGCCGGCGCACAAGCCACGGCTCAAGCCGCTGTACCAGGCCGACATCGGTCAGGAGCGGCTGTCATGAAGGGTCGTCATTCGCTGTGGAAACGCGCGCGGCAGGTGCTGACCGTGGCCTTTTTCATCCTTGTCCCGGTGCTGTTGTTCATGCTGCTGCGCAACCAGGACTGGGGCGAGGTCTGGCAGGCGCTGACCTCCTACCGCCCCAGCGTACTGCTGACCGCGCTGGGGTTCGTCGCCTGCAGCTTCACCCTGTTCGCCAGCTACGACCTGCTGGGCCGACGCTACAGCGGACATACCCTGCCCGCGCGCCGGGTGTTGCCGCTGGCGTTCGTCTGCTACGCCTTCAACCTCAACCTGAGCGCCTGGGTCGGCGGCGTGGCGCTGCGCTATCGGCTGTATTCACGGCTGGGACTGGACACGCCGACCATCACCCGGATCCTCGGCCTCGGCCTGGTCACCAACTGGCTGGGCTATCTGCTGGTGGCCGGCAGCCTTTTCGCCATGGGATTCCCGCGCCTGCCGGCGGGGCTGGAAATCGGTAGCACCGGGCTGCGTCTGATCGGTATCGGCATGCTGCTGGTGGCGCTGGCGTACCTGCTGGCATGCCGCTTCTCCCGACGTCGAAAATGGCAGGTACGCGGGCAGGAAATCCGCCTGCCGTCCTGGCGCCTGGCGCTGCTGCAAGCACTGATGGGCGCCGGCAACTGGGCGCTGATGGGGCTGGTGGTGTACACGCTGCTGCCGGACAAGGCCGGCTATCCGACCATTCTCGCCATTCTGATGGTCAGCAGCATCGCCGGGGTCATCACTCATATTCCGGCGGGTCTGGGGGTGCTGGAGAGTGTGTTCATCACCCTGCTGCAAGGGCAATACAGCCAGGGCACACTGCTGGCGGCGCTGATCGGCTATCGGGCGGTGTATTTCCTGCTGCCATTGCTGGTGGCGCTGGCGGTGTACCTGGTGCTGGAGCGTCTGGCCAGCCGGGCCGGTCAGACTGAACGCACCTCCCCTTCCGCCAACAGTGGCCGGGTCGGGTGAAGCATCGCCGTGACTTTGTGCACCAGCGCGTCAAGGCCGAAGGGCTTGGTCATCAGTTCCAGGCCCGGTGCGAGCATATCGCAGGGGTCGAGGGCCTCTTCGGTGAATCCGGTGATGAACAGCACCGGCAGGTCCGGTGAACGGCTGCGCAACCGCTGTGCTACCTGAACGCCGCTGATCCCGCCCGACAGGCCGATATCGGAAACCACCAGATCGATCGGGCCGGCGCTGTCGTACAACGCCAGGCCGCTGGTGGCATCCGCGGCGTCCAGCACCTCCAGCCCCTGATCCATCAGCGCCTCCTTGATCAACATGCGCAGGTTCGGCTCGTCATCGATCAGCAAGATGCGCTCGTTGCGCAATTGCGCCGGGCTTGCCGGCAGCACTTTAAGAGGTTGCGGCAGCGGCAGCGACGGGCCGACGTAGCGCGGCAGCAACAATTCGATGCGGGTGCCGCGGCCCTCTTCCGAGGTGATCCACACGCCGCCGCCGGACTGGCGGACGAAACCGTAGACCATCGACAAGCCCAGGCCAGTGCCCTCGCCCACGGGTTTAGTGGTGAAGAACGGATCGAAGGCGCGCTGCACAATCTCCGCGGCCATGCCGCAACCATCGTCTTCCACCCGCAGGCAGCAGTAGTCGCCGGGCGGCAGATCGCGCCCCGGGATGGCGGTCTCGCAACGCTCATTGCTGGTGCTGATCTTCAGGCTGCCACGGCGGTTCATGGCATCGCGGGCATTGGCGCAGAGGTTGATCAGGGCGTTTTCCATCTGGCTGATATCGACCAGCATCAGCCAGGGCCGCGGGTCGACCTGGAGTTGCAGGTTCACGTCCGGGCCTATCACCTGGAGAATCAGCGGCTGGATGTCATTGAGCAGGTCGTTCAGGTCGGTGGGACGCGGCGACAGCGGCTGGCGACGGGAGAAGGCGAGCAGCCGGTGAGTGAGTTGCGCGGCACGTTCGGAAGCCTGGCGGGCGGCGTGCAGGTATTTGCCGAGGTCCTGGGTCTGGCCCTTGGCGACGCGCCGTTCGAGCATTTCCAGGCTGGCGCTGATGCCCGCCAGCAGGTTGTTGAAATCGTGGGCCATGCCCCCGGTCAACTGGCCGACGGCCTCCATCTTCTGGCCATGGCGCAGCAGTTCCTCGGCCTGGCGCAAGGCCATTTCACGCTCTCGCTCCTGGGTAATGTCGCGCCCCACCAAGGTAACGCTGCCGGCACCGGGCATGACGCCGAAGCTGAACCAGCGGTAGTGCCCGTCGACATGGCGCAAGCGCCCTTCGCCGCTTTGCTGGGTGCCATCGAGCAACTGGGCGAGATTGGCGGCGTCATCCGGGTGACCGATATGGAGCAGGGTCTGCCCGACAATCCCGTCGTCCCAGCCAAGCTGTTGCCGGCACGCCGGGTTGACGGTGCGCAGGCGCAAATCACCCTGCACCACCAGCATCAAGTCGCTGGACAGTTCCCACAGACGCTGGTGCTCGGTGGAGCGCTCCTGAACCTGTTTCTCGAACGAACAGGCCAGATCACGCCATTGGCGTTCCGATTCGACGTTGCTGGTGGTTTCCAGCACGGTATCGAGAAAACCGACCACATCGCCGTTCTCGTCCCTGACCGGGCTGTAGGAAAAAGTGAAGTAGACCTGCTCCAGCACGCCGTTGCGGCTGGTCACCAGCGGCAGGTTCTCCTGGAACACCGCCTCGCCCTGCAGGGCCCGGAACGCCAAGGCGCCGACATCGTGCCAGACGTCGCTCCAGACTTCGTGGAAGCCACGCCCCAAGGGCGCCGGCTTGGTGCCGAGAATGGGCACGAAGGCATCGTTGTGGATACTGACCATGTCACGGCCCCAGACCAGGCAGCCGGGAAACTTGGACGCCAGCAACAAATCGACGGCGATACGCAGCGAGGCCGGCCAGCGATGCATCGGCCCAAGGGAGGTCTTGCTCCAGTCGAACTGACGGACCTCTTCGCTCATTCCGCCTTGCTGAAGCGGGCGGGGTTCGACATGAATGATGTGCATGTTCGAGTCGCTTCCTTACAGGTACTCAGGCTTCGGACTCCTGCCCGATGTCTTCGTTCCAGAGGGCGGGTTGCGCCTGAATGAACTGGCGCATCAGCCCGATGCAGTGCTCATCCTGTAGCACTGTGACCTGCACCCCACGTTCCCGCAACAAGGCTTCTTCGCCGAGGAACGTGTGGTTTTCGCCAACTACCACTTCACGGATACCGTAGAGCAGGATCGCCCCGCTGCACATCGAACAGGGCGACAGCGTGGTGTACAGCGTGGCCTCGGCATAAACGCTGGCGTTCTGCCGGCCGGCGTTCTCGAACGCGTCCATCTCGCCATGTAGCACCACACTGCCCTGCTGCACCCGGCGGTTGTGGCCACGGCCGATGATCCGGCCTTTGTGGACGATCACCGAACCGATGGGAATGCCACCTTCTTCCAGCCCCTTGCGCGCCTCGTCGATGGCCGCCTGCATGAAAACCTGCGATTGCTCCTGGGCATCTGCCATGTCCGGCTCTCCTGATTCAAGGCATCAAGGTTAAACGCTAGCACATCGCCATAGCGGATGGCGGGCTTTCGCCGGACGGCTATGCTGTATACGTTTTGCTGTCCACGAATTGCCGCCTGTGCAACCCCTTCAAAAGGATCACCGCAATGAGCAAGCAAGTTCTGGTGGTGCTGACCAACACAGCCAAATACCCCAACCTGAAACGCGCCACCGGCCTGTGGCTGGGCGAAGCGGTGCATTTCGCCGATGTACTGCAAAAGGCCGGCTATCACGTCGACTACGTCAGCCCCACCGGCGGCTATGTGCCGGTCGACCCGCACAGCCTGAGCATGGCCCAGGACATCGACTGGCAATGGTACGACGACAAGGCCTTCATGAACCGCCTTGGCACCACTCTGGCGCCGGGCCAGGTCAAGGCCCGGGACTACCAGGCCATTTATTACGCCGGTGGCCATGGTGTGATCTGGGACTTTCCCGACAACCATGACCTGCAAGAAATCGCCCGGCAGATTTTCGAGAACGGTGGTGTCGTCTCCTCGGTCTGCCATGGTGCGGTGGGCCTGCTGAACATCAAGCTCAGCGACAACAGCCTGCTGGTCAAGGACCGCGAAGTGACCGGTTTCTCCAACATCGAGGAGCAACTGGTCGAGCTGGACAAGGTCGTGCCGTACCTGACCGAAACCGAGCTGAGCGCCCGTGGCGGTCTCTACTGCAAGGCCGAGGAGCCTTGGCAAGCCTTCGCCATTGCCGATCAGAAGGAAGGTCGGCTGATCACCGGGCAGAACCCGGCCTCCGGCGCCGCGGTGGGCCACTTGGTGGTGGCCGCCCTGGCAGGCAAAAGCGGCCGTTAGCCATCGACGACGAAGCGACCATTCACACACGCCATGTCTGGCTCTCGTACAGGAGTGGTGTATAGCGCTCACTTATGCTGATCGGCTTCGGCCCGGCGACTTTCCCCACGCCGGGCCCTGCCCTCCAACATAGGTGAACCATGCCCTCTCGTACTTTTGATTCCGGTCGTGCGCTGCTCGAACTGCTCACCACACTGTTGATCGGTCTGGCACCGGTTGCCTGTGGCCTGCTGGTGATGGCCTGGCAGGTGGACAAGAAGCTCGAAGAGTCCGTCGATGCCGCCCAGCGCGAAGCCTTGCGGCGCGTTGACGGGCTGATCGAGTCCCTGCACGGGGCCAGCAACAAGGTACTCAACCTCGCAGAGTTACCGTGCGACAAGGCCCTGCCGACGCTGTACACCGAGGTGGTGGCAAACCCCGAGCTGCGTTCGCTGACACTGGTCCGGGAGAATCGTGCTTATTGCAGCACCTTGCGCGGGGAGTCCGGGCTGCTGGTGGATCCCGGCGACTACTTCAATCACCGGCTGCGCCTGGAACCGGGCAACGACAACACCCCGGACTCGGCGATTCTCTACTACCGCTTGCAGGAATATCCCTACGGTGTACTGGCGGTGGCTGACGGCGCGATTCTTCAGCGCCTGCTGAATGGCATCCGTGAGCCGGCCAATGTGATCCTGCAATTCGGGCCGACATCGATCGGCGCCAGCGGCGAGGTGCAGGAGAACGCCGGCATCGTGGACATGGAGCAGTACGCGAGCCTGGTCTCGCCGATGTACGGCTACACCCTGCACGTCGGCTATCGGCCGGGCCACACCGCCCGGCAGTTGCTGGAAAACAGCCTGGCCGTCGCCCCGTCGCTGCTGTTGGTCGGCCTGATGACCGCCATCGGTAGCTACTGGGCGATGTACCGTCGACGCCAGCCCACCGCGCGGCGGGTATGACATGGGCTTATCGATGCAAAGCGGTTGAACCTGTTGGGGCCTTTCGCGAGCAAGCTCGCTCCTACAGCATCATGAGCCGCGCCGCTCGTGCAGGAGCGAGCTTGCTCGCGAAGGGCCACTGAAAACCCATAAAAAAACGCCGGCATGCCGGCGTTTTTTTTTCAGCTAGTCAGTCGGCGCTAAGCACGCCACGACGAACCTGGTCACGCTCGATCGACTCGAACAGCGCCTTGAAGTTGCCCTCGCCGAAACCATCGTCGCCCTTGCGCTGGATGAATTCGAAGAACACCGGGCCCATCAGGGTTTCCGAGAAGATCTGCAGCAGCAGGCGTTTGTCGCCCGGGTTGGACGAGCCGTCCAGCAGGATGCCGCGGGACTGCAGTTCGGCGGTCGGCTCACCGTGAGCCGGCAGGCGACCTTCGAGCATTTCATAGTAGGTTTCCGGCGGCGCGGTCATGAAGCGCATGCCCATCTGCTTCAGGGTATCCCAGCTCTTGAGCAGGTCGTCGGTGAGGAAGGCGACGTGCTGGATCCCTTCACCGTTGAACTGCATCAGGAACTCTTCGATCTGCCCGGCGCCCTTTGACGACTCTTCGTTCAGCGGGATGCGGATCATGCCGTCCGGCGCGGTCATGGCCTTGGAAGTCAGGCCGGTGTATTCGCCCTTGATGTCGAAGTAGCGGATCTCGCGGAAGTTGAACAGCTTCTCGTAGAAGCCGGCCCAGTAGGCCATGCGCCCGCGATAGACGTTGTGGGTCAGGTGATCGATGAGCTTCAGCCCGGCGCCGACCGGATTGCGGTCTACACCTTCGATGAAGTTGAAGTCGATGTCATAGATCGAGCTGCCTTCTTCGAAGCGGTCGATCAGGTACAGCGGCGCACCACCAATACCCTTGATCGCCGGCAGGCGCAGTTCCATCGGGCCGGTTTCGATTTCCACCGGCTGCGCGCCCAGCTCCAGGGCCCGGGCGTAGGCGGCATGGGCGTTGCGCACGCGGAAGGCCATGCCGCAGACCGACGGGCCATGCTCGGCGGCGAAATACGACGCGACGCTTTTCGGCTCGTTGTTCAGGATCAGGTTGATATCGCCCTGACGGTACAGGTGTACGTCCTTGGAGCGGTGGGTGGCGACCTTGGTGAAGCCCATGATCTGGAAGATCGGCTCAAGGGTGCCCGGGGTCGGCGAGGCGAATTCAATGAATTCGAAGCCCATCAGGCCCATCGGGTTCTCGAAGATATCTGCCATGTTCGTATTCCTCATCATCAAAACGGTTCAATAACGGTTGTAGCCAGCGTTACCTGCGGTCGATGCGGAAGAATCTGGTGGCGCGCAAGAGATGCCCCTCACACTGCGGGCGAGGTAGTCACCATAAATCAGTTTGAACCCATGACACTTCATAGGGGACCATTCCCGGCGGGCTTGATTCCCCATGAGGCGGGGAACCTTATTATTGTATGCGTAACGCGATTCT
This sequence comes from Pseudomonas sp. 20P_3.2_Bac5, assembly GCF_025466035.1. Lineage (NCBI taxonomy): Bacteria > Pseudomonadati > Pseudomonadota > Gammaproteobacteria > Pseudomonadales > Pseudomonadaceae > Pseudomonas > Pseudomonas sp. 20P_3.2_Bac5. Next base: position 4,421 of record NZ_JANLOA010000025.1, on the reverse strand, counting down.
ACAGGGCGTAAATGAATTTGTCGCGCCCCGCCTACAACCAATAGCAGGCGCCCCACCCCGGCGCCCGGTTATCTCTCCGCTATCATGAGCGAACACCAAACACACGGACGGACCCGGCATGCCCCTGCAGTATTCCCGTAACCGCGGCCGCCTCACGCGCCGCCTGGTGCCCTGGCTGGTGGGCGCAGTCCCGGTGGTCTGCGGCCTGGCGATCATGCACTGGCAGGCCCAACGCGAATTGCAGGCGCGGGCGCTGGGCAGCGCGCATGAAGCGGTCAGCCACCTGGAGCGGGTGCTGGACAACGTCGCCGGTGCCGCCCGCGACCTGCTGCCACTGGCCGGCCAGCCCTGCGAGCAAGTCAACCTGGCACTGCGCGAGCAGGTCACCCGGCGCTCCTTTGTGCGCTCCACCAACCTGACCTTCCACGACGAGATCTACTGCACCTCGCTGTTCGGCGACTTCCGGGAAAAGGTCAATCCGGCCGACTACACCGAGGGTAGCCTGTGGCTGATGAACGGCAACTCGGTGTCACCCGGCCATCCGCTGCTGGTGTACCGCCTCACCGAAGGCGACAAAGGCGCCATCAGCACCCTCGACGGCGACCACCTGACCAGCGCCCTGCGCCTTATCGCACCGAACATCGACCTGCGTTTGCAGGTCGGCGGGCATTGGATCGACCAGCGCGGCAAGGTCAACGACGGCCCGGTGCCCGGCTACGCCCTGGCGGCCGAGCAGGTGCGCTCGCAGCGCTATGCCTTTTCCCTGCACAGCGGCTTCGGCCCCGGGCAGACCTGGCAACTGATACGCAGCGAATACCCGGCGTTGTTTGGCCTGCTGCTGTTTCTCGGCGTCAGCGCCGGCTCCGCCTGCTACTGGCAGTTGCGCCGCGCTTCGTCGCAGCGGGCGGAACTGCAACGGGCGCTGGATGCCGACGAATTCCTCCCCTACTTCCAGCCCGTGGTGCGCAACGGCGACTACCGTTGGTCCGGCGCCGAAGTGCTGATGCGCTGGCAGCATCCGCGCGAGGGCCTGGTGCGCCCCGACCTGTTCATTCCTTACGCCGAGCACAGCGGCCTGATCGTGCCCATGACCCGGCGCCTGGTGGAGAAGGTCGGCGAGCAACTGGCGCCGCTGGCCCATACCTTCGAGGACGGTTTCCACCTGGGCATCAACATCACCGCCGCGCACTGCCAGGACCTCTCCCTGTACGACGATTGCCAGGCACTGCTGGCGCGCTTCCCGCCCGGTCGGGTGAGGCTCACCCTGGAACTGACCGAGCGCACGCCGATCATCCCCAGCGACACCACCGACCACCTGTTCGAACGCCTGCACGCGCTCGGCGTGCTGCTGGCCATCGATGATTTCGGCACCGGCCAGTCGAGCCTGAGCTATCTGCGCCAGTTCGAAGTGGATTACTTGAAGATCGACCAGAGCTTCGTCGCCATGATTGGCGTCGATGCGCTGTCGCTGCACATTCTCGACAGCATCATCGAGCTGTCGGGCAAGCTCGGCCTGGGCATCGTCGCCGAAGGCGTGGAAACCACCGAGCAACGCGACTACCTGGCCCGCTACCAGGTGGATTACCAACAGGGCTACCTGTTTGGCCGGCCCATGCCCCTGAACGACTTCATCAACGCTCTGGCCGAACAACCGACCGGGGCGACGGTTGCCGAACCGGTGGTGCCCCTGAGATCATGACCGGTCAATCCTTCCCCCCGCTTTTCGTTGTATCGAGGCCCCCTTGTCCAGAGGCATTGCTTTATCGGTGATGGCATCCTGCCTGTTCGCCGTGATGTATTACTACACCTCCCTCCTCGCCCCGCTCGATGGCGAGGAAATCTTCGGCTGGCGCATGCTCCTGACCCTGCCGTGCGTCACCCTGTTCATGCTGATCAGCCGCGACTGGCCGCTGGTCACCGGGCTGCTGGCGCGCATCCGCCGGACCCCGGCGTTACTCCTTGGCCTGTGCGGCACGTCGGCGCTGATGGGCGTGCAATTGTGGCTGTTTCTCTGGGCGCCGCTGCACGGGCGCAGCCTGGAAGTGTCGCTGGGGTATTTCTTGCTGCCGCTGACCATGGTCCTGACCGGGCGGTTGGTGTACGGCGAACGCCTGTCGCGCCTGCAGAAAGTGGCGGTGTTTTTCGCCATCACCGGCGTTGGGCACGAGCTGTTCCAGCACGGCAGTTTCGCCTGGGAAACCCTGGTGGTGGCCGGTGGTTATCCGATCTATTTCGTGTTGCGCAAACGGCTGCGCACCGACCACCTCGGCGGGCTGTGGGCGGACATGTGCCTGCTGATGCCGGCGGCGCTGTATTTCGTGATCAAGGGCCCGCTGAGCGCGGACGACCTGGCCAGCCATCCGCAGCTTTACGGCCTGATTCCACTATTGGGGGCGATCAGCGCCCTGGCGCTGATCAGTTATGTGCTGGCCAGCCGGATGCTGGCGTTCAGCCTGTTCGGCCTGCTCAGCTATGTCGAGCCGGTGCTGTTGGTGATGGTGGCCCTGCTCCTGGGCGAAAGCATCGCCCAGGATCAATGGCTGACGTACCTGCCGATCTGGCTGGCGGTGGTGGTGCTGGTGCTCGAAGGCGTCAGGCACCTGCTCCGTCAGCGGCGCCGGCCGGTGTAAGGCGAACCTGCCGCACCCGCCGTTCCTCGACCTCCACTACCGTCATCCGCCAGTCGTTCCAGGCCAACTGGTCGCCCACCCTCGGCAGGCGATCGAGCAGGCTCATCACCAGCCCGGCGAGGGTCTGGTAGTCGTCGGTCGGCCTGGCGGCAAAACCGATCTGCGCCTGGATCTGGCGCAGGTTCAGTGCACCGCTGACCAGATACCCGTCCTGGTCGGCGACGATGCCCGGGCCTTCCACTTCACTGGCGTCAGGCAACTCGCCGGCGATCGACTCAAGAATGTCGGTCATGGTCAACACGCCGGTGAAATCACCGAATTCGTTGACCACGAAGGCGATGTGCGTCGACTCGGCGCGCATCTGCTCCAGCGCGTTGAGGATGCTGAAACTCTCCAGCAGGTTCAGCGGCGCCCGCATCAGTTGCTCCAGGTCGGGTTGCTCGCCCGCGAGCATGGCCTTGAGCAACTCCTTCTTGTGCACGTAGCCCAGCGGTTCCTCGATGCGGCCGCCGCGAATCAGCGGCAGGCGCGAATACGAGGAATTGATCAGCGCGTTGCGGATCACCTCGGGCGGCTGCGCCAGGTCGATGGCATCGACTTCCGCGCGCACCGTCATCACCGTCTTGATCGGTCGCTCGGCGAGGTTCAACACACCACTGATCATCACCCGCTCGCGGCGGTCGAACAGCACCTGTTCCTCGCCGTCGCCCACCAGGTCGGCGATTTCTTCACCGACCTCGTCGGCCTCGACCCGGCGTCCGCCGAGCAGGCGCAGCACGGCATGGGCGGTGCGCTCACGCAGCGGCCGGTGTTCCTGCAGGCTGCGCTTGCGGCGGGCCCGGGCCAACTGGTTGAACAGCTCGATGAGGATCGAGAAACCGATCGCCGCGTACAGGTAGCCCTTCGGAATGTGGAAGCCCAGACCTTCGGCGGTGAGGCTGAAGCCGATCATCATCAGGAAGCCCAGGCACAGCATGATTACCGTCGGGTGGGCGTTGACGAAGCGGGTCAACGGCTTGCTGGCGACGATCATGATGCCGATCGAGAAAATCACCGCGATCATCATGATCGACAGGTGTTCGACCATGCCGACCGCGGTAATCACCGCATCGAGGGAGAACACTGCGTCGAGCACCACGATCTGCGCCACGATGGGCCAGAACGCCGAATGCCGGACCGGGCCGTTGGCTTGCACCACATGGCCTTCGAGGCGCTCGTGCAATTCCATGGTGGCCTTGAACAGCAGGAACACACCGCCGAACAGCATGATCAGGTCGCGGCCGGAGAAGGATTTGTCGAACACCTCGAACAGCGGCGCGGTGAGCGTCACCATCCACGAGATCGAGGCCAGCAGGCCCAGGCGCATGATCAGCGCCAGCGACAGACCGATCACCCGCGCGCGGTCGCGCTGATGGGGCGGCAGTTTGTCGGCGAGGATGGCGATAAAGACGAGGTTGTCGATGCCCAGAACCAGTTCAAGGACGATCAGCGTGGCCAGTCCCAGCCACGCGGTGGGATCGGCTAGCCATTCCATGGTTGGGCACTCATGCAGGAAGCGTCGCAAGGACGGTGAAGAAAGGAAGGCCGGAGAGGCCTGCTACTGGGGGGCTCCGAGAACGCTGTCATATCAACCTGAGATCAAAAAAGGGACGTTGATCCTACAGTTGTAGCGGCGTTTTACTACACAGGGAAAGTATTTCAATCTGTGGCGGCAAATTCAGGGCCGCTCTGCCGCCGTGGGGGGGGGGGCGGGCGGGGGGCGCCGCGTTTTGTTGTGGGAGCGTGCTCGCC